>NZ_JBITCT010000087.1:0-22248 GCF_044453465.1 Streptomyces sp. NPDC051677
CCTACGTCACACCGCTCGCGACTGGCGAAGGCCCCTGGCCACCCTCGGCATCACCGGATGAATCCGGACAGACGTCGATCACGCAAGGGACCCTGCCTCACCCCCATGGAGGGCCGCTACAAGGTCGCCTTGCTCGTCGACGGGCGGCCGATCATGGAGGGCTGGTGGGAGGAGCGCGCAACCGCGGACCGGAAGTACCTGGGCTGGATCGGCGCGTATGGCAGCCGGGCCGGCGCACGCGTCACCCTCGTCGACGAGGAGACGGGCGACGTGTTGACGAGCTGGCCGGACGGGCCGTGATCGGCTGCCATCCTGGCCTCATGAACGATCACGATGGCCTGAAGCCTGGCGAGGACGACGGCTTCGAGGACGTTGTCGTGACCGACGAGGATCCCGCCGTCGACGAGCATCGACTGTCCAGTCGAGCCGCAGACGGACCAGACTTCATCTGACCCCCGGCTCGGCTCGGAATCGAGCGGCGGTGCGCTCAGCGGCGTCTCCTCGCAGTCCGGCGCGTGCAGGACGGACTGAGCCGGGCTCCGGCGGCCGCGCAGCTTCTGCAGCCTCACCCCGAAGGCGGCGCTACCCGAGGACCTCACGGACCACCGACTGCGGCGACCGCTGCAAGCGCTCGGTGACGGCCTGGTCGTGGTCGACGCCGTCGACCGGGCCGCACGTGCTCCGGGGCGCGTACCCACACTCGGTATCCCGCGGCCTCCACTGCCGGGGTTGTCATACGGCGACGGCCGACGACAGTGCTTCGTAGCGGTGGGCCATGCGCTCGGAGCTGACCGTGCCGATCAGTCCTTCGGCCTGGTCGAGCAGGTCTCTTGCCCTGTCGGCGTCGCCGCACTTGTGGACGCTGTCGGCCAGGTCGAGAACGGCGTGGAGGTGGTCGCGCTGGTGGTCGGGCGAGGACGCTTCGACGCGCCGGCTCAGGTAGGGCACGGCCTGGGACGGCTTGTCGCAGGCGAGCCAGGCCCGCCCGGTGGCCGCGTCCACGGAGTCTGTCGTCAGCCAGGTCGCCCACCACGGCGGGCGCTCGCTGGGGGAGGCGAGATGGAGCAGTGCTTCGTCGCGGAATCGCAGGACCGCGTCGGGGTCGTGCCGCCGCCCTGCGGCGTAGACGTTGCGTTCGGCGATCACCGCTGCCACTGCGGAGGGCAGTTCCGGTGTGCGGGCGGCGATGTCGAGCAGCGCGACGGCATCGTTGTGGTGGCCCAGCCACGCGGCCTGGTAGGCGGCGGAGGCAACGAGGTTGGACGTCGCGTGGCGGGCGGTCAGGGACGTGCCGGTCTCGCGGGCCAGCCGCATCCCGGTGTGATAGACGCGCTGGGCCTGGGGGTGGCGGCCGGCGTCGAAGAGCATCCATCCGGTCTGCTCGCTCAGCTCGATGTAGGCGGTGTGGAGCCGGTCGACCAGCCGGCCGTGGCCGCGGGCCTGTGTGACGACGCGGGACGTGCTCTGCCAGATGCCCAGGCCCCAGGTGAGATCGCCGCTGGCGCTCCCGGTGGAATCGTCCATCTCCCTCAGATCCCGGACCGCACTCTCGATCGAGCCGACGAGTTTGTCGTTCAGGCGTGTGGCGCCGGGCGTGTCGGCGGCCTGAGCTATCGGGCCGAGCAGGAGGGAGAGCGCGGGCGCGGTGGCTGCCGCTCCTGTGAGCATGAGCAGGTTCCGGCGGTCCATCATGTCTCCTTGGCTGATCTCGTGGAGCAGAGCCTCCAGGGGTGCGTCGCCGGGCGCGTCGAGATGACGGTGACGAGTCCGGGGACGGGGTACGTCCCAGCCGACATCGGAGGCGCTGATGCACCGCCCTGCCTTGGCGGTGAGCACCGCCAAGGCGTCGGCCTGGTTGTCCGGCTGCGGATGCGCAGGGCTCTCGCGCAGCCAGGGATAGGCCGCCTTCAGGTGGAGGGGAGAGCTGCCGCGGCGGGCTCGCCTCTCGTTGATGCGGCTGATGAGCTGCTCCGGCCGCATCCCCAGCTGCTGTAAGAGGGCGGCGAGCACGGTGGCCGGCGGGGCGTCTAACGCTGCTGGCTCCATGGGGCACTCCAAGTCCGGCGGGGTCCTGGCCGGAAGCTACCACCGTGCGGGATACCGGAATCGGGCAGCGCAAACGGGACTTGGTGTACGTACACCGGACGTCGATTCGAGTGTGTCTACACCGAGTTGGTGCATCCACCTCGTACACCGCGGCGGCCCCTGCCGATCACGAGTCCGGCTCGGCTTGGCTGTCTCACCTCGCGGGACTTCGTCGGGGGTGAGTGATGCGAGCGGTGATCTTCGGCGCCTCCGGGCTGCTCGGGCGCAGCGTCTTGAGGGCGTTCGGCGACATGGCCGTGACGGGCACCGGCTTCAGCCGCGCCGACGGGCTGGTCAGGGTCGACGCCACATCGGCCGACGGCATCGAGCGCCTGCTCGGACGGTGCCAGCCGGACGTCGTCGTCAACTGTGTGGGCGAGCGCCGGCCCGAGGTCTGGGACGGTGCCCCGGCGCAGGCTCTCGGCAGGAACGTCGATGCCGCCCGGCTGATCGCCCGGGGCGTTCACCGGTACGGGGCCCGCCTGCTGCACATCTCCAGCGACTACGTGTTCGACGGGACGACGCCGCCCTACCGGCCGAGAAGTCTCCCGAACCCGCTGAACGCCTACGGCCGGTGGAAGCTGCTTGCCGAGCAGGAGGTGCGCGCCGCCTGCCCGGGCGCGGCGATCCTGCGGCTGCCCGTGCTCTACGGGCCCGCGCAGTTCGCCGCCGAGACGAACCTGACCGAGATCGCCCGCCAGGTGGGCGCGGGAGCCCGGGTCGACCTGGACGACGTGTGCGTGCGCTACCCGACGCACGCGGACGAAGCCGCAGAGGTGTGCCGCCGGATCGCCAGGGCCCTCCTGCACGGGCAGTGCCGGGGATCGGTCGTCCACTGGAGCGCGGAGCAGGGCTTCACCAAATACCAGACGGCCCTGCTGATCGCCCGCAGGTTCGGCCTGCCCGCCGATCACCTCCGCGCCGGGGAGGAAGACGCGGCGGCAGGCCGGCGGCCGGTCGACTGCCGTCTCGACTGCCAGGACCTGCCCGCCAGCCTCCGCCCGGTCCGCCGCCGGCTGCTCAGCGCCGAATTCCCGCCCGTGGTGGAGCCCTGGCTGGCTTCCGCCCGACCCGCTTCGAGCTGAAGGGAGAAGACCGTGACGTCCGCTGTGTACGAGGACTTCGCCCGCGCGTACTTGACCGAGGTCGCCGCCGCTGCCCGGCGCATGTTCGCCTGCGGCCCCGAGGCCGTGGGCCTTCTGCGGAAGGCCACCGTTGCCGAAGGCACTCGGGTGCGCGCCTTCGGCAACGGCGGCTCTTCGGCGATCGTCCGCTCAATCCTCCTCCAGATTCACGACCACGCCGGACTGCCGGTGAACGACGCGATGATGAGCCCGGCGGCCATGGCCTACGGCGTCCAGCGCCAGGACTACCGCACGGTCTTCGCCCACTCGCTCGCCCGGGACATCGATCAGGTGGGCCTGGTCGTCGTCGCGAGCGTCAGCGGCAGGTCGGCCAACATCCTCGAGGTCGTCCGGCTCTGCGGAAGCCACCGCGTGCCGGTGCTGGCGGTGGTGGGCGGGGACGGGACCCAGATGGAGCCGGTGGACGGCATGGTCTGGGCAACGGGAACTGCCGACCAGCAGATCAGCGAGGACGCCATGCTGACCGCGCTGACCTGGGCGACAGCCAGCGCGCTCGCCCCGCACGAGGAACCGCCGGCGGCCGGTCAGGAGCGGGCCCTGCACGCCCTGGCCGCCATCGACGTCCCCCTGCTGGCGGGCTTTCTGCGGGAGGCCACCGAGGCCGTAGCCGACGCGATCCGCAGCAGACGCCGCATCTATGTCCTGTGCCCCGACGGCGGCCCCCTCGCCCTCGCCGGCGAGCACTTCGCCCACAACCTCAGCTGGGACGCCCCGCTCGGAGTCGAAGACGTACGGCCTCCGCTCGTGGTCTGCGATCCGTCACTCGCTGACATGAGCGCGATCTACAACGACCACCCCGACCCCGCCCACGGCGCCCGCCACCGGCTGAGCAGCGCCCAACCGCAGGACGTGGTCTTCCTCCTGGCCTACGACTCGGCCGACAGGACGTCCCAGGAAGCCGTCCGCGCCGCGGCCGCGGCGGGCACACGGCTGTTCCTCCTACACCGGGACGGCCCTGCCCTGCCCGGCCCCGGGCAGGCCTTCACCCTGCCGCAGGCCGACGACTTCACCCAGGCGGCCCTGGTGCAGTCTGCCGCCCACCTGTTGTGCCGGACCACCCGCGCCACGCTGGCCGCCGGGCCCTCGCCCGTCGACCTCATGGCGCAGGACCTGGCACCGCTGCGCGAACTCTCCAACGCCCCGCACTCCCTCTGAACGAAAGGTTCCCGGCATGTCCGCACGTGAGATCCACACCGAGATCGTCCGCCCCGCCCGAAGCGAGATCGCTGCCCTGTCCCGGCTCCCGGTCGCCTCGATCGTCGACGCCCTCGGCAAGACCGGCTCGCTCTCGTACTGCCTGAAGTTACAGACCCCCGGCCTCATCCTGTGCGGCAGCGCCGTCACGGCCCTCGGCCCGGACGTGACCGTGCGCCGCGCGGCGATCGACCTCGCACAGCCTGGCGACATCGTCGTCGTGGCGGCCGGCGGCGGCAAGGAACGCTCCTGCTTCGGGGGCGTCACCGCCGCGCACATGCACAGCCGGGGCATCACCGGCGTCCTGGTCGACGGCATGGTCCGCGACGTCGCCGAGCTGCGCCGCATCGCATTCCCGACGGTCGCCCGCGGCACCACCCCCCTCAACTACGACTACCCCGTCGGCCGCCAGGACGGCGCGGTCAACGTCCCCGTTGACGTCGACGGCGTCCGCATCACCCCGGGGGACGTCGTCGTCGCCGACGACGACGGCACTGTCGTCGTCCCCCGCGACCGGGTGACAGCCGTCATCGCCACCACCCAGGCCGCCCAGGCCGCCGAAGCCGAGAAGTGGTGGGGCCGCCGCGGCCAGAGCCTCGGTGCCGTCCGGCAGCTCACCGACTCCGGCTACATGATCATCTGAGGAGACAGCCGTGGCCGACCACGTCCAGCTCGCCGACACCTTCGAGCGGTTCGCTTCCCAGCAGGCCGCAGGCAGGTCCCCGCTGTACGAGACTCTCTCCCGCACCATCGCCCGTACCCCCGAACTGCTCGACCTCGCGGCCGCCACCCAGCCGGGACAGCCCGCCCCCAACATGCTGCTCGGGGCCGTCCACCACATCCTGCGCCGCGGCGTCCGGCACCCGTTGGCCACCTACTTCACCGGCCACGAGACACATCCCCCGTCTTGCGTCGATGCCCTGCTCACCGACTTCTGCCGACAACACGCCCGGCAGATCAGGCGGATCATCACCAACCGCTCGGTCCAGACCAACGAAGTGGGCCGCTGCGCCGTCCTCGTCCCCGCCTTCGCCGCACTCCAGCAGCAGCTCGACGACGGCCGCCCGGTCAGGATCGTGGACGTGGGCGCCAGCGCCGGGCTGAACCTGCTCTGGGACCGCTACACCTACGACTACGGCGCACACCGGCTCACCCTGCCCGCCAGCGATCCGGACACGGTCCTCACCTGCGAGATCAAGGGCGGGACCCCGCCTCTGTCCCCGGACGTCACACGGTTCGCCCCGCCGGTCGGAATTGAGCCCAGCCCGGTGGACGTCACCGACCCCGAGGCCACCGAGTGGCTGGTCAGCCTCACCTGGCCGGAACAGACGAAGCGGATGCGCACCCTGAACAGTGCCCTGGCCCTGGCCGCGCGCACCCCGCCGACGATCCTGGCCGGCCGCGCCCAGGACCATCTTGCCGACGTCGTCGCCCAGACGCCGCCCGGCGAACATCTGTGCCTCGTCTTCTCGTGGTCGATCTACCAGATCTTCGGCTCTCCCGGCGGCCGGGAACGCCTCGCCAACACCCTCACCGAACTGAGCCGCAACCGCCCGCTCCACGAGATCTCCATCGGCCACTTCGGCCACGACACACCCCGCATGATCATGGCCAGCTACGACGGGGGCACGAGCCGCTCCGACGTCGTAGCCCACTGCGACGTCTACGGCACCTGGCTCGACTGGCTCGCCGGACCGACCGGCCGGCCAAGCACCTGACAGGGGCGGACAACCACCATGACGCACACGATCACCAGGGCGGTCGTGGCAGCCGCCGGGGCCGGGACCAAGATGGCCCCAATCACCCGCATCACCCCCAAAGAGATGCTGCCCCTCGCCCGGACGCCGATCCTGGAACACCTCGTCCACGAACTGCGCGCCGCCGGGATCTGCGACGTCCTCTTCGTCATCTCCTCACGCAAGAGCCAGATCCCCGCCTACTTCGGCACCGGCACGGCGTACCAGATGGCCTTCTCCTACCGGGTCCAGGACGACGGCGCCGGCCCCGGGGCACCCGTCCTCGAGGCTGAAGCCTGGACACAGCAACAGCCGTTCGTCCTCGCCTTCGGAGACAACCTGATCCGCCCAGCTGCCGGAGGCGAGACGCCGCTCGGGCGCCTCACCTCCGGCTTTGCGGCGGACTGCTCCGTCCTGACACAGCTGTTCCCCGCAGACAGCATCCCTGCGCACGAGACCCTCCTGGGCGCGGCAGCCCCGCCCCGGACAGGCCCCGGCCCCTACACCGTCGACTTCGACAGCGGCCTCCTGGACCACGCCGGTGCGGCCTGGGTACACGCCTGTGCCGCCCGCTGGGTCCTCGGGCCGTTCGTCTTCGAGGCCCTGCGCGCATGCCCGTCCCGCCCCAGCGGCGAGCTCTACCTCATCGACGCGGTGCGGCACTGGATCAGCACTGGCAACGAGCTCAGGGCCGTTCCCCTCCTGCCGGGCGAACTCCGGTTCAACTGCGACAACTGGGAGACCTACCACGATGCCGTCGCCGCCCTCCGAGCCTGAACACCTCACTCCAGACCGCCGGGCTGACCCCCGCGAAGCAACCGCCCTCCACACAGGCACCCGGATCGTGCTAGACAGCCCGTTCCAGCAGCCCGGCACGCAGGTCACCGTGCTCCTGCCCGACCAGCCGGTGCGCAGGATCGTGCTCGCCCTGCCCGTGGAGAAGGGAGACGGGAGGAAGTACGGCCACAGCCTCACCGAGATCGCACGGCTTCCCGCACAGCTGCGCGACGCGACCGCCTTCGTGGCGCCGACCTTCAGGGAGTCACCCTGGCTGGTTAACCACGCCACCCAGGCCGACCGCCGACAGGAGGACCACCTTGTCCGCGTGGTCGTGCCAACCGTCCTCGCCGCCCTCGGCACCCAGGCCCGGCCGCCGGTTCACCTGCTGGGGTTCAGCAAGGGAGGCTTCGCTGCCCTCAACCTGCTGACACGGCATCCCCACGGTTTCGCCGCCGCCAGCGTCTGGGACGCCTCGCTGCTCAGCGACCGTCCACCCCACCCCCAGCTGGTGGACGTAGCCGGCAGCACCGCGCGCCTCGATGAGTACGACGTACGACAGAACCTGCGCCGCCATACGCAGGCCCTGGGCACCGCCCGCCGCATCGCGCTCGGAGGCATCGGCACGCTGGAGGCCGACTGGATCGCCGGCCACCAGCTCCTGGAAACGCTGCGCATCCCCCACCACGCCTACCGCAACGCCCCGGCAGACCATCGGTGGGACACCGCATGGCTCGCCCCGGCCATGCGGCACCTGCTCGACCTCGAAGCCGGCCTCCACCACGGGCAGGACCACCCGCAGGCGTGAAGCCCGGACGCGGCGTCAGTCCTTCAGCAGCCCGTCGCGCACCGGGATCCAGTCCAGGGCGGAGCGGATGCTCTCCTCCAAAGACAGCTTCGGCGTCCAGCCCAGGAGCGTCGCGGCCCGGTCGCTGGCGGTGTACCCGCCGGCGACGTCGCCGGGCCGCGGATCGGTGTCGAGTGTCGCCAGGGGCGTGGGCACGACGTTGTTGAACGCCGCGCACAGCTCCCGGACGGTGGTGCCGGACCCGGTGCCCAGGTTGATCGCCATCGACGGCTTCGATCCGGTGAGGATGGAGTCGAAGCCGTCGACCGCCGCGATGTGGGCCGCGGCGAGATCCCAGACGTGCACGTAGTCACGGATACCGGTCCCGTCGCGGGTCGGGTAGTTCACCCCGGTGACCGGGAACGCTGTGCCCTCCTGATGGGCCTGGATCAGCTTGCCCAGGGCGTGGCTGGGCCTCTTAAGCTGCAGACCGGTGCGCAGCAGGGGGTCGGAGCCCACCGGGTTGAAGTAGCGCAGGGACAGCACCCGCATCTTCCCGGCCGCGGCGATGTCGGCGAACATCTCCTCGCACACCGCCTTCGTTCGCGCGTAGGGGCTCTGCGGCGCCAGCAGCGTTTCCTCGGTGACGGGGGAGCCGTCCTCGGCCCGGTAGATGGAGGCCGAACTGCTGAAGATGAGGCGGTCGCAGCCGTTGCGGTGCAGGTGGCCTACGAACGCCAGGCTCTTGGCGACGTTCGCCTCGTAGTAGCCGATCGGGTCCGCCACCGACTCCGGCACCACGATCAGCGCCGCGCAGTGCACCACGGAGGAGATGTCCGGCTGCTCCGAGAAGATCCGGTCGATCAGAGCGCCGTCCGCGATGTCGCCCTCGTAGAAGATCCGCTCCTTGGTGAACTCCCTGCGGCCCCTTACGAGGTTGTCCAGGATCACCGGGGTGATCCCCGCGTCCAGACAGGCGGAAGCGACGGTGCTTCCGATGTACCCGGCTCCACCCGCGATCAGGACAGACACGATGATCCTCTTCCCGGCCTCATTCCAAAACCCAATATGCAACCAGCAGCAAGGCTAGCGGCGTTCCAGTCCGTCAAGTGCGGAGGCCGCGTCTGCCGCGCTGGAACCAGAGAAGTTCACAGCGACCAAGGCGAGGACTACGGAGGACACACGGTGACAGCCGGGGACCGCTCCCGGCCGCCGCCGACGCGGGCGAGCGCGTCGCCGTACGGCAGCAGTACATGGAGCGGGCTATCCCCGAGTTCGTGGACATCCCTGTTCCGGCCGTCTCCTGCTGGACAACAGCCCATGCGGATGTGCACTGGGCGAACCTCACCTCGCCGCTGCGCCTACTGGACTGGGAGGCGTGGGGGCGAGCTCCGGAGGGGTTCGACGCCGCCACTCTCTACGCCTACTCGCTGCTCCAGACCGTGAGCCGCGGGGACAACCTCGCCCTCGCCGACCCGCTCCGGGCTTGGTCCGAGGAACTGCGCCGCCGTTGAGCGGCTGCACGGGCAGCCGCGGCACCCCTCTGGTTCGAAGACGCCTCGGACCCTGATCTCGGATACTTCGTCATCGAGGTGCAAGCACTGCCCGAATCCAAACGCTGGGCCCTGGTCGTCAGGACCTTGTCCGAGGACGAGCTGGTCGACGAGGCCGGCGGACAGGTCAAGGAGTGCTTTGACTTTGGTGAGGGGCAGGATCTTCCGGAGTTCGAGTACGGCCTCCTCAAGGGGAAGTCCGTCGATGCCCTGGATTTCAGGTCAAAGCGGGGATACAAACTCGTCATGACTGTGCGGAGCGGCGTCTTCCGCACAGCCGTGGTGTCAGAGTCCGGTGGGGCGGTGCCTGACCCGGGCACCGTTGGATGAACTACCTGACTCAAGGAGTTCGCTCGTGAGAAAGAAAGCCGTCACACTTCTCGCAACCGCCGTCATCGCCACCCTGACGCTCGGCAGCCAGGCCAGCGCGGCCCCCTCGGACGACGCTCCAGCGGCTACCGCCGGTACGGCAGCGGCGCAGTCCATTTTGGCAAACCAGACACGCTATGCGCCGTTCACTCTGAGCCGGGGCCAGTCGCTCAGCTCCAACACGGCGCGGCTGACCATGCAGACCGACGGCAACCTCGTCATCTACGACGAGTTCAACCGAGCCCGCTGGGCCTCGAACACCGTCAACCGGGGCTGGTCGGCGACCCTCCAGGGTGACGGCAATTTCGTCGTCTACACGGCCTCCGGTACGGCGGTATGGGCCTCCAACACGGCCGGGCATCCGGGCTCTCGCCTGGTCGTCCAGGACGACGGAAACGTGGTTGTATACGACGGCAGTCAGGCCGTCTGGGCCTCGGGCACAAGACACTGAACCAGTGTCGCCTGCGTCCGTCGACTTCTGGCAAGCTGGCTCAGCCCTGTTGAGGTCGCTGTGGTGAAGGAGTGCGGATCGTCCACGGCGTGATCGGTAGCTGGTAGGAATCAAATTCGGGTGGCGACGGACCTCCGCCTTCGGCACCGAGTTCGCCGCGCGCTGGCGGATCTGCTGTGAACCCAGTCCAGCAGATCTGCCAGTCACGGAACATCACAGATCACCGGATATGGAACAGCTTCTCACTTTGTTCCTTAACATCGACCGTCACGCAGAGCGACGAGTGTCTCGGGGCGTTTGACGGTCTTGCTCACGGCGTAGCGGGTGGTGGGGTGTCGGTTCTTGACGCCGGGTGGTCGTCCTGGCCCCGGCCTGGTGGGTTTGGGCGCGCGGGCCGGACTGCCCAGGTGGGGGCGGATGTTCCTGAACCCGCGCCGGACGCGGGTTGGGGTAAGTGCGGTGCCGGGGCGTGTGGTCTTCTCCCAGGGTTTGCGCTGGTCGGCTGCCAGCGGCAGCGCGAGGCGGAGTTGGGTGTGGGCGGCGATGATCAGCCAGGTCCATCGGTCCGCCGCCTGCGAGTCGCGCAGGCGGGGCGGGTCCAGCCGAGTGACTGCTTGAACAGGCGGAATGTGTGCTCCAGGTCGAATCTTCGTAGGTAGCACGACCAGACGAAGTCGACGTCGGCCTCGGTGGCGCCGGTCGCGGAGGACCACAGCCAGACCGGCGGAGCATCGCGGTCGCCGGGAAGGTGGTCGACCTTGAGTCGGATCAACGTGCCCTCGACCAGGGGGAGTTCGCCGTCCAGGTCGATCCAGGCCGAGCGGTGGGTGAGTCTGGGGTGGACCCGGTCCCACGCGCGGCCTCGGCCCTGCCCTAGCGGTGTGTGTCGTTCACGGTCACCACCGCCGGCTCCGGCCAGGTCGCCGGCTTCGCCAGGCGGAGCTCCGGTCCGTGTTTCGGCGGGCGGCCGCCCTTGGGGTCGTAGACGCGCGGCGGCTTCGGCAGCCTGAGCACGCGGTCCGAACGCAGACGTCCGACGAGCTCGATGGGCAGGTCGCGCAGCACCCAGGCCAGGCGCATCACGTTATAGCCCGCGTCCGTCACGACCAGGATGTCCCGGTCGTCGCGCTGCCACTGGCCGGCCGCGATCAGCCGATCGACCACGGCCCGCAGCTGATCGGCTGTGACGGCCGCGGCGTCGTCGACAGGCCCCAGCCGGACCACGTCCAGGACCTGCGTCCACGACGTGCGGTCCGGGGTGAGCGCGGCGACGAACGAGTACGGCCAGCCCGGCACCACGTGGTCCGATGAGCGGCCGTTGCGGCCATGAACCAGGCAGAACAACCGCTCCGGCGAGCAGGCGGCGTCCGAGTCGGCTGCGGGCCACCCCTATGGATCACAGTCGGGGGCGCGCACCCACACTTGGTACTCCGCCGCCTCCACACCGCCGTCCTCGCGGTTTTGGAACGACGGCACACCCGCCAGATAGATCCAGCCCGTCTTTGTCTGCCGCCGCTTCCAAAACCGTGCGACGACCTCCTGCTCGGGAGTGCCCAGCACCGGATCAGCGGGCAGCACGACGCGGATCGGCACCGGCTCGGGCCCGGCAGCATCATCGGAAGGCGTCGTCACAGGCCTCGCGGTAAGCGGCGGTCCGGCTGCCACGAAGCCGACGGCCTCGTCTGGGGACGCCAGGGCGCGGACGGGCGGGCCCGGCCTCCAGATCGGGCCAGGCCCGTTCCCGCATGTGGTTACGAGTGCCTGGGGGCGCCGCATCCCGATCGCGCGGCGACGGCCTCGGGGGAGCCCCTTGCGCGGCAGGTCGGTCTTCTTCATGGTGCGCCGTAGGGGCTTCGCCCTGGTCGTGCAGGGGTCGGAGGCGGTTCGCCGTCCGTGTCGCGGGCGTTGTCAGTGGCGTGGTCTACGGTCCTCGTGTCCCGGCACGGGACTGTTGTGCTCTCGCCTGGCCTTAGGGCTGGCCAGGCGAGAGCGGCATGGCCCGCTTCCCCCCTTTGACGGGTTGGCACGGGGGCGGGCCCTTCCGGATGGAAGGCCGACACCAACGGCGTCTGTTCTATTGACGTCTCTTCGACGTGCAATTGCAAGGAAATCCGGGAACTTCCACCCGTCCGCGCGCCTGCTTGCGTTTTTGAACGGCGTGGTTCCGCGAGGGGTCCGGATGGGGGTCGGTGATCGTCATTGTTCCGTGATTCCTTGATCACGTGGCGTCACAACTTCCTTTCTGGCCATGCTGGGTCACCTCCCCGGGCACGGCGGTTTGGCACCCGTCTGTCCGGGGGTGCGCGGCGGTCCTTTTCGGATGGGGCCGCCGCATCCCTGAGGCCGACCTTCCGACAGCGGAGGAACTTGTATGAAGACCCGTCAGATAGTCGTCATCGTGGTCACGGCAACGGTGTTCGCCTGGAGCGTGGTGCTGGTCGCCGCTGGCCAGACGGCCGCCGCGGTGGCCGCGCTCGCTCCGGCCCTCGCCCTGACCGTGCAGCAGATCGTGCACGCCTCCCGTTCCCACACCGCGCCCGGCACCGGCAACCGCGTGGACGCGGCCACGGACAAGGAGGACGACGCCCCGTGATCACTCCTGCCGAGCCGCCGGTACCACCCGGCAGACCGTTCATCGTCCGGCCGGGCCGCAAGCTCGGACCGATCGCCTCGTCCGTCGGCAGCGCCCACCGGGCCTGGCTGGACCCGATGCGCGAGAGCTACCTCGCCAGCGGCCTGACCCTGAGCGATCTCAGCATGCGCGTACGGTTCGCCAAGTCCAAGCTCTCCGAACTGCTGCGCGGTGTCGGTCTCTACCCCCGCTGGGAGATTGTCTTCTTACTGGCCACCGAGCTGGGCATGCCGAACTGGCCCCTATACCGGCTGTGGTGCCAGGCCGCGCTCGAAGCCCACAGGAGCAGCGAGTGGGTCGACGACTGCACCGAACGAACCCCCATCCTGACCGCCACTCACACGCCCCCGCCCTTGGATCACCACGCGTTCCGCGAACTCGTGGAACTGGACTACCTTCTCTACGCCCAGGTCTTCCTCGACGACGACCGGCGCGACGCCGCCGTGTCCAACACCTTCGACATCCTCTGGCTGTCCTGGGACGACGCCCTGGCCAGCCGGGACACCCGCCGCTACGCCTGGAAGGCCCTGCGCGCCACGGTCATGGCCGGCACCCCGCACCGGGACGGACGGCCCGAGCTGGGCATGGCTGCCTTCGACACCGCCGCCCTTCAGTCCCTCGCCGATCCGGCCGACCATATGGACCAGATCGCCGAGAGCCTGAAGCTGTTCGCGGCCATGAGCCGCCTGCCCGGCAGCCAGCTCGATGTCATGGTGCTGCGCTGGCTGTTGAAACGCCCGCCCGAGACCGTCTCCGCCCTCCTAGGCGTGCCGCTGGCCGCCGTCCGCTCCGACGAGCGTCACGCCACCCGCTTCCTGGAGAGCGTCCTGTGTCCGCCGCCCCTGACCGAAGGGAACACCCCGTGACCGGCATCGAACAACTCCTCTCCAGAGCCGCGCTCGTCCGCGAGCGCACCCTGCCGCGCGACATCGTCCGCCCAACCGCCCCATCGTCCGCGCCCGATGCCGACCATCCCGGTCCCAGCTCCCCGGGCGGCAGCCGCCACGCGGCGGCTGAAGACCTGCGTGCCCTGTGCGAAACCCTCGTCTCGCACACCCCACCGGGCACCGTGGCGAAGTTCGTCACCGACCAAGTCCCCGAACCTCGTGCCGCCCTGGTCCTCGCGTGTGTCCTGCAGCTGACCGACACGGACGAAGGCGCCCGCTTCTGGTGGCAGTACGCCGCCGGCGCCGGACAAGCCGCCGCCGCCTACTGCCTCTACCTCCACCACCTGGCGCTGGGGGAGGGGGACACCGCCGACTTCTGGCACCGGCAGACCGACGACGTCCAGCCCCCACCCCAACCCCCCGCCGTCGACGACGGCGGCACCTGGCACCCGGCAGAACACCGCATCACCAGCACGACCACCACCCACTTCATGCGGGTCCTTGGCCACCTCGCCAAGCAGACCGTCCGCTCCCGGCCCGCCGGAGTCAGCAAACTCATGGCCTACATCCCCACGGCCGTCACGGCCGGCTACCTCCGTGAGCCCGACACCGAGCTCCCGCTGCCCGGCCACGAGTTCGCCCGCCGCATCAACAGCCTCCTCGCCGCGGCCGACCATCCCTCCATCTGGGGACGCCGCCCCAGCCGCCCCGCCCCCGGCCCGTACACATCCCCGGACACCAGAGCGGTCGACCGTGAGCACAGGCAGACGACCCCCGAGCAGATGGGCACCGCGAAACGCTGAACATCAAGAGGGCACCTCGGATGGACACACCGCGAGCCCCGGAGAAGAAGCCGCCCCTGGGCCCGGCATCTCAAGTCTCTTCGCTCGCGCTCGGACTGCCGGACTACTCGATTTCAGGTCGCCAGGGCGTCTCGCAAGGGAGTGTCATGGATCAGTTCGGCGTGCGGCCGCTCTTGGGCTCTGCCCCAGCGGATGCCAGGGATGTGGTGTCCAGGTTGCTTTTGGTGCTGTGGTGGCCTCGATAGTGAAAGAAGCGGCGCCAGGAGAAACGACCTCGCGTCTCAGCGGGGCGTTCGGGCGCCGCGTCAGGCCGGGGCGGAAGGAATCGCGGCGGCGCAACGGCCGGCGCCTCACGGGTTGCAGCTGTAGAAGCGGCCGCCTGCTGGGTTTCCGGTTCGGTGTGGGTTTCGTCTGTCGGTGTGGGCAGGTGTAGTTGCTGGGGCGGGCGGTGGTGGGTGGCGTGGTGCTGGGCGTGGTTGCGGGCGAGGTGGCGGCGGTGGCGTTCGCGTCCTTGTTCGGCTTGGGCGAGGCGGGTCATGACCTGGAACGCGGGTGTGAGGCGCAGGCCGGCTGGGCGGCCGAGGCTGGAGAGCGCTATGGGGACCAGGCCCCACCAGTGGGCTTCGTTTGCTGGGCGTGGGTGGGAGATACGCCAGTCCTGGCGCCAGGACGCCATGTCGCCGCTCCAGTCTTCCCCGTCCCGGGCGGCGTGTTGGTGTGTGTGACCGCCGTAGGGAATGAGCAGGGTGTGGCCGGCGAGCCAGCACACGGTGCCGCCGGAGGCGTTGATATGCCGCTGGGCGGGGGTGGGCTGCACTTTGTGATGGGTGGCGCTTTGACCGTGCGGGCGTACGGAGAGGCTGCCGGCACTGCTGTAGTGGACGGGGTCTTCACGGTCGAAGATCCACCAGTGCTGCGTACCGGCGCCGTGCCGCGCCCGCACGGCTTTGAGCCGCTGGTCGGCGAGGGAGGGGGAGAGCAGCCGCCGGGGGCGTTCGATGACGGCCGTCTGGCTCCCGCGCTGCACGATCACGGCGGGGGGCAGCTGCCAGTACTGCCCGGCCAGCGCGGAGTCGATCCTCAGCCAGGCGCTGACCTGGGGCAGGGCGGATAGCTCGTCGCGCAGGTCGAGGACACGCGTGAGGTCGGCCTGGACGTCTGCCTGCAGCTGCGCCGGGGCGCTGCAGTGGTCGGATCCGGGCCGGCTTGCGTCGTGACGGAAGCGCGGCGTGAACCGGGAGCCGGCGCTGGCGGGACCGGTGAGTATCAGCGGTGCACCGCAGGCGCAGCACCGGTAGCGGCCGCCGGCCCGGCCGCGCGGCAGGCTGTGCGGGATCTGCGGGTCATGGCGCAGGTCGACGATGCGCCCGCCGGCCGACCGGTCGATGGCGAGTTCGCTCATGCGGGGCAGGGCGGTGCGGTGCCGACCGGTCCGGGGGAGGGGCAGTGCCACAGGAGCTGCGGGTCCGGAAAGGGCACGCGGGCGGGAGAGGGAGGAGCGGGCGGCGGCGGGGCGGGGCATGGACGACTCCAGGCGAGGGGTGTGGGGACGAGGCGGGGTGGGACTGTTCACAGCCTTGCTCCGCGGCCGTTGTCCGACACGTTGTCCTCGCCTTTGGCCTGGTGAAGTCCGGACAGGGCGCAGTCGGACCGGACGGTCCGCCCGCAGGCAGAGCGTGCCGATCAGGACAGTGGTGTCCAGAAGGAGGCCGGTTGCCGCCCTGCCGTCCCCGACGCGATCTTCGTACGCTGGTCGCCAATGAACAGCGCACCATCGGCGCGCTGTTGCCGTGGGCAAGGGGGGCTATGGCGGAGAAGAAAAAGGCTGGCCGGGGATGGGGCGATCTGCAGGCCGACACCGCCGAGGGGCAGGCGCTGGCGAACTATCTGCGCCAGTTGCTGGACCGTTCCGGCAAGCAGCTCAGAGACCTGGAGCCGGCTGTCGGCTACGGCCGCAGCCGAATCTCGGATTTCTTCAGCGGCAAAACGCTCCCACCGCAGCAGTTCATCCTCAAGGCTGTCGACGCGCTCTCCCCACGCCTGGAACGGGAAGTACGCCGCCGTGAGGCGGTCGCGCTCTGGCAGCAGGCGAAAAACCCGGCGCCGCCGTCCAGCCACCTGCCTGCCCCGCGGCCCGCCGAGGAGGCCGCGGCAGCCGCGCTTGCCGACGTCGCCGCGACCGCCCAGGACCAGGCCGCCCACGCCCAGGAACAACTCACCCGAGCCCACGAGCGCAACGACCGCCTCACCCAGGAACGCAACCGCGCTCAGCAGATGGTCACCGCCCTCAGCATGCTCACCGTCAGCCTGCAGGAGCGCGTCACCGGCCTTAAAACCCATACGGGCCACCAGACCCAGCAGGAACTTGCCCAGCTGACCTACCAACTGGACACCGCGCAGCAGGATCTGCAACGCGCCCGCACCAGCCGTGAGGAAGCCGAACAGCTCACCCGCCGCCTGCGCCGGCGCAGTGACGAACTCGAGGAACAGCTCGCCCGCCTGCGGGCCACCGCACCCGCCCCACGCCAAGACCCCACACTCCTGCCGCCCATGCCCGAAGACCTGCAAGAAGCCTTTTTCCGCGCCGACTTCGACCAGATGCTCGACACCGTCCACGGCTTCCTCGACGAGGGCCAGGCCCTACGCGACGAAGCCCGCGACGAATGGGACCTGACCCCACCACGCCGCACCGCCACCCAGATTATCCAGCGCTGGCAGACCGCCACCCATCTCCTGGGGCGCGCCCTGGGCTGCCTGCTGCTCATGACCACCGCCGTCGCCCAGCTAGCCGTCACCGACGCCGGCGCGCCCGGATGGGCCGCCCCCCTGACCCTGCTCGGGATGGGCGCACTGTTCCTGATCGCCGATCCGTGGGAGCCGGCACGACGGCTGTGGCCCGTGCTGCGCAGCCTGGTGAGGGGTGAGCCACCCACCCGGCAGATCCGCTTCACCGCGCAGAGCCTGGCTGGCCGCCTGGTGCGCTGCCTGACCGGCCTGCTGGCCGCTGCGGCGGCCGTCTTCAGCCTGTTCACGGCCACCCGGTGGAGTGCCTGGTGGCTGCTGGCACTGCTGCCGGCTGCCGCCGCGCTGGCCGCCTACACCGTCGTGGGCAAGGACCGCCGCGTCCTGCCGATGCTGCAGGACGCCATCGGCAGCCTCGCCGCCGACCTGAAAGCCCCCCGCAGCCCGAGGGCCGCCACCGCACCACGCCCGCTGGTCGTGCTCACCGACTCGGCGTGGCTCGATGCACGGCGCCGGGAAGTCGCCGACGCCATGACCGGGCAATGGCGCCAGGCACCGCTGTGGCTCAAGACCGCGGTAGGCGTCCCGGTCCTGCTGGTGGTGATGTCGGCGACCGGAGCACTCCTGAGCGCGCTCTCCGGCCGCGCTACGCGAGCCTGGGATGGCAGCGGACTGACCGCTGCCATTGATCAGCCGGTCCGCGTCTATCTCGACGCCCACACCGCGGGCCTGCCCGTCACCGCTGCCACGGTTCACCTGGTCTGGGTCGCCTCCGGCGCAGGGCTGCTGGCCGTCTCGTACCTCACCGGGACCTTCGGAGCACGGTTCACCTGGGTTCTGTGGGGCGCCGCCACCGCCGTCATGGTGTGGTCAGCAACCGCCGGCCCCGCGCGGCAGGTGGCCGCCGGACTTGCCGTCATCGGCTGGGGCATCGCCTCAATCGTTGCCCTGCGCGGTCTCACCCTCCGCCCGCAGCTGAGCCACAACGTCACCGTGAACAACAACAGCGGTCAACCCCTGGAATAGCCGCTCTGCGCCAGGAGCGTTTAGACGGGCCCCAGCGGGCGTGCCGGGCTCAGATCTGGGGGTGAGGGGTCCGGCTGATGGCCGGGCCCCCACTGCTGCGCTGCCGGCCTCCGCGCTGTGTAGGGGTCTGCCGTGTGGCAGCTTGTGCTGGGAATCATGAACGATCGTCGCTGCCAGTCAAGGATTGGCCATCTCTCTCCCGCGTCAGCTGGCCTCTGCTCCTGAGTTGCCTGGTTGAGGTACCTCGCCGTCGGCACGCTCACCGCGCGAGCGCTGCTTCTTGCGCGAACTCCTCGCTCTCCGCCGCGCTGTCCGGTCGCGAAGCCCTCCTTTCCGGGGGATCGGCTCTGTCGGTGAGTGGGCTCTGGCACTGATCTTGGGGAGCGGTCGCGGAGAGTGACGGTATCGTTCGATTGCAAGGGATGGTCACGGCCCTGGGCCCGTCACCGTGTACCTCGACCACCACGGGCGTGAGCCCTGTCCGACCTGGCGCATACGCTGTCGCGACGGGACTGAGATCGTGAAGGTGGAGGCGGCATGTCATTGACGTGGCTGGAGACGGAGGGCGGCCCGTTCATCGTGGTTCCACGCACCGCGCTGCCGCACTGGTCGGGAACGGAGGGCGACTACGACCGGGCTTGCGAGGTGATGGATCTCGTTGGAGTCCTCGCACTGCCTGACGGAGCTGAGGCGCTGGTCCTTGGGGACGAACCTCTCTCCACCGCCTACCTTCCTGAGTGTCGAGTCCTCGTCCGCTGGTGCTACGCGCAGAGCGAGGATGGTGTCGCCGACTTCATCCGGGCCGGGCTTCCCACCGCCGAGTGGGAGGAAGGACCTTCACTGAGCACCACTGGCGAGCTCGTGATGTTCGATGCCGCCTACTTCGGCACCGAGGCCGGGACATTCACAGACAGCGCCGCTGTCGAACTCGCCGCTGGCCGCTACCGGGTTGACTCGGCAAGCATCGAACCCGACCAGCTGACGTCCTTTCGCGTCCACCGATTTGTCGAGCTGGCCTGACCCGACGTTGTAAAGATCCCGGGGCGTCGCTGCTGAGGGTCACTGAAGCAGGATCATCTTGCGTAGGAGTTCGAATCCGGCTCGCCCGTAGAGCTGCATGCCCGGCCACCACTCGGTCGGGTGAAGACTCCGGGTCACCGGATCGTTCCCTGACATCCGGGCGTAGTGGCGTACATGGACCCGATCAACGAGGTGCACGTCAGCAGGCCGGGCCTGGTCGTCGTCGACGTCGCGACTGCCGACGACGCCACCGCACTCGCCTTCCAGCGGCTGCTCGCCGACCGGTGGGCGACATCGACAGCGGAGCGTGCGACGCACGACGTCGGCCAGCCCGGCGTACGGCTGCGCTGCTACCTGGACCTGCGTCAGCCGATCACCCCGAGCACCGAGCGGGCCGACGCCGTGCCGGAGATCAGCGCAGCCGCCCCACGGTGACGACCGCGTGCCGGGTCGTGCCCGCCACAACCTCCACGACGACGTCGCCCCCGGCGGGCGCGTAGGCGTCGCCGGTCTTCGTGAACGCGCGTCCCGGCTGGGGGAGAAGGCGCGGGGCGATGACGGAGACGAGCGCCGTGGTCAGCCGCTGGGACAGCGCGACGCGTCCGTCGGGCAGCCGTATGGCGAGCGCTTTCGGATGCCGGGCCGTGCCGGTGAAGCCGACCACAGTGGCGTTGACCGTGTCCGCGTGCCTGGTCTTTGATCAGACCCGGACCGGCTTGTAGCCGGCCGCAGCGGCTTCGCCACGAGCCCCTCCCCGCCCGTCCCTTCGAGCGTCGCGTACCAGAGCAGGGCCTCGTCCCGATCGGTGGTCGACCACACCGTCTCCAGCGGCGGGCCGACGCCGGCGAGCACGTCCAGGAGGACCTGGCGGCGCTCCACGTACGGACGCGGGCGCAGGTCAGGGAAGCCCGCCGCAGGATGGGTCAGGATGTCGAACGCCACGTACGTCGCCGGGTATTGGTCGGCGAGCTCCCTTGCGCTGCGGGGGCGGGACTGCGTTGCGGCGAAGCTGATGTGCATGGTGCCGTCGTCGGCGGCGAGGTACACCACGGCCTCGCCGTTTATGCGGGCTACCGCGCCTGTCTCATCGCGGCCCTTCTTCGAGGCGGTGTGCAAGGTGGAGGAGATCTGCCAGGTGCAGCACGCGCCCGTTGAATCCTGGGAGGGGGATATGGAGCAGCTGGGTCCAGTGGGCGGGGACTGCATCCAGCCCGTAGTACGCCCCCGCGAGGCCGCCGGTCACCGCGGCGACGGTGTCCGTGTCACCGCCGAGGTCGATCGCCGCGCGTATCGCGTTCTCGAAGCTGGCGGTGGTGCGTAGGGCCCAGACGGCGGAGCCCAGGCAGGGCCAGACGGCGCCGTTGAACTCGGTCGCCTGATCGGGGTGCCAGTCGGGTGCGAGGACTGTGGCGTAACGGCCGCGGTGCTCAGGGTGGACCAGCGCCAGGATGTCCGGGAGCGCGGTGAGGGGGTCGGTGTCCTCGAACGTGACGCGGATGAGTTCGTGGAAGATCGCGGTGCCTTCCCAGGCCGCGCGATCGCCGTGGGTGAGGGCAGCGATACGGCGGGCTGCGTCCATGGTGGCTTCTTGGCCGACGGCCGCAAAGTGGACCGCGGAGGTCGATGCCCGCATCAAGGAGCCGTTTCCGGCAGCTCGTTGGTTGACCTGGAAATGTATTGCGGCGGCGAGGTCCCACGGCATGCCGTTGGTCAGGACGTCTTCGGTCTGCAGGCCGATGTCCTTGGGGTCTGAAGCCGCCCACCGCTGGAAGCGGGCGAAGATGTCCGGCAGATCCAGTCCGCCCCGCTCCAGCAGCGACTCAGCGACCAGGACGGCCATCTGCGTGTCGTCAGTGGCCTCGCCGGGGTCCCAGCCACCGCCTCCGCACATCTCGCCACCGGCACCGGGCACGGGAAACCGCGCGGAGAACGCTCCCTGGGGACCGAACTCGAAGGGGCCGCCCAGCGCGTCACCCACCGCTGAGCCGACGACCGCGCCAGCGGCCCGTTGAGTCCGCTTCATTCGCGCAGGCTATCTGTGGCGTGCCGACGGCCGCACGTTCCTTTTTTCCTTCTTCGGCTCCCCGAACCATCGGCGGCGAACGCGTCTCGGTTCTGAGGGTGCGTCGCCTGAGACACCTTGGGTCTGAGACACCCGTTCGCACGGGGGAACGCGTCAACGTGGTGGGCCTGCTCAGGGGGCCGCCCCCAGCTGGCCCACCACACCTTCGTCCTCACGATCGCTCCGTACTGCTTGTGGATCACGTACCGGCATGAGGCCGGCGCCTTGAAGCACACCCGGGAGGCCGCCGCCGTGGCGGGTAGGGGCGGACGCCAACCCGCGGTTCAGAGTTGCTGACGTAACCACCAGAAGACCAGTCCCACGGTGCCTGTACCGACTGCGTAGAAGACGCCGCGCAGGGCGCTGACAAGGAATTCGCTTCGGCGACGGCGGATCCACGCGACGGTGCGGAGGAGCGGGCTGGGCCGCTTTGAACGGGTTCGGGGCATGACAGGTTCGCTCATCGAGATGCTCTCTCGTATAGATGGATTTCCGGCGCGAGACGGTCGGCAGGCACAGGTCCTCGCGTGCCCGTGCCGCGCGCCCGCCGTCGAGACACGCTGCTCAGACGCGGCGTATCTTGAGTAGCCGCTGTGGCCTGTCAGGCGCCGCTATTGGTCGGGGCGGGCGGACGACGCACGCTGTAGTCGTCCGTCTCGCTGTCGCGGTGATCTGGTCGGCAGGGCTGATGTCCGCTGCTCGCGAGGCTCTGGACGGCGGCTTGCTCACGGTGACGACGGGTCGTGCCCTGTGCCGCCCGCCAGCTGTCGTCTGGCGCTGAGGGGCCAGATCTGCGTTGCCCACCGCGTCGGGTCCTGACGGGGTCGCGGAGGAGTAGGACGTCCAGGTTGAAAGGCCGCCGCAGACGACGCCGCAGCGCGACTTTGAGGTTCCCCCGAGATGCGGAGTGTGTTGACAGAGGGTCAGATGGTTCTCATGAGAGGAACATCGACCATGGCCGCCCCCAGAAAGTACTCGC
>NZ_JBITCT010000088.1:0-22025 GCF_044453465.1 Streptomyces sp. NPDC051677
GTGGCACCTCGCCCCAGTCACCACATAACGAAGAGGGACCATCCGGCCTCCGGCCAGACAGCCCCCCACCAAGATCTTCATCGGTCTTCTAGGGCCTGTTTCGAAAGTAGCGTCGTCTGCCCGAAGGGCAGGCCCGGCGGCGTCATGGGGGTCCCCCGCGCGAGCGCAGTCGAGCGTGCGATCGCAAGGCGGAGGGTCGCCCCGATACTGGTTGTATCGGGGCGATCGCGACAACGCGGCTGGGGGTCCCCCTCTGGGGGAGTGCGTGCCAGGCGTCGCCGGGCAGGCGGGACTTTCGAAACACGCCCTAGTGCTCCAGTCGTGGGGCCGCCCTTCTGGTGAAGTGCCTGCCGGCGTGGCCAGCCGAGGTCTGCCGCAGGCGCCCTGTGCTGGACGAAGCCACTCTGACCTGGCAGCCCGGTTCGGTTCGTCGGCGGGCGGCGACCTGACCCGGGGTGGAGTCCTTTAACGGACTGCCCACGCCGGTGGGCTGTGTCGACCATGCGCTCGGGTGTCATGGCGCCTACCTCTGACGCCAGAGCGCCTTTTCGTCTGCTCTGCGGCAACGCCGCATCTGTAGACGACTGTCGCGGTCAAGGATTACTGAGCGCGCGCCCAGCGCTATACATTCCTTATAGTCGCTGCTAACGTCCCTCGATACGGCGAAGGGGCCACTCGGTGGACGGTATTCCCTGGTTGCCGGTGCCGTGCGCGGCCACCGGTTCAGAGAGTGCTCGTGACTCCATGGGCCGTGTCGCCGAAGCGGAGCGCAACTGCTGAGGAGTTGGCCTCCGCGGTCGAGCCCAAGCCGGCCGCAGTGGCTGCCCATGCGACCCGCGCAAGGCCACCGACTGCTGCGGTCCTTCCCGAAAGGAATCTGCCGACATGTCTGACAATCCACTCGCCGCCACCCGCGCCGAGGTGACGGAATGGTTCTTTGAGGACTATCTGCCGCGCTGGATCGCCGTGGCCGCGGGCACGTCCGGCGAGGGACCCGAGTTCATTCACGACTACTGGGGCACTCCGTTGCACGTCACGGGGCTGGAACAGTCGTTCTGGTGCCTCGACGATGCGAGCGTGCTCGCCTTCCTGGACATGAACTACGCGCCTCTGCGGGAGGCGGGATACAGCCACACCGCGGTGCCCGATCGGCGTGTGATCGTCTACAACACCGTCGGTGCCGCGATCGAGGTGATCTGGTCGCGGCGCCGTGCCGACGAGAGCGAGATCCAGCGCTGGGCGGTGCAGTTCAGCATCGCCAAGTCCGACAAGGGCTGGCGCGTGGTCGGCATCCACTCGGCGGCGACCGACAAGGACAGCCTCGCTGAGATCTGGCCCGTCGAATCGGCTCTGGAAGAGGCGAGTCGTGGCTGAGAAGGTCTATCCGCCGCTGGTCATGCCCGACGGCGTGGGCCGTCAGAAAGTCACCGTGTGGAGCGACGGCATCGCGCTCGACGCGGACCTGTACCGACCGACGGCCGTCGCCACCGACGCCGCTCTGCCCGCCGTCGTGCTGTCTCACGGCTGGGGCGGCAGCAAACTCACCGCGGAACGCTACGCGGCCCTGTTCGCATCCGCCGGCATGATCACCCTGACCTTCACACAAGGCAGCTGGTTCGATTCGGGCTCCCCGCTGCAACTGGTCGGCGACGCCCCCGACCTCGATGACGGCAACCAGGCTCACGCCCAAGTGCGGTTCATCCGTGACCTCGTGGATCCGTTCGCCTGGACGGCGAACCTGCGCGCGGCGCTGGACTACATCGAAGGCGAGCCCAACGTCGACCCCGCCCGCATCGGACTGTGGGGCACCAGCTTCGGCGGAGGCATCGCCGTACATCTGGCCGCAGGCGACCCCCGCGTCAAGGCACTGGCCGTGCAGGTGGCCGCCATCGCCCCACTGAGCGGACCCGTCGCGCAACTCGCCCGCAAACGTGCCATCGACACCGCCCGCGGCGACACGGACCCGATTCCCCAGGGCGTCGATCCGTGGCCGAACATGGCGGGTACTCCGTACCTGGCGAAGCTGGCGCACTTCAACCCGCTCGCCCAGGTCGACCGGCTGCGGGCTCCCACCCTGATCATCGACGCCGGCGACGAGGAGATGTTCCCCATCGCCGACAACGGGGCCCGCGCGGCGGAGATCATCAAGAACACTCCCGGTGGTGTCGTCGACTACCAGGTCATTCCCGGCATCGACCACTACGGCATCTACTTCGACGGCTACGAGCCCGGCAGCCGGGCCGCCCTGGACTGGTGGGAGCGTCAGCTATGACGACACCATCCACTCGCGTTCTCACCGTGTCGACCACGCTGGGCCCGCTCCGCGTGCAGGATGCCGGTCCCGCCGACGGCCCCGTGGCCCTGCTGTGGCCGAGCTTGTTCAGCGACGGCAAGACCTGTTGGGGCACGCATCTGGCAGACCTGCACGAGCTCGGGTGGCGGACGCTGCTGGTCGACCCTCCCGGCACGGGCGGCAGCGCCCCGGCAACGCGGCGGTTCACCATGGAGGAGTGCGGTGAGGCCGCGCTTCAGGTGCTCGACGACGCAGCCGTCGACCGGGCTGCCCTTGTCGGACTGTCGTGGGGTGGTTTTGTGGCCCTGCGGGTCGCTCTCATCGCGCCGCAGCGTGTGACCGCCCTGGTCCTGTCCAACACCAGCGCCCGCGGTGTGGGCTTGTCCGAACGCCTCAGAGTCCGCATGACCGCCCTTCTCATCCGGACCGGAGTTCCGGGTGGCGTGGGCCGGCTGGTCGCGGCCGGGATGCTCAGCGACTACACCCGCCGCCACAACAGCGCCTTCGTTTCCAAGTTCGTGGAAAGGGTGAACCACCTCGACACCGCAGGGCTGGCCCGTGCCGCGCGGTCGGTGTTGGGCGACCGCAGTGACGTGGTCGATGTGCTGCACCGGATCACCGTCCCCACCCTGGTGATCGCCGGCGCCGAGGACAAGGCGTTGCCGCAGGCTCCCCATTCCGACGATCTGGTTCACCGCATCGTCGGCGCCCGACTCGAGGTGCTGCCGCGCGTCGCCCACCTGTCTCCCTGTGAGGAGCCCACCAAGGTGGCCACTCTGATCAGGGAATTCCTCGCACCGCTCGGATAGCGCCTTCGAGCAGTCTCGCGTCGGCCGTGAGTCCGGCAACACGACACAGCGCCTCACGGGGGCATCGAAAGGAACACACCAAGCATGGCTGAACTGACATACGACGTATACGTCAGCGACGGGGTCCCGCGAGCGCGGTCCGAGAGGCTGCCCGACGGCGGTCCGATCGTGTCGTCTCCGCTGGCCTCGACGCTGATCCTCGGGGAGCGGGAGGCCGTGCTGGTCGACCCGCCGTTCACCCGCGAACAGACACAGCAGGTCGGCGACTGGGTCGAGCGCTCGGGCAAGCGCCTGGCGTACATCTACGCCACGCATGGGCACGGCGACCACTGGTTCGGCACCGGCGAACTGCTGAAGCGGTTCCCCGGAGCCATTCCGTACGCCACCGAGGGCACCATCGAGATCATGCGGCGCAACGTCCAAGGGCGCGAGCCGTTCTGGGACGCGGACTTCCCCGGCCTCATTCCCGACTCCCCGCTCGTCTACCGGCCGGTCCCCGCGGACGGGTTCACGTTGGAGGGGCACCGGATCGAGGCGGTCGAGGTCGGCCACACCGACACCGACGACACGACCGTGCTGCACGTCCCCTCGATCGGCCTGATCGTCGGAGGCGACGTCGTCTACAACGGCGTACACCAGATGCTGCTGGAGACCCCTGGCGGCGGCTTTGAGTCATGGCTGGCGGCGCTCGACGTCCTCGACTCGCTCAACCCCCGTTCCGTGGTCGCCGGGCACAAGAATCGTGACCTGCCCGACGATCCGGCCATCATCGACGAGACCCGCCAGTACCTGCGCGACGCGCAGCGCCTGCTCGCCGAGAAGCCCACCCCGCAGCAGTTCTTCGACGAGATCACCGCCCGCTATTCCGACCGGCTCAACATCGGCCCTGTCTGGTACGGCGCGCACGGCCTCCTCGGAGTTCCCTTGCCCGCGGTGACCGCAGGCGATGCCAATCAGGCGAGCGAATAGGGGCGGCCGGTGACACAGCCCAATGAGCCAACCGGCCGGGTCGGAGCGCCCTCGTCAGGCTTCGACGTGTTCCGCAGCGCGTTCGTGGAGGCCGTCGGGCTGCGCTTCACCGAGGTCACGGAGAAACGGGTGCGGGGCGAGATGCTGCTGGGCGCCGAACACCACACACCCTGGGGAGTGGTGCACGGCGGGGTCTACACGGCCGCCGTGGAATCCGCCGCCACCGTCGGTGCGTCGGCGGCGGTGGCTGATCGCGACCAGGTCGCCGTAGGAGTGGCCAACAGTACGGACTTCCTCCGGCCGATCACCGCCGGGACGGTCGAGGTGCTGGCCGAAGCGATCCAGCAGGGGCGCAGCCAGCAACTGTGGCAGGTGGCCGTCACCAGCGCCGAGACCGGCAAGCTCATCGCCCGCGGACAGGTGCGGCTGGCCAATGTCCCGGCCGCAGAACTCCCGAACACCTTGGGGCAGCACTCATGACAACGAATTCTTCTGCCTTCGCCGCCTTCGGCCGGATTCCGGCGGGCCTTGACGTATCAGCAGCGTTCGCGACCACGCTGGAAACTCCGGAGCACATCCGCATCGCCGAAGAACTCGGCTACCGGCGTGCGTGGCTGTACGACACACCGCAGCAGAGCCCGGACGTGTGGATGTGCCTGGCGCTGGCCGCCGAGCGCACCCATCGCATCGGGCTCGGGCCCGGCGTTCTCGTACCGGCGCTGCGCCACCCGATGGTCAACGCCAGTGGGGCCGCGGCCCTCGAAAGCCTGGCACCCGGGCGGGTCGCCGTGGCCTTCGGCACCGGCTACACCAGCCGTCGGGCGATGGGGCAACAGCCCGTCTCCTGGGCGTACCTGTCCCGCTACGTCAAGACGTTCCGCGCGCTCCTCCGTGGCGAAACGGTCGAGTGGGAGGGGGGCCGGCTCCGCATGCTGCACACCGCCGAATCGCTCCCGAGCACTCTGGACACCATCCCTGTCTACATCGGAGCGATCGGCCCCAAGGGAATGGAGATCACTGCGTCACTCGGGGACGGTCTGTTCGTCGTCGGCGGCGTCCCCGACCAGGCCAGAGACTTTGAGAAAGTCTCCTACCTGACCCTTGGGTCGGTGCTGGAAGACGGGGAACCCCTCAACAGTGAGAGACTGCGCGCGGCCGCAGGACCCGGACTGGCGCAGGTGTTCCACGTCTCCTACGAACTCGGCGGCGAGGAAGCCGTCAAGGCGCTGCCCGGAGGACCGGAGTGGCTGGCCGTGATCCAGGAGACACCGGAGGACCGGCGCCACCTCGCGGTGCACAACGGGCACCTGCTGCACCTGAACGACGCCGATACCGCTGCCTGGAACGCCGGCGCCCACACGCTGGTCGAGCACGTCACCCTCACCGGCACAGCCGGCGACGTCCTGGCCAAGGTCCATGACCTGGCGGCGAACGGCGTCACCGAGATCATGTACCAACCCGCCGGCGACATCCGCCGTGAGCTCGAAGCCTTCGCCGACGCAGTGGGCATACGGCGATGATGGCCACGTGCGAGTCAGGCTAGGCGTCGGTGTACAAGTCCTATAGCGAAGAGTTGCCAAGCCGTACAGTGGAAGCATGACAACCGCAAGGACATACGGCCAGATGTGCCCGCTCGCCCGTTCCATGGACGTTCTCGGTGAGCGTTGGACCCTGTTGATCGTGCGCGAGCTGTTGCTCGGACCCAAGCGTTTCAAGGATCTCGTCGACATACTCCCGGCCCTCGGACCGAATCGGCTGACCACGCGGCTGCGCGGCCTGGAAGACGCCGGGGTCGTTCAGCGGACCACCCTGCCGCCTCCCGCAGGAGTGGCCGTGTACGAGCTCACCGAGAGAGGTGAGGGGCTTCGGGAGCCGCTCACCTCTCTCGGCCGGTGGGGCCTGGGCCTCCCGCCGTCTCCGGACATCGACCCGAAGACCACCCGAGTGGATCTCATCGCCCTCAGCGTGTCCAGCGTTGTCGCGCCGGACAAGCTCGTCGGTCTCAAGGAGATCTACGAGATGCACGTGGGCAGAGAGACGTTTCATGTCGAGATCGCCGATGGCCGGATGCGGACAAGGAGCGGTCGCGCACCCGTTCGTCCCGACCTTGAGGTCGCCTGCCGGGCGCGGACCTTCCTCAAACTGATTCTCGGCGGCACGCGGGCGGTCGACGCTGTCCAGTCGGGAGATCTGCAGGTGGCCGTCGGGTCGCAAGAACTGGTCGAGCGTGCCTTCGACCTGATGTCCGGTACAGAGATCGATTATCCGGTGTACCTAGGGGTCTAGCGCGCGAGCGCCCTTGTCGCCGGAGTGTGAAGGAGCGATGCATGAGCTTTCACCCGGCGACACCCGCCCTATCATTCGAGCCGTTGAGTCCTGTCTCGTTCCTGGACCGGTCCGCTGCGGTGTTTCCCGAGCGCACGGCTGTGATCGACGGAGGCCGGCGCTTCACCTACGCCGAGTTGCGCGACCGGTGCCGCCGGCTCGCCGGCGTCCTGGCCCCGTTGGCGAACGGCCGCCCGGTCGCCGTACTGGCACCCAACACGCACGTCATGCTCGAGGCGCACTACGGCGTCCCGTGGGCCGGTGCGCCCCTGCTCACGATCAACACCCGCCTCTCCGCCCCCGAGGTGCGCTACATCCTCGAGCACTCGGAGAGCGCGGTGCTCCTGCTGGACCCGCAGTTCGACGAACTCGTGGCCGCGGCGATCGCGGGTATGCCCGACCCGCCCGTGATCGTGCGCGCGGGCCCGGGCGACGACGGCGCCTACGAACGACTCCTCGCGGCGGCTGTGCCCACGGCCGTTCTCCTGTCCGACGAGCGAGCGCTGCTGTCCCTCAACTACACCTCCGGAACGACCGGCCGCCCCAAGGGCGTCATGTACCACCACCGCGGCGCCTACCTCCAGGCTCTCGCGATGGTCACACACACCCAACTGAGCGCATCCTCGGCGTACTTGTGGACCCTGCCGATGTTCCACTGCAACGGCTGGTCCTTCCCTTGGGCGGTCACCGCAGTCGGCGGCACCCACGTATGTCTGCCCAAAGTGGAGGCCTCCGAGATCTGGCGGCACATCCAGAGTGAACACGTCACCCACCTGTGCGGTGCCCCCGCCGTGCTCTCCATGGTGGTGAACGCCCCGGAGGCCGCCCGCGTCCCGGACGGCGTCATCCGCTTCCTCACCGGCGGAGCGCCACCGAGCCCCACCCTGCTCGCCGCCGCGGAAGCACTGCGTTTCGACGTCACCCACCTGTACGGACTGACGGAGACGTTCGGGCCTGCGGTGTTGTGCGACTGGCACCCCGAATGGAACAGCCTCGACGCCGCGGAGCAGTCCAGACTCCGCGCCCGGCAGGGCGTGGCCAACGTCATCGGCCTCACCGCCCGGGTGGTCGCCGGTGAGAGGGACGTCCCCGCGGACGGCACCACGATCGGTGAGATCCGACTGCGTGGCAACAACCTCATGCTGGGCTACTTCAAGGACGACGCCGCGACCGCCGCGGCCGCACCGGACGGTTGGTTCCGCACCGGCGACCTCGGCGTACGTCACCCCGACGGGTACATCGAGCTGAGGGACCGCAGCAAGGACGTCATCATCTCCGGCGGAGAGAACATCACCTCGATCGAGGTCGAGCAGGCCATCGCCAGCCACCCGGCGGTCCTCGAGGCCGCCGTCGTCGGCGCCCCGGACGAACGTTGGGGTGAGGTGCCGGTCGCGTATGTCGTGCTGCGGCCGGATGCACTCGCCACCGAGCAGGACATCGTCGACCACGTCAAATCCCGCATCGCGCGATTCAAGGCGCCCAAGCGGGTCGTCTTCGGGGAACTGCCCCGCACCTCCACCGGGAAGATCCAGAAGTACCTGCTCCGTGAAGGCGAGCGGGTCGCCTCCGACGACCGAAGCTTCTGAAGCAGACAGCACGGGACGGCTGCTTCCGTCCCGGCATGCCGCAGCCCACATACGACGCCGGCCACTTCGGCTCCTTGACCGGATGGCACTTCACCCAGGACAGGTATTTCGCCATGAATTTCGCTTCGTTGCCCGACCGCCGCGCCGAACTCGACCCTGACGGACATTCGGTCTCCGACGGGCGTCAGTCGCTGACCAACACTCAGTTCCTGCACCGTGTCCGAGGGGCAGCACGCCACCTCCAGGACCTTGGGATCGGGTCCGGTGACGTCGTGGCCCTCAAGCTGACGAACCGCGTCGAGTTCGTGATCCTGGTGTTCGCGTCCTGGCGGCTCGGTGCCACGGTCACGCCGGTCAATCCGAAGCTGAACGACGCCGAGGTCGGGCGACAGCTGAAGGACTCCGGCGCACGCCTGGTCGTGGTCGAGGACGGCACGACCGCTGTAGGCGGCATCACCACGCTCGCCGTCGCCGACCTGCGCGAAGAGAGCGCGAAGAGAGACCGCGCGGTAGATCCGGACCCGTCCGCACTGGCCTTGCTCATCTACACCAGCGGCACGACCGGGGTTCCGAAGGGCGTGATGCTCGACCACGCCAACATCGACGCCATGACCGACATGGCGCGCACGGCACTCGAGTTGGGGCCGGCCGATCGGAGCCTGCTGATCCTGCCCCTCTTCCACGTCAACGGCGTCGTGGTCGGCGTGCTCACGCCGCTGCTTGCGGGCGCCGGCGTGGTCATCGCGGACCGGTTCGACCCCCACACCTTCTTCGACGTCGTCGAGCGCGTGCGCCCCACCTTCTTCAGCGCCGTTCCCACCATCTACAACATGCTCGCGGCCCTGCCGGACGCCGTGCGGCCCGACACCTCGTCCGTGCGGTTCGGTATCTGTGGCTCGGCACCCGCCGCCGCTGAACTGCTGATTCGGTTCGAGGCCCGGTACGGGTTCCCGCTCATAGAGGGATATGGGCTGTCCGAGACCACCTGTGCCTGCACCGTCAACCCCATCGCCGGCCCCCGACGTGCCGGGACGGTGGGGCTTCCCTTCCCGAGGCAGGAGATTCGCGTCGTCGATGAGAGCGGCACCGCGCAGGGACCGGGAGAGAACGGTGAGATCCTCGTCCGGGGCGCCAACATCATGCGCGGCTATCTGGGCCGCCCGGACGAAACAGCCCGGACCGTCGTCGACGGGTGGCTGCACACCGGTGATGTCGGCCACCTCGACGCCGATGGGTATCTGACCCTGGTCGGGCGGTCGAAGGACATCATCATCCGCGGCGGGGAGAACATCTATCCCAAGGAGATCGAGGACGTCCTGGCCGGCGATCCGTCCGTCCTCGAGGTGGCCGTGATCGGTGTACCCGACGAGAAGTGGGGAGAGGTCGTCGTCGCCTACGTGCAGCCGCGACCCGGTCGGACGGTCGATCCGGCAGTGCTGGAGGCGCTCTGTGCGCGCAGTCTCAGCGGCTACAAGCGGCCGATCTCCTACTTCGTCGAGGAGGCCATCCCCAAGAACGCGGTAGGCAAGATCGACAAGATCGCGGTGCGGGCGGCACACGCCGCGGCGACAGCTGACGCCTGACGCGCTTGGTGCGGATCACGCGCGCCGGTGCTCTGTGCCGCCGACGGCGCGCAGGAGGAAGGGCAGCAGACGGTCGGCCGTCTCTGCGGCGTGTGCCGCGTCCACCTCGTCCGGCATCAGCGGGGTGAGGAAGAACCTGCTCATCATGGGGCCGATCACCAGGTCGCCGAGGAGGTCGGAGTTTTCGACAGGTGAGATCTCACCCCGGGCCACCGCGCGGTGCACGATCTCCACCGCAAGTTGGCGCACGGGCGTCACGAAGCTGCTGGTGAGCGCCTCGGCCAGAGGCACGTTGTGCGCGGCCTCGGCGATCAGGGACCGCAGCACCCCTCCCTCCTTCCCGGTCATGGAGGCGGCCTTGTCCCGGAGCAGAGCGCGCAGGTCCCCTTCGAGGGTGCCGGTCTCCGTGGCCGCCGTGAGTTCCTGGGCGTAGGCCGCGGCGGCGGCGACGACCAGGAGCTCCTTGGAGGGCCAGCGGCGGTAGAGGGTGGCGGTGGACACTCCGGCGCGGGCGGCCACGGCGGCGGTGGTCAGCCCGCCGTAGCCGCTCTCGCCCAGGACGGCCAGCGTCGCGTCCAGCAGCGCACGGTCCCGGGTGGCGTCGCGAGGGCGCCCCCGGCGCGCCGGCGCCCCGGTCATCGGCCTGCTCCCGCGGCCCTGCGGGAGGCGTCGGCGCCGATGCGCCGGAAGACGTGGTCGGGCAGCGGCTCGACGGGTTCGGGATGCGTGGGAGAGGTCACACAGCAAAGCTTACACTTAAAAAACGAAGTGGCTTCGTTTCGTATATGCTCGTCCACATGAGCCAAGACACCTATGTGAACGTCGACCCCACGGCAGATCACGCGACGGAAACCGTGACCCGGCTGCGTGCCACCTTCCAGACCGGTCACACCAAGCCCCTGGCCTGGCGGAAGCAGCAGCTGCGAGCGCTGCGCACTCTGCTGACCGAGCACCAGGAGGTCTTCGAGCAGGCGCTGCACACCGACCTCGGCAAGAGCGCGACCGAGTCGTACGTCATGGAGATCGGCTTCCTCGTCGCGGAGATCGACCACACCCTGCGCCACCTCGACCGGTGGCTGCGCCCGAGCAGGGTCTCCGTGCCGCTGTCACTCATGCCGGCCCGCGCCTCGACGGTACGCGAGCCGCTGGGCACGGTGCTGATCATCGCTCCCTGGAACTATCCGCTCAACCTGGCCCTGGCCCCTCTGATCGGTGCGCTGGCCGCCGGGAACTGCGTCGTCCTCAAGCCCAGCGAGGTCGCCCCGGCGACCTCGGCCGTGCTCGCCCACTGGCTGCCCCGGGTCCTGGACCCGCAGGCCGTGGCCGTCGTCGAGGGAGGCGTGCCGGAGACGACCGCCCTGCTGGACCAGCGCTTCGACCACATCTTCTACACCGGCAACGGCACGGTCGGGCGCATCGTCATGGCCGCCGCGGCCCGCCACCTCACCCCGGTCACCCTGGAGCTGGGCGGCAAGAGCCCCGCCCTGGTCGAACCCGGCGCCGACCTCGCGACGGCCGCCCGCCGCATCGCCTGGGGCAAGTTCATGAACGCGGGTCAGACCTGCGTCGCACCTGACTACGTACTCGCCATAGGCCAGGCGGGCGTCGAGATGGAGGCGCACCTGACCGATGCGATCCGCGAGATGTACGGCCCCGATCCGGCCCGCAGTCCCGACTACGGCAACATCATCAACGAGCGCCACTTCGACCGGCTGGCCGGCCTGCTGACCGACGGTCGGACCGTCGTCGGCGGCGACCACGACCGCGGCGCCCGCTACATCGCCCCCACCGTCCTGGCCGACGTCGACCCAGACTCGGCAGTGATGCGCGAGGAGATCTTCGGTCCCATCCTGCCCATCGTCCGCGTCCCCGACCTGGACGCCGCGATCGCCTTCATCACCGGGCGCGACAAGCCGCTGGCCCTGTACGCCTTCACCGCGTCCAAGGACTCCAAGCGGCGGCTGATCGCGGAGACCTCCTCCGGCGGCCTGGCCTTCGGTGTCCCGACCGCCCAGCTCGCCGTGCCGGGACTGCCCTTCGGGGGCGTCGGCGAGAGCGGCATGGGCCGCTACCACGGCTCGCACTCCCTGGACACCTTCAGCCACACCAAGTCCGTTCTGGACAAGCCGCTGCAGCCCGACACGCTGCGCGTGACCTATCCGCCCTACACCCGCCGCAAGGACCGCATACTGCGACGGATCATGTGAGCCGGGCGGGCGACGAGTCGCGATGCCGTCCAGGACTGCACGAGGCCTTGAGCCTCACATCCACCACGTAAACGAAACCACCGGCCGGCCGACACCGCGGAACACGGCGGGCCCCGCTCTCGCGGGAGCGGGCCCGAGGGCCGGCGAAAGGATCACCGATGCGACCTGACCGTGCGGAAGCCTTCCGCCTGGAGCGCGCCGAGTGGCTGCGCTTCTGCGGCGAACTGGACGAGAAGGAATGGAGGGCGGCGAGCGCTGCGGCCGGGTGGAGCGTGCAGGATGTGGTGGCGCACGTCGCCGCCACGTGCCGCTCGTTCTTCACGCCCTCCGTAGTGACCATGATGCGCATGAGGGACCTCGAGCGAACCAACGACCTGTTCGTCGACCAGCGCCGCGGCCAGCCCGTTTCACGGACGCTCGCCGAGTACGAACGCTGGAGCCGGATGATCGGCGTGGCCGCCCGGCTGCCCCTCGACTGGATGCGTCTGCCGATGGCCGAACTCGGCTGGTACCCGGGCGGGATGATGATCGCCGGCGCGATGACGTTCGACCATCACACCCACCTGCGCCACGACATCGCTCCCGCGCTGGGACGGCCGGTTCCGGGCGCCGACGCGAACCGGATGGCCGTGGTGCTGGAGTGGATGTTCGCCGTCCTGAGGAACCAGCTGAAGTCGGCGCGGCCGGAGTGGTTCGACCGTCCCGTCACGATCGAGCTGGAGGGGCCGGGCGGGGGCGTCTGGACCGTGGGCCCGGGCGCCGTGGTGAAGGCCGGACCGTCGGACAAGCCGACCGCCACGATCACCGGACGGGCCGTCGATTTCCCGGAATGGTCCACCCACCGCGCCGACTGGCGCCATCGGGACCTGCGGATCTCCGGCGACGCCGACTACTCCGCCCGGTTCCTGGACTTCGTGAGGGTGGTGTGAGCGTCTGCCCCTGACCCGGCAGTTGATCAGGCTCGGGAGCCGGCCCATGCGGGGAGCCTCCCGTGAGGCCGAGTGAGGAGATGGATCCGAGTCGATGCTTCTCGAGCCCTTCTCCCCGTAGCTCTTTGCAGAAACTGGAGTTCGTCATGGATGGGTTTCATCCCTTCCGCGTGTTGCGGGCCCGCGGCCTGTGGATCGTCAACGGCGCCATCGCGGGCACCCTGGCCCTGCTGTTCGCGGTCCTCTATATCGGCGCCAACGTCGATCCGGTGGGCCACCTGCACAAGCTGCCCGTAGGCCTCGTCAACGCCGACAAGGGGACGACCGTCGACGGGAGACAGGTCAACCTGGGGGCGCAGGCTACCCGGTCGATCACGACCTTTACCGCCGGCGGAGACAAGATCGAGTGGAAGGTGATGGACGAGAAGGAGATGAAGGAGGAACTCGGCCAGGGCAAGCTCTTCGGAGCGCTCGTCGTGCCCGGTGACTTCACCTCCTCCACCGTCGCGCTGACCAGCACCGCGGCCGACGGGAAACCGGTTCGCCCGCAGCTCACGGTGTTGACCAACCAGTCCGCCGGCAGCCTGGGGTCCAGCATCGCGCGGTCGGCGGCGACGGGGGCGGCCGCTGACGTCTCACGCCAGGTGGGCAGGGAGTTGACTGCGCAGACTGCGGCGGAGCAGACGAAGCTGACCGCTGCGGCGCGTCTCCTGCTGGCCGACCCGGCAGCCGTCACTGTGGAGGAAGGGCATCCACTGGACCCGCACAGCGGCTTCGGCCTGACGGCGTTCTACTACGCGCTTGTTCTCGTGGTCTGCGGCATGCTGTCCGCCAACGTGATCAGCGGCCAGGTGGACCAGGTCCTTGGCTATGCCAAGAACGAGATGGGGCCACTTCGCATAGACCGCCCAGTGATCCGTGCGACCCGGGTGCAGACGCTCGCCATCAGCAGCACCCTCATGGTCGGCCTCTCGCTGCTCATGGGCAGCCTGGTGCTGACGGGCGCCGTCGGCCTCATGGGCATGGACGCCTCGCACCTGTCGTTGCTGTGGCTGTACTCGGTATGCGCGATCGCGGTCGTCGGGATCGGCGCGCTCACCCTGCTCGCTGTCTTCGGCACGCCAGGCATGCTGCTTGTCGCGCTGATCTTCATCGCTATGGCCGTGCCGACGGCAGGCGCCACCACGCCGATCGAGGCGCTGCCCGGCTTCTACCGCTTCCTCGCGGAGTTCGAGCCGCTTCGGCAGATCACCGACGGCGTGCGCTCGATCCTCTACTACGGCGCACAAGGCGACGCGGGCCTGACCCGGGGCTGGGCCATGATGGCCGTCGGCCTCGCACTGGCCGCACTGTTCGGTTTCGGCGTGACCGGCTGGTACGACCGTAAGGGGCTGCACCGCATCCCTTCAGGCGAAGGCAAACCGACCCGGGTCGCGGTCCCGGCGGCATGACCGATTACCGGTCGGGGAAGCGCTGCCAGCTTCCGTTCTCGGGCGTAGTCGCGCGCTGGTTGGGCGTCGACTCAGGCGGTATGGATGACCTGTTCGGCCCATATGGTCTTGCCTGCGCGCGTATGGCGAGTGCCCCACCGCTCGGTGAGCTGGGCGACCAGGAGCAGTCCGCGGCCGCCCTCGTCGCTCAGCCGGGCCCTGCGCAGGTGGGGGCTGGTACCGCTGCCGTCGGAGACCTCGCAGGTGAGTGTCCGGTCCTTGATGAGTCGCAGTCGGATCGGGCCGGTGCCGTAGCGGATGGCGTTCGTGACCAGCTCGCTGACGACGAGTTCTGTGACGAAGGAGGCATCCTCGAGCCCCCACTCGGTGAGACGCTCGCAGGTGTGTTTGCGTGCCTCGGCCACGATCGCAGGGTCGCTGGGCAGGTCCCAGGAAACCAGGCTCTCCGGGCGGAGGGTCCGGGTTCGGATCAGCAGCAGGGCGACGTCATCGCCGTCAGCCGGGTGGTGTTGGCTGTCCAGGACCGTGTCGCAGAGGGCTTCGAGCGAGGGTTCCGGCCGGGCGAGTGCCTGGCACAGCCTGCGGTTGCCTTCGTCGAGGTCGTGACGGCGACTTTCGATGAGGCCGTCGGTGAACAGAGCCAGGAGGCTTCCTTCGGGCACTGTGAACTCCGCCGCTTCGAAGGGCAGGCTCCCCAGTCCGAGGGGAGGGCCGGCAGGCAGGTCGACGACGCGCGCAGTTCCGTCCGATCCCACCAGGATCGGGGCCGGGTGACCGGCGCGGGCCAGCGAGCAGGTGCCGGAGACGGGGTCGTAGACGGCGTACAGGCAGGTGGCCCCGATGTCTCCCGGGATCTCCGACTCCGAGGGGTCGGAGGCGTCATCGATGTCCCCTGGGGGCCCGGAGTGGGTCACGATGTCGTCGAGGTGGGTGAGGAGCTCTTCAGGCGCCAGGTCGATGTCGGCGAGGGTGCGCACCGCTGTGCGCAGGCGGCCCATGGTGGCTGAGGCGCTGATGCCGTGGCCTACGACGTCGCCGACGACGAGGCCGACGCGCGCGCCGGGGAGTGGGATCACGTCGAACCAGTCGCCGCCCACCCCGGAACTGCCGCCCGCAGGAACATAACGGGACGCTGTCTCGACGGCAGGGTGGAGAGTTGGCCCCCGGGGCAGCAGGGATCGCTGGAGGGCCAGCGCGATGCCGCGCTCGTGGGTGAACCGACGGGCGTTGTCCAGACAGACGGCGACCCTGGCCACCAGGTCCTCGATGACGGTCCGGTCATCGGGGCCGAAGGGGTCCGGGGAGCCCGAGCCTCTGAGGAAAAGGGCAGCCCCGAGGATCACGCCGCGCGCCCGGATGGGCACAGCGAGCACGGAATGCGTCGCGAAGGCGCGGGCATAAGCCGCATGCACGGGGTCCTCGCCAAGCCACCGAACGATGTCGGGGTCCGTGGCGTCGCCAAGGACCGGACGGCCGTTGGCCTGGCAACGGGCGACGGGAGACGACTGCGGATGAGTGTGGATGGCGCCGACGCCCAGCACTGCGTCGGGCGGGAGCGGACCGGTGCCCCCCTGCGCCGCCCGTCGCAGCGAGACAGGTCCCGCATGGGGGACGGGGCCGGGGAGCGCACCACGGAAGACGTCGTCCAGCAGATCGACGCTGACGAAGTCGGCGAAGCGGGACACCGTCACCGTCACGTCGACGAGTTCCTGGCTGGTGCCCGTCACATCCAGGCTCGCGCCGATGCGCGTCCGGGCCTCGCTCAGCAGGGCCATGCGCTCGCGGCTGTGGTGCTGCTCGGAGTAGTCGCTCGCCACCAGACCCACCGCGTGCACCCCGCCGTTCGCGTCCTTGAGAGGGAAGACGTCCACGGCCCAGGCGTGTGCTCTGGGTTCACGCGGAAACGCGTCGAAGAGCTCGGTGTACTCCGGCTCCCCGGTCTCACCGACCCGGAGGATCCGCCGCTCCGCCTCCTCGAACCCCGCACCTCGGAGGAACTCTGTGGGACGCCGACCGCGGACTTCGCTCTGAACGAAGCCGACCGCCCGCCGGGTGGCCTCGTTCGCCCACAGCAACCGCGCCTCACGGTCGTAGATCGAGAGGGACGGGGACTGCTGCTCCAGCATCCACCACATGAGGTCCTGCAGCTTCCCCGTCCCCGGTGACGGCACGGTTGTCACGAGGAAGTGCTGTTGCTGTGTCGTGCTGAGCAGTGGGCTCAGGTGGGCCCTCGTATCCAGCAGGCTGCCGTCGCGATGCCGGAACGTCGCGCCGTCGGCGGAGAAGAGGCGGTCCAAAGGGCGGCCGATGATTTCCGCGGGGGTGTACCCCAGAAGTTCCTGGGCCTCGCGGCTCCAGTAGGCCACACATCCGTTCCCGTCCGTCACGGCTATGGTGACGGACTCTTCGACGTGGGCCCCATCCGGCTGACGTGCGTGTCGGTCGGGTGGCCCGCTGGTGCGATGCATGGCGCACCGGCCCTCCTGCCTTGTGCCGAGGCACTGTCCACGATCGTCTCAGAAGCGGCCGAGGGCAAGCCGAGACGGGTGCCTTACGCCCACCAGCCCGCCCTGGTGCGGTTCAGCCCTGCAGTCCTACGCCGCGCAGCAGCGTGTCGACGATGAGAGTGGCAAGTACGTCCGCGTTCTTTCGACCCTGGTCCGGGTCCTGGTCCGCGCCGCTCCCGTGCAGGGCCTCGTCGACGAGGGCGTAGTAGACCCGCCGTACCCATACAAGATCCGCGTCCGGGGCGAGGAGTCCCTCGCGCTGCGCCCGGGCCAAGAACTCGAGGGCGCCGTCGTTGATCTCGGACCAGATCATTGCGGTCAGCACCTCCGACACCTGACCCGTGACCGCCATCGGCCCGGTGGTCAAGAAGGGCACCGCTTGAGTGGGTCTGTGAGCCGAGCAGACGGTCTGGCTCGTAGCCTGCCGCTACACCGCCCGCGACGCACGACGCCCCTGACAGCCTTCGGAATCGCCTGACTACTGTAAAGATCACAAAGGATCGACAAGGAGCAGTTACGGAGCGGGAGTCAGTGCGCACTGCTTTCGGAATTGTGCATCCAGTGCGCATCTCGCACCTGCAGTGCGCACTGACCCGCGGATCCTATGCCTGTGGTCAGACGGCCGTCGCCGGGTACGTCGGGTACTCCACCCCGGAGACGTGCTGGACGACGCGGACGACCTGGCAGGAGTAGCCGAACTCGTTGTCGTACCAGAGGTAGAGGATCGCGTTGTCGCCGTCGACCTTGGTGGCGCCGGCGTCGATGATCGAGGCGTGGCGCGAGCCGATGAAGTCCATCGAGACCGCGTCCGGCGCCGTGGTGAAGTCGATCTGGCGCTTCAGCGGCGAGGTCAGCGACACCTCGCGCAGGTACTCGAGGACCTCGTCGCGGCTCGTCTCCCGGCCCAGGCGCAGGCTGAGGATCGCGATCGACACGTCCGGCACCGGGACCCGGATCGAGCTGCCGGTGATCGGCGCCTTGAGGTCGGGCAGCGCCTTGGCGACGGCCGACGCGGCGCCGGTCTCGGTGATGACCATGTTCAGCGGCGCAGAACGACCGCGACGGTCCGCCTTGTGATAGTTGTCCAGCAGGTTCTGGTCGTTGGTGAACGAGTGGACGGTCTCCACGTGGCCGCGCAGCACGCCGTACTCGTCGGCCATCGCCTTCAGCGGCGGGACGATCGCGTTGGTGGTGCAGGACGCGCAGGACAGGATCTGCTCGTCCGGCTTGATGGTGTCGTGGTTGACGCCGTGCACGATGTTCGGCACGTCGCCCTTGCCGGGCGCGGTGAGCACCACCTTGTCGACACCCGGCCGGAGGTGCTTGGAGAGGCCCTCGCGGTCGCGCCACTTGCCGGTGTTGTCGATGAGGATGGCGTTGCTGATGCCGTACGCCGTGTAGTCGACTTCCGTCGGGTCGTCGGCGTAGATCACCGTGATCTCGTTGCCATTGGCGATGATCTTGTTGTTGGCCTCGTCGACCGTGATCGTGCCCTGGAACTGACCGTGGACGGAGTCGCGGCGCAGCAGCGAGGCGCGCTTCACCAGGTCCTGGTCGCCGCCGCCGCGCACCACGACGGCGCGCAGCCGCAGGCCGTTGCCGGAGCCGGACTTCTCGATGAGCAGACGGGCCACGAGGCGGCCGATGCGGCCGAAGCCGTAGAGCACGACGTCGCGCGGCTCCCGACGGTCGATCTTGTTCGCGCCGGTGGCGCCGGCCACGGCCTCGGCGGTGAAGTCGACCACCGACAGACCGCGGTCGTCGGCCCGGTAGGTCGCGGCGAGCATGCCGATGTCGATCTGCGACGGTCCGAGGTCGAGGGTGGCAAGGGCCTGGAGGAAGGGCAGCGTCTCGGTGACCGAGAGCTCCTCGCCCGCGATCTGCCGGGCGAACCGGTGGGTCTTGAGGATGCTGACCACCGACTTGTTCACCAGGGAGCGGCTGTGCAGCAGGATCGTCACGTCCCGCTCGCGGTGCAGCTTCCCGATCATCGGGATCATCGACTCCGCGATCTCCTCGCGGTTCTTCCAGTCAGTGAACGAATCGTCGTTGAGCGTCACGGGCCTATCTTTCGAGCTAGGTGGCGCTCATATGCTAACCCCCGGGTTATTCGATCATTCAAGCGGGCCGGTGCTCAGGTGTGCAGGACGGCCGGGGCGGGCGCCTCGGCGGGGGAATGGAGAGGTGTCCGCCCCGACCGCCGGTCAGGGGAGGGAGGGGGGTGTCAGGGCCGAATGCCCATCGCGGCAAGGGAGTTGAAAAGCGTGCCGTAGGCCAGGAACGCCGTGGTCCCGTTCGCGTCGGCCCCGAAGGGGGAGGTGCGCCGTCAGGTGCACCGTCTCCCACAGCCGCTGCCGGTCGGTGCGGGCCGCCCTCGCCGGCGGCGGGATCGTCCGCCGCGGCGACACGGGTCCGCAGCCGCATGCCCAGCGTCTCGGGGCTCTCCGTGCTCAGCCGCGCGTACGCCTGCGCCATCGCGTGCAGGGCCTCGCCATCGGTCAGCCGTTCGGCCGCCTCCGCGAGGGCGCGGCGGCGGTGAACAGCGCCCCCCACGAGCCGGGCCGGCACCTCCGTGGAGGCGCCGTGGAAGCCCGTCCGCGCGGAACCCTGCGACCGCCGCGCGGACGACGCTCTCGCGCCCCTCCTGCGCAGTCGTCCGCACCGTTCAGACCTCTTCGGGGGCCTCTTGGCGGCGCGGGATGCCCAGGGCGCACAGTGCACCGGCGAACACCACCGCGACGCCCACCCACACCGCCGGACGCAGCCCGTCCACGAACGCCTGCGGCCCCTGCGTGCTGCCGTGCGCGACGAACACCGTGCTCAGTACGGCGATCCCGAGCGCGCCGCCGATCTCACGGACCGTGGTGTTGGCGCCGGACGCCTTGCCCGCGTGACTCTTGGCCACCGAGCCGAGCACCACCGCCGCCGTCGGCGCGAACACGAAGCCCATGCCGATGCCGGCCACGATCATCGGGCCCACCAGCGACGAGTACTCCGTGTCGACGTCGGCGACCAGATTGATCCAGCCCAGGCCGACGCCCTGCAGGAACAGGCCGAGGGCCATCAGCCGGCCACCGCCCACCTTGTCGGTGAGCAGACCCGCCACGGGGGCGACGAACATCGGCATCAGCGTCCAGGCCAGGGTGCGCACACCGGCCTCCAGCGGGGTGCGCGGCGGCACGATCTGGAGGTACTGGGCCAGCAGGAACAGCGAGCCGAAGACGCCGAAGTACATGGTCGCCGACACGATGTTGGTGAGGGTGAAGGCCCGCACCCTGTAGAACGACAGCGGCAGCATCGGCTCGGGGACCCGTGACTCCCACACGACGAACACGGCCAGCAGCACCGCGCCCGCCACGAACGCGCCCAGCACCTTCGCCGAGGTCCAGCCGTCCGGCTCGCCGTGCACGATCGCCCACACCACCGCGCACAGGCCGGCCGCCGCCAGCACCATGCCGACCAGGTCGAGCCGGACGCCGGGCAGCGAGCTCTCCCGCAGGGCGAACAACACCAGCGGGATCGCGATCACACACACCGGCACGTTGATCCAGAAGATCCACCGCCAGTCCAGACCGTCGACCACCGCGCCGCCCACCACCGGGCCCATCGCCACGGCCAGACCGCTCACGCCGGACCACACGCCCAGCGCCATCCCGCGCAGCCGGTCCGGCACCGCCTGGGACAACAGGGTCAGCGACAGCGGCATCACGGCCGCCGCGCCGAAGCCCTGGATCGTACGGAAGGTGATCAACTGGGCGCTGGTGTCGGATAGTCCGCAGCCGATGGAGGCCAGCGTGAAGACGGCGATGCCGACGACGAAGACCATCCGCCGCCCGAACCGGTCGCCGAGCGCGGCGCCGGTCATGAGAAGGCAGGCGAAGCTCAGCACGTAGGCGTTGACGAACCACTGCAGTTCCTGGGTGTTCGCCTCCAGGTCCACGGCCAGGGTGTGCAGGGCGGTGGAGACGACGAGGTTGTCGAGCGCGACCATGAACATCGGCACGCTCGCCGCGACGATCGCGAGCCAGAGCGGTATGCGCCGGCCCCCTGCCTCGGGGGCGGCGGCGGCCGGTTCGTCGAGGACCGGGCTTTCTTCGGACAGCGTCATGGCGGGGGACTCTCCTAGGCGTGGGGTCTCAGGCACCGGTGCGTTCCTGCTCGGCGAGGCGGCGCCGGGCGTCCTTCCAGTCGATGGGCAGGTCCGCGGCGGGGACCTGCCAGAACGTGAAGACCGAGTCCTTCATCGTGGGCCGGAGCCCGTTCATGATCGACCGGTGCGGCTCGGTTTTCGCGTACGTGTAGAGCGCGTCCTTGTCCTCCCAGGCCGACAGGGTCCAGAAGGTGCGCTTGAGGGGCTGGGCGATCAGGGAGGCTCCGTATGCGCCGGGCGCGCCGGACACCTGCTTCCACGCGGCCAGCGACTTCAGGAAGAAGCGCGGCACGTCGCTGAGCGAGCGGACCTCCAGTCGGGACGCCATGACGAACGCCTCGGTGTCGGGTGCGGGGGTGCTGACGGTGGTCCAGCGCAGGGTGGGCATGGCTGATGCCTTCTCTCCGGCGGCGCGAGGGAATATTGGATACCTCTACTATCTATGTTAGACAGTAGAGGTATCCAGTTTTCAGTGCAAGGCCGAACGACCGAACCGGAGCCGAACCGCATGCGAATCTCCGAGTTGAGCCGCCTCAGTGGCGTCTCCGTGACGACGATCAAGTACTACCTCCGCGAGGGCCTGCTCCCGCCCGGCCGCCAGACGGCCGCCACCCAGGCCGAGTACGACGACCAGCACCTGCGCCGACTCCGCCTGATCCGAGCCCTGACCGGCGTACGCGGTCTGTCGGTCAGCACCACCCGGGAGGTGCTCGACGCCCTCGCGGGGCACACGGGGGACACCCACCGTCTGCTGGGCGTCGCCCTGGGCGCCATCCGGGTGGGCGAGGCGGCCTCCGACGACGCATCGGAGGCTGCCGAAGTCGAGGCGCTGGTCAAGGAGTTGGGCTGGGACGTGCACGCGTCGGCGCCCGCCCGGGCCGCCCTCGCCGAGACCCTCGGCTCCCTGCGCGCCCTCGGCGTCCCGCTCGGCTGGCGGACCCTTCTGCCGTACGCGCAGCTCGCCGAACGCACCGCGGTCCTCGACCTCGACCAACTCGCCGGCCTCGACGACCCGTTGGAGGCCGCCGAGCGCGCCCTGCTGCTGACCGTCCTCCTGGAGCCCGCCCTGTTGGCACTCAGGCGCATGGCCCAGGAAAACGAATCAGCCCGCCGCCACGCTCCCTAGGCCGTGTCTTCAATTGATCTTGAGTAGTGGATCATGGTCGTGTGATACGTCGCCATGAACTGTCTGATCAGGAGTGGGAGTTCCTCCGTC
>NZ_JBITCT010000089.1:0-21122 GCF_044453465.1 Streptomyces sp. NPDC051677
AGGAACTCCCACTCCTGATCAGACAGTTCATGGCGACGTATCACACGACCATGATCCACTACTCAAGATCAATTGAAGACACGGCCTAGCCCGCTTCCTGGTCTTCGGGGTGGCCTCGGGCTGTCCGATGGCTTCCAGACCCCGGGCCAAGGCGGCCAGGTCGACGCCTACCAGGTGGTCGATCAGGTGCCGGCGGATGCTGGTGACGTGAGTGCGCCGGGCCCGTTCCAGGCCGGCGAGTCCCGCAACGGTGAGGACGGCGTTGCTGCCCCGGCCGTCGTCCCTGGCCTGCGTACCGTACGCCGTACCAGTCCGTCGGTCTCAAGGCGTCCTACCGCTCGGCTGACGACGCTCGGTGACTTGTGGCAGCGGGCGGCCGGGTCGATGAGCCGCAGGGTGCCTGAAGGCTGGGACGGGCTCGTCGCTCGTTTGACATGGGCAACCCTACAGAGTGCTTGCGCACGCATGAGCTGTCCTCGCGATGGCGCCGCGTTGTCCGGACCGGGTCCACGACGACGACCCGCTGAGGTCCAACGCCTGAGCCACACCGACTGCATCGTGCTGCTGCCGCGAGACGTCCCATCTCATGTCGACCGGTTCGCCCGCGGTGTTCGGTAGTGCGTTCCTCCCTGACGTGGGCGTCGGTGGATTGCCCGGCAGGACCCGTATCCGCGACCGGTCGGCGCCGAGGCGAGGGTAGCGTCGGGAAGCCCGCACCGGTCTCGGCGGACGGAACGCTTTCCGCACACAAAGCCACGTGAGCTGGTCGGCGGCACCGTGGCTTCCTCCCCCCTTACGTCCTGCACTGGTTGATCTCCATCACGGACAACAGCCCTGGCCCGTAATCGGGCTCCTGCGCTTGACCGCGGCCGTCGCGTTTGCCGAGAGTGCTGTCAGTCGACCTGCACGACCTGCAGGTCGTGCAGGTGTCCTTGCGTGCCCGTGTATACGGAGTTCGCGCCGAACCCGGAGTCGACGTCACCGACCGCATGCTGTCGGTTGGGCGGTCACGCCGTTTTGTTCAGCAGGCCGGCCACTGCCTCGGGCCTCTCCAGTGCGATGAAATGGCCTGCTCCCGGGACCTGTGTGAAGTCGGCGGCGGGCAGCAGTTTCTTGTTGGCTTCCCGGTCTGAGGGCCGGGACCAGTCCTTCTCCCCGTAGAGGAGGTGGACGGGGGCCTTGACCTCGGGGTAGCGCGAGCGGGCTGCGATGAGGCTGGGCAGGCTCTGGTACACGGCCCGGGCGACGGTCGGGTAGCCGGGTCGGCCGCCCACCTGGAGGAGTTCGTCCACGTAGTCCGCCCGAAGAGCGGTCCTGTCGCCCAGGCCGCCCTGCAGGACCCTGCGCAGGACGGGCTTGGGCTCCACCCCCGCGATCACCGGGCCCACCCCCGGAGCGAGCACACCGCCGACCACCAGGCGGGCGAGGAGACTGGACCGGGCGATTCCGTCGCGGAAGTCGTACGTGTTCACCGCGACGACGCGGCGTACCCGCTCCGGCAGGTCGGCCGCGGTGGTCAGGGCGAGCACCGCACCCATGGACTCCCCGACCAGCGTCACGTCATGGAGGTCGAGTTCGGTGAGGAGCCGTTCGACGCCCGCGCGCATGGCCGGCTCGTCGTACGACGCACCGGGCACGATCTCGGAGTAGCCCATCCCCGGGAGATCGAGGGCGTACACGGTGTACCGGTCCGAGATCAACGGGATGAGGGAGCGGAAGTGCTCGGCCTGCGTGCGCACGGTGTGCAGCAGGACCACGGGAGCACCGGCGCCTGCTCTGAGGTAGCGCAGTGCCCCCTCGCGGTGGTGGCGTCCTGTGCGCGGGGCGATCGTGTGGCTGGTGGTCCCGGGGATGTGAATCGTGGGACGGGTCTCGTGGTGGGGCATCTCGCCGACTCCTTGTATGTGCACTGCGGAAAGGGTGACTCAGGTGTGGTCCGGTAGGGCGTACGAGGTGCCGACGGTGCGCGATCAGCCCCTTCGCTCTGGTCTGCGCCTACTGCGCCAGTTGGGCGTACAGGTCTGCCAGGTCCCCGGCCAGGGCGGCCTTGACCTGGCGCGAGATGTCGTCGGCGAGCACCTCGTACGTTCCCGTCTCGATGCCGTCGAGGGCGGATGCGGCGACGTCACGGGGGTCGGACTTGGGTGCGTCGACGCCCGCGGCGAGGTCCGTGTCGACGTATCCCACGTGCAGTCCGGTGACAGCGATGCCGCGCGGCTGCAGTTCCAGGCGCAGGGAGTTGGTCTGCGACCACAGGGCGGCTTTGGAGGCGCTGTAGGAGCCGCCGAGGGCCAGCCAGGACAGCACGGAGTGCACGTTGAGGATGTGGCCGCCGCCGTTGCGCTCGATGACCGGCACGAAGGCGCGAGTGACCAGCAGCGGTCCGTAGAAGTTGGTCTCGAACTCCCTGCGTACGTCGTCGAGCGGCGAGTCGAGGAAGCTCGCGCCCACCGACGCGCCGGCGTTGTTGATCAGTACGGTGACATCGTCTGCCTGGGCGGCGGCCGCCGCCACGGAAGCGGGGTCGGTGACCTCGAGCGCGACCGGGACGGCGTCGGGATGCGTCACCGTTCGCGGGTCGCGGGCCGTGGCGTACACCTTGGCGGCGCCGCGAGCGTAGAGCTCCTCCACCAGGGCCTTGCCTATCCCGCGACTGCCCCCGGTGACGAAAACCTTGGCGCCTTTGAGTGCGGTCATGCTTGCCTCCATTGAGAAACTGATCGGTTTTCCGCGATCGTAAACCGATCGGTTTCCATGCGCAAGGCCAAGCGGCGAAGCGCCCTGCATGGCAGCCGCCCCGAGGTCGGGCGCCGGCGTGCGGCCGGCCCAGGCGTCGGCATTGTTCGGGGCGCTCATGGCCGGAGGCTGCCACCCGTTCGCTTGCGCCATGGAAACCGATCTGTTTCCCTAGGTGGAAACAGATCGGTTTCCAGCCGGTGTGCAGCCTATGAGCAGCTAAGGGGAAAAGTGAGTACCACCTTCGACCGCGGGGCGCCCGCCTCCGGGAAGACAGACTCGGGCCGCCGCGGCTCACATGCCGTGCGCTGGTGGGTGCTGGTCGTGTTGGGCACCGCGCAGCTCATGGTCACGCTCGATGCGACGGTCGTGAACATCGCGCTGCCCGCGGCGCAACACGACCTCGGTTTCAGCGACGGCAGCCGGCAGTGGGTCATCACGGGATACGCCCTGGCATTCGGCAGCCTGCTGCTGCTCGGGGGCCGGCTCGGTGACCTGTTCGGCCGACGTACCACCTTCGTGACCGGCCTGATCGGTTTCGCGGCCGCGTCCGTCCTCGGCGGCGCGGCGACCAGCTTCGAAATCCTCGTCACGGCACGCGTGGCCCAGGGCCTCTTCGCCGCGCTGCTTGCGCCTGCGGCACTCTCGCTGCTCAGTGTGACCTTCACCGACCCGACCGAGAGGCCGAAGGCGTTCGGCATCTTCAGTGCGCTGGCCGGTGCGGGCGGCGCGGTCGGGCTGCTGCTCGGCGGCATGCTCACCGAATGGGCGTCGTGGCGCTGGGTGATGTACGTGAACGTCGTCTTCGCGGCCGTCGCGCTGATCGGTGCGGTGCTGCTGCTGGCCACGCCTGCGGTCACCGAGCGGCCCAAACTCGACATCCCGGGCACCGTCGTGGCGAGCGCCGCGCTGTTCGCCGTCGTCTACGGGTTCGCGCACGTCGAATCCACCAGTTGGACCGACCCGGTGGCCCTCGGCTCCATGATCGTCGGCGTGATGCTGCTCGCGGTGTTCGTGTGGCTGGAGGCCAGGGTCGCGCATCCGCTGCTGCCGCTGCGACTCGTGCTGGACCGGACCCGCGGCGGTTCGTTCCTGGCGGTGTTCGTCATCGGCATGGGGATGTTCTCGATCTTCCTGTTCCTGACCTACTACCTCGAGGCCAGCATCGGCTACTCGCCGATCAAGACCGGCCTGGCGTTCCTGCCGATGGTCGCGGGCATCGTCGCCGCATCGACCACGGCGCCCTCGCTGCTGCTGCCCAGGGTCGGTCCGAAGATCGTGATCAGCACGAGCTTCCTGGTCGCCGCAGCCGGTATGGCCCTGCTGACCCGGCTCGAGCTGGACAGCACCTACGCCGCCCACATCATGCCCGGCATGATCCTGCTGGGTCTCGGCCTCGGCGGGGTGATGACCACCGCGTTCCAGGGTGCGACCGCAGGCGTGCACCACGAGGACACGGGCGTCGCCTCGGCGCTGATCAACACCGGCCAGCAGATAGGCGGCTCGATCAGCACGGCGCTGCTGACCACCGTCGCCTCATCGGCCGCGACCGACTACCTGTCGTCGCACAAGCCGGGCGCGCTGACCGCGGCGCAGGCCGGGGTCGAGGGCTACACGGCCACCCTGGCGTGGGGCTCCGGGTTCTTCGTGGTCGGCGCGGTGCTCGCAGCGCTCCTGATACCGAATGCGCCTCTGGCGCCGTCGGAGGGCGAGCCCGTGATCGCCCACTGAGCCCGAATCCACCAGGGGTACGCGGTCGATCGCGCCGAGTGGAAGCGAGAACTGTACTGCTACCTGCGATGATCGGTGTCCGCAAGGCATAGGTCGGCTCAGGCGGACAGGGCGTCTCCGAGGTGAAGCCCGCTTCTACCGCACGATCCGCCTTCGGAGGAGCTGATCAGCGCAGGGTGGCGGGCGCCTTCCGTCGCCGCGGCGTTAAATCCACGATGCGGACCGCATCTCCGAGCTGATGTGGTTGCACTCGGTGTGCGCCATCGCGGTCGCCGGGACCGGTGCGCTCGCCCGCCCTCCTTGCCGTGTTCGGCACGCCCGGCTTCCTGGCGGTCGCGTTTTTCCTGCCGCGATGGCGTGAGGACGGCCAGTGCTCCTCGAGGTCGGGCCTGGTCCGGGGCCGGCGATGACGGCGTGCCTCATGGCAGCACTCTTCAGGTTCGGAGTGACGGGCTGGTGCGACCGCCAGGGCCTGCACCGCGCCCCCTCTCAGACGGGGCCGAGGAGAGCGCCGCCACGGCGCATGACGGAACCCTGCTCGCATGCCCGCTCAGCTGTGGACGGCTCCGAAGAGCACCCCGACCACATCGTAAACCGATCGGTTTTCATTTCGTCGGAATCGCGTTACCCTCGCAATATGACCACCGAGGCGAAGCCAAGTTCCCGAGAGCGGCTGCTGGAGGCAGCGGCCACGCTCACCTACCGAGACGGCGTCGGCATCGGCGTCGACGCGCTGTGCAAGGCGGCGGGGGTGTCGAAGCGTTCCATGTACCAGCTGTTCGAAACCAAGGACGAACTGCTGGCGGCGAGCCTGGAGGAACGCGCCGCTGCCTTCGTGGCGACGCTCCTGCCTGCGGCGGACGACGACCGTTCACCCCGCGAGCGGATCCTGCACGTCTTCGAGCAGGTGGAACTGCAGGCGGGCGCGCCCGAATTCCGGGGCTGTCGGTACCTGGCTGTGCAGATCGAGCTGAAGGACCAGAGCCACCCGGCGAGCAAGGTGGCACACCGGATCAAGGGAAACCTGACCGCCTTCTTCCGCGCCGAGGCCGAACAGGGTGGCGCGAGCGATCCCGACCTGCTGGCCCGGCAGCTGATCCTCGTCTTCGACGGCGCCAGCGCTCGCGCGGGGATCGGTGCCGACAACTTGACAGGGCTCATCACGCCCACCGTGGCCACCCTGCTCGATGCGGCAGAAATGCACTGACCCTGACGCCTGTCGCAGCCGCGCCGTCGGGGCCGAAGGGAAGTCCCGCCCCGGCGCAGGGGTGGTTGTCCGCGGGGCCCGGTTGGTGGTGGGGGAGCGCGGCGGCGGCGAGCGCGAGCCGGTGAGCGGAGGGGGGCGGGTGCATGGCCGGCGAGGGTCCAAGGACAGCATCGACGCCAAGGTGTCCCAGCCGGTCGACCTTTTTTACGCCAAGTACGCCCTGTACTACCTGAAGGCCGCGATCGACGGGAAGACGTTCCGGCCCCAGCCAGCTCGAGATGTGGCCACCGCTCGCCTTCACCGACACCCGCGGGCCCAGGTCGGCCTGCCCGGCCAGGAGCCACCGGCCCGGACCCGGACACGGTCCGGCTGCGAGCGGCCGCGCCGGACTCTTCCAGGTCCCTGCTGGCCTGCAGACCCGCAGGCCAGCAGGCACGAGGGCGGGTGCGAGGTGCTTCGGCGTGGGGCAGCCCCGCTTCCTCGCGGTACGACAGCCATGGCCCCGTGCCCTTGCTCACTCGCCGGGTATCGGAAGGTCCTGTTCGGCCCAGATGCACTTGCCGTCGTCAAGGTAACGCGCGCCCCAGCGCCGGGAGAGGGCGGCGATCAGGTGGAGACCGCGGCCGCCTTCGTCGGTCGATGCGGCCCGGCGGATGCGTGGGGTGGTCAGACTGCCGTCGTACACCTCGCAGATCAGTGATCGGCTGCGCAGCAGGCGCAGGGCGATGGGACCTTTGGCATGCCTGATGACATTGCCGACCATTTCGCTGACGATCAGTTCGGTGGTCATCACCAGATCATCCAGTTCCCATACGGCCAGTTGCTGGCGGACGTACTCCCGAGCCTGGCCGGCCGCCCGGGGATCGTTGGCAAGGCTGCGGGCGGCGATGTCATGGGCGGCGGTGCATCGGGCGTGGGCGATGAGCAGGGCCGCGTCGTCCTTCGTGTGTTCCTGAAGAGGGAGGAGGGCGGAGACGATTCTGTCGCAAAGGTCTTCCAGGCGCTCGTGTCCGCCGTCCTCGTGGCTAGGGGAGAAGTACCTCATCCCTGTCGTGGCCTCGCTCAGGGTCCGCCTGAGCTCGGTAAGTCCTTGATCGATGTCCCGGGCGGCGGACTCCACCAGACCGTCGGTCCAGAGCACCACCAGGCTCTCCTCAGGGAGACTCAGCAGGTGAGTGCTGAAAGGCGGATTCGCGGCGCCCAGAGGCGGATCGCCGTCCACATCGGGGGAGTGCAGCGTGCCGTCGGGATGGGCGATGAGTGGCGGGGGATGGCCGGCCAGTGAGTACGTCAGGGTTCGGGCGACGGGGTCGAACACCGAGTACAGGCAGGTTGCGTAGGAGTCCTCACCGAGGTCGCTGACGATGTCGTTGAGGTGGTCGAGAAGTTCGTCCGGGGCGATTTCGAGGTCGGCGAGGGTGCGTACCGCCGTGCGGAGTCGGCCCATGGTGGCGGCTTCGGTGATTCCGTGGCCCATGACGTCGCCGATCACCATGGCGACACGATCCGCGGACAGCGGGATCACGTCGTACCAGTCGCCGCCCACTTCCGCGCCGTGGCCGGCCGGCAGGTAACGGGCAGCTGCCTGGACGGACGCGAGTCGGGGCAGCGAACGGGGCAGCAGGCCGCGCTGGAGTTCCTGTGCGCGGGTATGTTCCACGTCATACAGCCGGGCCCGCTCGAGAGCCTGGGCGACGAGACCGCTCAACGCTGTCAACAGGGTGCGTTCGTCATCAGGGAAGGAGCGTGACCGGGAGAAGGCGACAAAGCAGCAACCTATGTCCCGCCCTGATGCGATGAGGGGGAGAAGTGCCCAGGCGTTGTTCGTCGAGGCGGCAGCCAGGCTGCTCAGCTGGGGAAAGGACTCGATGAATTCCGCGGTCGACTCCAGGAACCGAGGCGTGCGCGTGCTGAGCGTCTGGGCGGCGACAAGGTCGATCGCCCTCTTCTCGGTGGCTGCCAGCCGCAAAGCTTCCGGATATCCCGCCGCGCCCGCGATGTGCAGGTGGTCGCCGCCGAGGACCTCCACCAACAGCCTGTCGGCCCCGAGCGGTGGCAGAACCCGCTCGGCGACGACCCGCACCACGTCCTCGGAGGTGACGGCTTCGGACAGGGCCGCGGTCAGTTCTTCCATCCGGACGGACCGTGCGGCGGCTCGCGCGGCACCGGAGACCTCACCGCCCTCGCGCAGCGCCCCGCCCGCCGCTCCACCCGCGCCCTGAAGGTCCTCGTTCGTCACATCGACGAGGTGGATGGCCATGCCCCGGCTGAACCGTGCGGGGACGCACCGCAGGCGGAAACGCCGTCGGCCGCTGGGCCAAGGCAGTGCGATGCTGAGGGGCCTGCCCTCCTGGGCCGCGCGTCGGCATACGCTTTCCAGGCCGGGTACGGCGCCGACGGGACCGTCCCACAGAACGCCGCCGATCAGTCGGTGGTCCATGCCGAGGACCCGTTCCGCCTCCTCGTTGACGAAGGAGGTGCGCCAGTCCGCGGAGACGGTCAGGAGTCCCTCGCGCATGCTCTGCAGGGTCTGCATTTGTTGGCTGCGCGGCTCCGGGATCCGGCCGGCCCACCACAACGCGCCCACCACCAGGTCAGACGCACCTTGTTTGCCTGGCACAAGGCGTCCGCGGGCCCGCGCCCGGGAGAGCGTGCCGTCGTCCTGCCGCAGGAGATACTCGGTGTCGTAGTGGGCCCCGAGAGCGATCGCCGTACGGATGTCGGTGATGATCCTCAGCCAGTCGGCGGGGTCAGCCCGTGCACGCGGACCGTGGCCTGCCGGGTCCGCGATCAGTTCGCCGAAGGCGATGGAGCCGCTGCCGACGTCGAATTCCCAGTCGCGGAAGGGAACCGTCCGCAGCAGGCGGCCGAGGGAAGAGTCGATCAAGGGCGGCGCACCGGCCGGCTGTCCCTCGGGTGCCGTGCCGTGCCCGTTCTCCAGTTGCAGGGCGGCCCAGTCCGCCACCTCTTGAAGACTGGCACGGTGCGGCGAGTCCGGTTCACCGGGCGTCGTAGTGAGGACGGAGAGTGCCCCGATGGGGCCGTCGGCACTGAGCAACGGCACGGCAGCCAGCCCGAAGACTGTGCTCCCCGTCCCGCTGCCGGCTGCCCAGGCGAAGGACCCTGTCCGCACCGCCCGGGCGAACGCCCCGTCCTTGGGCAGAGTTGTCCGTGATCCGACGCCCTGTCCGCAAGCAGCCACCACCCGCAGTCGGCCGGGTTCAGGGCCGCGCCAGTGGACGAGACCTCCGGCGCCATCGAGAAAGGCGGCGGCTCGACGCATGGCCAGCCGCAGCACCTGGGCTCCGTCGAGTTCCTCGTCCTGGGCCACGGGCAGACCCAGCCGCACCGGTTGTGTGCCTTCGGTGTGGTTCCCGGGCCCGGTAGCTGTACCCGACACCTTGCCTCCTGCTGTGTCGGTTGCGACCACGGAGCGGTGCCGATCCGAAAGCTGCGAGGAACCCGTCCGCGTGTGCCGCTGGCCTTCACCGTAACTCCTGAGGGAACGCTGCGCTGACCGTGACCGGTCAGCCGGTCCTGACACGGGACACGAAAGCCTCCGCGCGGTGAAACGATCAGTGCATCCTGCCCTTGCATACCGGCTGCTCACGTAGCCCCGCTCCGCGTTGCTGACGTGCGGCAGCGCGGCGCCTGGGTCAGGGCGGCGTCGCGGGTGGAGAGAGGCGAAGAGGTGGAAGGCCGCATCATGGGCGTTCAGCGCCTCGACGTTTTCACGGGCGTCGCGCATGGCATCGAGGCGCTTTCTCACTGGTCCGGCTGTTCGCGAAAAGTTCGACCGCACCGGTTCCGGCGGCAGCCGCGCCGGTCCGGATCAGCTCACGGAACCGATCCATGGCCTTTCCGTCAGGGTCGTGCAGGTACACGACGTCCGGTCGGCCAAGGCCGGTGCCCTCCAGCGTGTCCGCGCCGGAGCGAAAGAACCCGTCGCGGCTGAGGTCCCACCGTCGGCGGCCACCGCGTACGGCAAAGCCCACGCCCTCGAAATCCTGCGGTCGGTTGTGGGCTGAGCCTGTGGGCGCTCAGCTTCCCGGACCTCGTCGCCCGCGGCCCGCGCGACCAGCGCGATGAGGATGTCGGCCGGGCCGTCGCCGACCGCGACGATCTTCTCGCCGTTCCATACCTCTGCTGGAATCGTCACATTGGCGTGGGGCGTGGGACAAGGTGCCGGACCACTGCCTCGGCGACTGCCTTGGCACTGCTGGGGTTCTGCCCGGTGATGAGGCGGTCGTCCTCGATGACGTGGGGGGCGAAGGATGTCTCCGCGGTGCTGTAGTGGGCTCCGAGCTCCTTGAGCCGGTCCTCCAGGCTGTAGGGGACGGCGTGCGCCCGTTGGGCCAGTTCTTCCTCTCGCCAGGAGAAGCCGGTGACGTTCTTGCCCTTCACCAGGGGTTCACCGTTGCTCAGTGTGACGCCGAGCAGGCCGCATGCTCCGTGGCAGACGGTCGAGACGATCCGGCCGGTCTCGTGGAACTGCGCGATGAGTGTCGCCAGCGTCTGGCTTTGATGGAAGTCGAACATCACGCCGTGACCGCCGGTGAGGTAGATGGCGTCGTAGTCGTCGACGCGGGTCTGGGTTACAGCGAGGGTGTCCTTGAGCTTGTCCATGAACCGTCGGTCGGTGTACCGCTTGTCGGTGCCCAGGTCGCCGAGGACGTTGTGGGCGAGGCTCTCCGGGTCGAGTGGCACGGGTCCGCCCTCGATGCTGGCGATGGTGAGTTCGAATCCGGCCTGCTCTGCGACGTCGTAGAAGTGGGTCAGTTCACCGAGCCAGAGACCGGTGCGGTACCCGGCCTTCTCGTACTCGCCGACGCTGGTGACGATGACGAGAATGCGGTTCGTACGGGCCATGGAGTTCCTCTGTGAAGTATGAGTTGGCAATGAAGGCAGGGTCTCTGGGCAGGGAACACTGTTCCGGCGCGACCGACAGGCCCTGCTCCGATCAGCGTGAGCGCGCGGATCAGAAGGGGCTGCAAACCGTTCCGTCGCGGTTGCAGTCCCACGGTGCGTCGGCTTGCGCGCTGCCCTTGTCCGCCGTCAGGGCGCCGATGATGATTCCACTGACCGTAGCGACCACAGCTAATCCTGCGGTGAGCCGCTTGAAGCAGTGCGATTCATCGTTTCGAGAAGAGCTCATGAGAACGTCCTTGTCTGGCAACGGTGTGCATCGAGCCCAGAGAGCGTGAGCGTGTTCGGGCCCAACCTCAATGTAGGAGTGGGTTCCAAGGTGCCCCCGGTACCCAGGAAGTGAATCGGGGAGCGGCGATTGCTACTGGAGTACTACAGCCCCTCATCCAAAAGATCCAAGGCCGTGCTCGCCGACAACGGCCCGGGCCCGGTCGAACGCGCGGTGGCTCGCCGCGAGATGCGCGACCTGGTACTCCTACGTCCCCGGCGTCTCCCACACCGAGTGCAGACCGGGCAGGGCGTCGGCGCCATACTCGCTCATGAGGAAGGGCTTGCCGACGTCTCGTAGCCGACGCGTCTTCCAAGGGCCGCGTGAGCCAGGACGGATGACGTTCGGAATCGGGTGCTGTTGCCGTTCCTGACGTTCCCTACGGCGCCGGGGAGCCATGCCGACTACGTTTCGGTTCGGGCCAGTGTCTCCATTGGGTTCGCGAGGATGGCGGAGAAGGCGAGTTCTGCGGCGCCGATGAGAACGGCATCGTCGCCGAGTTCGCCGACGCGGAGCCGCAGGTTCTGGCGGCAGGCTGCCAGAGCATGACTGTTGACGCGGCTGCGGATCTGCGCGGCCGAGGCGAGGAAGACCTCGCGGAGCGTCCCGCCGAAGATAACGGCGCGCGGGTTGAGGATGTTGACCAGGGTGGCGACGCCGATCCCGAGCCAGTCGCCTATGTCCTGCAGGGCGGCACGGGCGGTGACGTCGCCCCGGTCGGCCGCTTCGACGACGGCGCGTACGGCTTCGCGGCCGGTTGTCGACGGGTCGCGCTGCGCGGCCTGGAGCAGGGCGCGCTCGCCGGCCTCGGCTTCGAGGCAGCCGTGCGCGCCGCATCCGCAGCGTCTGCCGCCCCTCGGGTTGACGACCATGTGTCCGACCTCCGCACCGTATCCGCTGTCACCGAGCAGGAGTCGGCCGCCGGTGATGACGCCGCCGCCGATGCCGATGTCTCCGTGCAGGTACACGAGGTCCTGACAGCCGGCGCCGGAACCGCGCAGGTGTTCGGCGAGGGCGCCGAGGCTGGCCTCGTTCCCGACCGAGACGGGGAGGCCGAGGCCCAGCCGACGGGAGAGATCCGCACCGAAGTCCTCGTCATGCCAGTCGATGTAGGGGGCGGCACGGACCAGGCCGTCGGGTTGGCGCACCAGTCCGCGGACGGCGGCGCCGACACCGACGCAGACGGTTGCCTTCGGCGCCGTGTCCACCATCTGCCGGGCGAGACCGGCGAGGACCTCGGCCATCTCACGGGCACCGCGGCGGTCGGGATCCGTGCGGGTCTCCCTCCGGTCGAGGAAGACGCCGCCGAGGCCGATGCGTGCCGCGGTCAGCCGGTCCACACCGACGTCGAAGGCGAGGACGTACACCCGGTCGGACTCGGGCCGGACCACCAGGGAGGGCCGGCCCGCCTTTCCCGTGTCCCGGGGCAGTTCCTCACGGACCAGATCGACCGAGGCCAACTCGCTGACGAGGCCGAGGATGGTGCTGCGGTTGAGGCCCATACGGTCGGCCAGAACCGCCCGCGACACGGAGCCGCCGATGTGCACATGACGGAGCAGGGTGCCGAGGTTGTGCCGACGGATCTCCTCCTGTGAGGGACCGGCTTTCATGCTGGTGAAGACCTCATCGTTGTACGGCCCGGCGACGGGAGAGGGCGTCCACGCCGGCGGCCAGGAGCAGGACCGAACCCGTGACAGCGTACTTGACCCCCGAGCTGTAGCCCATCAGACCCATGCCGTTCTGGATGACCGCGACGACCATGCCGCCGAGCACGGCGTCCACCACTCTGCCCCGCCCGCCGAAGAGGCTGGTGCCGCCGATCACTGCTGCGCCGACCGCCAGCAGCAGCACGTTGCTGCCGCCGGTGTTGGGGTCGACCGAGTTGCCTCGGGACGCGGCGATGACGCCGCCGACCGCGGCCAGGGACGAGCAGATGACGAACGCGGAGATGCGGATGGCGGCCACGTTGATGCCGGCGCGGCGCGCCGCCTCGGCGTTGCCGCCCACCGCATAGATGTGCAGGCCGAAGGACGTGCGCTGGAGCAGGAACGTGCCGGCGACGAGCAGGACGGCGATGACCGGCACCACGATCGGCACACCCTTGAGGGAGTCGACGATGACGTTGCGGCTGCGCTCCTGGTTGAGCGTGTGGACGGCGAGTGCGCCGAGCACCGCCAGGCCGCCGATCCGGACCGCGAGCAGGGCGGGCGGAGCGGTGGTGAGCCCGCGTCGGCCTCGGTTGTGGTTCTGCCGGATCTGGATGGCCGCGTAAGCCGCGACGCAGAACGCGAGGAGGACCCAACCGATGGCGGGGGACAGGTTGTTGTTCGCGATCGCCAGGATGGTTTGGTCCTGGATGGAGATGTTGGTGCCCTCCTTGAGGAGGATCAGCACGACGCCCTGGAAGCCCAGGAACGCGGCCAGCGTGACCACGAAGGACGGAATGCCGATCTTCGCGCGCCTGCACCAGGTCGCTGTGGGCGGGCGCGTTGGCGGCATTGGGCGGTGTCAGCGGGGTGGGGTGCTGAGTGCCTGGCCCGGGGCTTGTGTGTGGGTGGGTTCGCTGTCATGAGGTGACTAACCCGCTGCGGCGTGTTCACCGGACCTGGAGTCGAGGGGAAGTGCCGGGTCGACGCTGACGCCAGTCAGTTCGGCGTGGTGGTGTCCCAGCAATTCGGTAGAGGCCTGGCTCGCCGGTCCGCAGGAAGGTGACGATGAGGAAGTCGACGCACGTGCGGCGGGTGGCTGACCAAGTGGATGAGCTTGAGGGCGACCAGCAGTTCCTCGGGGGTGAGCCAGTCCAGGTCGTCCATGACTATTTCCCTTGGGCGGCTGCTGGCCCGGCTGCGCGGCCATTTGGACGGTGTGTTCGAGCTGTTGGAGATGCTGCCGACGCCCGTGACAGGCCGGACCAGCACCCGACATCGTCCTGGAGTGATCTGCATGCCATTGCGCTGCTCACCTCGGCGTCACCGAGGCCTGGTTGTGCCTGGCTGCTGCGGTTGTCCGACAGCGAGCGCCATCTCGAGGAGGGTGCCGCTCTCGCACGTGCCATCGAGCAGCCTGAGGAGGCGGGTCTCCTGGCTGGGCTCACCGCCTCGGTGTGACCGGTCGTACCTGCAGCCTCGCCGGGGCGGGCTTCATCCGACTCGTCGTGACCGGAGGCAGTCCGCCCTTCGTGTGCTCGCGCGTCCCCGGCCGCAGGTCGGACCGGTGGTGACGACGGGCGGAGGGAGTATGACGCCGGACCGGGGGAGGAGTCCTGGCGGGACCGGGGGTACGTTCGGGCAGTGCGCCGGGGCCCCCTGGGCTCTGGCCTCGCCACGGCGGAAACTTTGCCGGAACAGCGCCCAGCAGCGGACGTGCGGCAGCAGACGCGTGGTGTCTCGCGGAGGGGCTCACGGATCGGTCGACGGACGCTGGACACGTCTTCCGGCCGCCAGCGTGCGGGGACCGGTCGCAATCCGGTGTGTCCGGCCGACCCTGCGGGCTCCTCGCGGCGGCTCAGCCCGATTCGTGCGGCGGCTCAGCTCGATTCGCGGACGACGAGGCGGCAGGGAACGGTGCGTACGCCTGGCTCCGGCTTGCCGCCGATGGCGTCCAGCAGCCGCAGCGCGGCCTGTCGGCCGATCTCGGGGAGGTCCGTGTCGATCGTGGTGAGGGGCGGGCGGCACGCCAGGGCCATGACATCCCAGTTGTCGTAGCCCACGATCGCCACCTTGCCGGGACTGTCCACGCCGTTCTCGCGCAGGCTGTCGGCCACGCCCCTGGCGATCTGGTCGTTGCCGCAGAAGAAGGCGTCCGTGTCCGGCGCGGTACGCAGGACCGTCTCGGCGGCCCGGCGCCCCCATGCCTCGCTCCACTCCCCGAAGTGCACCCGCCCGGTGGCGAGTTCCAGCGAGGAGCGTTCGAGCAACTCGACGGTGTGGTGGGCCCGTTCACGGGCGGCCGCGTGATGTGCCGGCCCGGTCACGTGCGCGATCCGGCTGCGGCCCGTCGCCAGCAGATGCTCGACGGCCAGCTGCGCTCCGCTGCGGTCGTCGGACACGACGGACATGTCGTCCGATTCGGTGGACGGCGAGAGTGCGTAGACCGTCGGTATCGGCTCGATGCCCGTCAGGGGAGGGCGTGGGTCGGTGCGGCGGCCGGTGACGATGATGCCGTCCACGCGGCGGTCCATGAGGTTGCGCAGGTGGTGCTGCTCGCGGATGGCGTCGCCGCGGGTGTCGCACAGCAGGACGGAGATCTTCCCGGCGCCGAGCGCGTCCTCGGCGCCGAGGAGCACAGGAGTGCTGAACCGGCCGATGCCGTCGGTCGTCATCAGCCCGACGGTCCAACTGCGGCCGGTGTGCAGGCTCTGCGCATGCTGGTTGGGACGGAAGTCCAAAGCCTCGACGGCCGCCAGCACCCGCTGGCGCGTATCGGGCCGCATCCTGCCGCTGCCGTTCAGCGCTTTCGAGGCCGTCCCCACACTGACGCCGGCCAGCTTGGCGACATCGGCGAGCTTCGCCCGGCCGGTGAGGGGAGAACTTGGAACAGCGGTCACGCGCAATCCTTTTCCCTGGACGAGTCGGCGATACCCATCCTGGCATCCTTCCAGGTCGCTGACCAGCACCGACAGCAAGCGGGAAAAAAGCTTGGCGGACCCCCTTGACTCACGCTCGCGAGCTATCTACCTTTCCCGCAGAAAAACGTTTTCTCAAACGGGTTCGACGAGCAGAGCACCACCGGTCCGTCCCCAGGACGCACGACATCCAACGTGCGCCGGACTTCACCCGTTTCCCCGTCTACCTCTTCGGAGAGCCATGCCCCGCCCACGCTTCGCCGTGCCCTCCTCCACGTCCTCGGTCCCGCCCGAAGCGGGGCGCGCCCACATGGGCCCGGTTCGCCTCGGTCCGGGTGCCAAGGCCGTGCTGGCCCCCGCCACCGCCGAGGTGAGCGCCGGCTTCTGGGGCACCCGGCGGGAGGTGAACTCGCACACCTCCATCCCGCAGGGCCCCGGCCTGCTGGAGTCGGCGGGGAACCTGCAGAACCTGCGACTGGTGGCGGGCACCGCCGAGGGCGAGTTCCAGGGCGCGTACCCGTTCGTGGACTCGGACGTCTACAAGTGGCTGGAGGCCGCGGCCTGGCAGCTCGCCCAGGGGACGCCCGAGGACGACGGCCCGCTCGCGGCCGACGTGGAGCGGATCGTCTCCCTCGTCGCAGACGCGCAGCAGCCCGACGGTTACCTCAACACCTGGTTCCAGCTGCTCAAGGGCGGTGAGCGGTACAAGGACCTGCGCTGGGGGCATGAGCTGTACTGCGCCGGGCACCTGATCCAGGCCGCCGTCGCCCATCACCGGGCCACCGGTCGGCCCGAACTCCTCGACGTGGCGGTGAAGTTCGCGGACCACATCGACAGCGTCTTCGGTCCCGCGGACAGCGGCAGGCCGATCGACGGCATCGACGGTCACCCGGAGGTCGAGACCGCCCTGGTGGAGCTCTACCGGGAGACCGGCGAGCGCCGCTACCTGGACCTCGCCGGCTACTTCGTCGACCGCTTCGGTCACGGCCTGCTCGGCGGCGAGGCGTACTGCCAGGACCGCGTTCCCCTGCGAGAGGCGACCAACGTCGAGGGGCACGCCGTACGGCAGTTGTACCTGCTGGCCGCCGCGACCGACCTGGCCACCGAGACCGGGGACACGGAACTGCGCGCCGCCGCCGAGCGGTTGTGGTCGGCGATGGCCGCGACCAAGACCCACCTGACCGGCGGGCTCGGCTCCCACCACGACGAGGAGGACTTCGGCGACCCCTACGAGCTGCCCAACGAGCGGGCGTACTGCGAGACCTGCGCCGCCATCGCCTCCGTGCAGTGGAGCTGGCGCATGGCCCTGCTCACCGGTGAGGCCCGCTACTCGGACCTGATCGAGCGCACCCTGTACAACGGCTTCCTGGCGGGGGTCTCGCTGGACGGCGAGCGCTGGCTGTACGTCAACCCGCTCCAGGTCCGCGACGGCCACACCGACACCGGCGGCGACCAGTCGGCCCGCCGCACCCGCTGGTTCCGCTGCGCCTGCTGCCCGCCCAACGTGATGCGGCTGCTGGCTTCCCTGGAGCACTACCTCGCCAGCGGTGACGCGGGCGGCCTGCAACTGCACCAATACGTCACGGGCCGTTACACCGCCGACGGCATCACCGTCCGCTGCGAGACCGACTACCCCTGGCAGGGCGTGATCGGACTGACGGTGGAGGAGGCCCCGGCGGACCGGCCCTGGACCCTCTCGCTGCGTATCCCGCAGTGGTGCGGCGAGTTCCGCGTCCGGTGCGGGGACACGGTGTACGACCAGACCGACACGCCGGTCGGCGACGGCTGGCTGCGGCTGGAGCGCACCTGGGCACCCGGCGACGAGGTCGTCCTCGAACTCGGCCTGGAACCGCGCCTCACGGCCGCCGATCCGCGCGTGGACGCCGTACGCGGCTGCGTGGCGATCGAACGCGGGCCGCTCGTGTACTGCCTGGAGCAGGTGGACCACCCCGGCGGTGGCCTGGACGACATCGTCCTCGACACCACCCGCTCACTCGCTGTGAAGCACCGTCCGGACCTGCTCGGCGGAGTCACCACTGTCGTGGCCGCAGGGCACCGTCGGCAGATCCCCGACGCCGACTGGTGGCCGTACCGGAACGCGGAGGCCACCGACGCGCCGCCGGCCGACGAGCCCCTCGAACTGACCGCGATCCCCTACTACGCGTGGGCCAACCGCCATGACGGCAGCATGCGCGTCTGGCTGCCCACCTCCTGAACCCCACGGCTGCCCCCCGCTCCGCCTCCCCCCGCTCCCTCTGAAACAGCCCGAGACAACGAGGTCACCGTGAGAAACACCCGCCGTACCCTGATCGCCGCCATCGCCGCTGTCGGCGCACTCACCTCCGTAGCCGCCTGCGGCGGCGGTTCCGACTCTTCCTCCTCCGGGTCCGACAAGGCGGCCGGCGGGACGTACACCTTCTGGGATCCGTACCCGCAGTTCGACGCCTCCTCGGCGTGGGGCAAGCTCGTCACCAAGTGCGGCACCGACGCCGGGGTCAAGGTCAAGCGCACCGGTATGGACACCACGGACCTGGGCAACAAGGCGCTGCTGGCAGCCCAGCAGGGCAGCGCGCCCGACGTGATGATGGTGGACAACCCGGTCGTGTCCACGATGGTGGAGGCGGGGATCCTCAACAAGACGAGCGACCTGGGGCTGGACACCAACTCGATCCAGAAGAACATCATCGGCGCGGGCGAGATCGACGGATCGGCGTACGGGGTGCCGATCGGCGCCAACACGCTGGCCCTCTACTACAACAAGAAGGTCCTGGACGCGGCCAAGGTCGACCCGGCCTCCATCAAGGACTGGAACTCCCTCACGGCGGCGCTGAAGAAGGTCAAGGCGGCCGGGAAGAAGGGCATCACCTTCTCAGCGATCGGCACGGAGGAGGGCAGCTTCCAGTTCCTGCCCTGGTTCTGGGGCGCGGGCGGCGATCTCACCAAGCTGAACTCGGACAAGGGTGTGGCCGCGCTGTCCCTGTGGAAGGAGTGGGTCGGATCCGGGTACGCGCCCAAGGACGTCCTGCAGAACACGCAGACCACCAGCTGGCAGGAGTTCGCGACCGGGGACTACGCGTTCGGCGAGAACGGCACCTGGCAGCTCGGCAACGCCGACAAGGCCGGCTTCGACTACGGCGTCATCAGCATCCCCGGCCAGAGCGGCGGCTCGGCACCTGTGCCGACCGGCGGCGAGTTCGTCACGGTCCCTGTGCAGAAGGACACCGCGCGCTACGACGTGAGCAAGAAGATCGTCACCTGCCTGACCAACTCCGCCAACCTGCTGGCCACGGACAACACCCTGACGTACGTCGCCCCCACCGCGGAGGTGCAGGCCGAGCAGGTCAAGTCGAACCCCAAGCTCGAGCCGTGGGTCAAGGCGGTGGCCGCGGCACGCGGTCGCACCAGCGGCGGTCTGGGCACCAAGTACCCGACCATCTCACAGCCCATGTGGACCGCCGTCCAGGCCGCCCTGTCCGGCAGCAAGAGCCCCAAGGACGCTCTCGGCGCGGCGCAGACGGCTGCCGGCAAGGGCAACTGACGCTCGACGCCCACGCAGCACGCCCCGGGGCCCTTTGTCCGAGAACCGCACGGCACCGCAACCGCCCGGACACCACCACGGCCCCGGGCAGGCCACCCGCATCCAGGAGTTCGCATGACCACCGCCCGCGTCGACCACCGCTCACCGCGGTCACCGGTCAAGTTCGCGGCGACCGGCACCGATGACCGGACGGACGCCTCGGCGTTCCGGCGCCGACAGCGCCGCAGGAGCCGGCTCACCGCGCTGGCCTTCCTCGCCCCGCTGGCCCTCTACCTCGCGGCCTTCTACGTCTATCCCCTCTACCGCAACCTCGACCTGAGCCTGCGCGACTACACGGTCCGCTCCTTCGTGGCGGGCGACGCGCCCTTCTCCGGGTTGGACAACTTCAGGACCGTCCTCGACGATCCCACGTTCGGCCCGGCGATACGCCACACCATGATCTTCACCTTTGTGTCGATCGTGTTCCAGTACCTGGCCGGTCTTGCCCTCGCGGTCTTCTTCAACCGGCACTTCCGGCTGGCCGGCACACTCCGGGCCCTCTTCCTGATCCCTTGGCTGCTCCCGCTGATCGTGTCGGCGTCCACCTGGTCGTGGATGCTCAACAGCGAGTCCGGCGTCATCAACTACGCCCTCCATCTGGTGGGTGTGTCCCCGGTCGACTGGCTCACCTCGCCGGACTGGGCGCTGACCTCGGTCATCATCGCCAACATCTGGATCGGCATCCCGTTCAACCTGGTCATCCTCTACAGCGGTCTGCAGAACATCCCCGCGGAGCTGTACGAGGCCGCGTCCCTGGACGGGGCGAGCGCCTGGCAGCAGTTCCGCCGGATCACCTTCCCGCTGCTGCGGCCGGTGTCGGCGATCACCCTGCTGCTCGGTCTCGTCTACACCCTCAAGGTGTTCGACCTGATCTGGATCATGACCAAGGGCGGTCCGGGGGACTCCTCCTCGACGCTGGCGACCTGGTCCTACCAGCTCGGCTTCGGCACCCTGCTGCCGAAGTTCGGCCCCGGCGCGGCGGTCGGCAACATCCTCATCCTCATCGCCCTCGTCTTCGGGCTGCTGTACATCCGCGTCCAGAGGAGGCAGGAAGCGTGAAGTCACGCACCGGATCCCGCCGTTACACCGTCATCGGCCTCCTCCTCACCGCCCTGATGCTGTTCCCGGTGTACTGGATGCTCAACGTGTCCCTCACCCCGCAGCAGGACATGCGCAAGAGCCCGCCCGACCTCCTCCCGCTGCACCCCACCTTCGAGGGCTACCGAGCCGTTCTCCACGACCAGCTGCCCTACCTCGGCACCAGCCTGCTCATCGGTCTGGGCACGGTCGCCCTCACCCTCGTCCTCGCCGCCCCGGCCGGCTTCGCACTGGCCAAGCTCAAGCCCTACGGCGGGGGACTCCTCGGCCTCGTCCTGCTGGTGGCCCAGATGATCCCCGGCATCGTGATGGCGATGGGCTTCTACGGCATCTTCCTCGACCTGGGTCTGCTGAACTCCTGGTGGGGACTGATCGTCGCGGACTCCACCATCGCCGTGCCCTTCGGCGTCATGATCTTCACGGCGTTCATGTCCGGGATCCCCGGCGAGCTCATCGCCGCGGCCCGCATCGACGGCGCCGGCACCTTCCGCACCTTCCGGTCCGTCGTCCTGCCGGTGAGCCGCAACGCCGTCGTCACCGTCTCGCTCTTCAGCTTCCTGTGGGCCTGGTCCGACTTCGTCTTCGCCAACACCCTCGACGGCGGTGGCGACTGGCGGCCGATCACCCTCGGCATCTACCACTACATCGGCAACAACAACCAGGAGTGGAACGCGATCATGGCCACCGCCGTCGTCGCGTCCCTGCCCGCGGCGGTCCTGCTAGTCCTCGCCCAGCGTTACGTGGCCGCGGGCGTCACCGCCGGCGCGGTCAAAGACTGATCCCACGATGCCCGCCGCCCGTGGCCCACCGACCCGGTGGGACCGCGCTCCGCCCCGGTCCCGCCCGCACACCACGCAGAGCTGTCACCCGTCACGAGGGCCCACGTCCCACGTAACCGGCCGGCCCCGAGCCGTCTCTCTCCCCCGTTATCTTTTCCGCGGTCCTGCAAGAGGGCCGCTGGCCTCCGGGCCCGGCATGACTGTGTCCCCCTGTCGAAGGCATGACCTGGGGGGTG
>NZ_JBITCT010000090.1:0-8382 GCF_044453465.1 Streptomyces sp. NPDC051677
ATTCCGAACCCGGAAGCTAAGCCTTACAGCGCCGATGGTACTGCAGGGGGGACCCTGTGGGAGAGTAGGACACCGCCGAACAAATATTGAGAAAGGCCCACACCGTAAATCGGTGTGGGCCTTTTTGCGTTTGCCATTAGGGTGATGCGCATGAATTACGTCATCCGCTCCATACGCGCCGATGAGTGGCCCGCAGCGAAGAAGCTGCGGCTCGCCGCGCTTCAGGACCCGGTAGCGCACCTCGCCTTCCTGGAGACGTACGACGAGGCTGTTGCCAAGCCGGACTCCTTTTGGCGGGAACGGGTCGAGGGAGTCGCGGAGGGTGCGACCGGAGCGCAGCAGATCATCGCCGAGGCGCCGGACGGGGAGTGGGTCGGAACCTTGACTGTGCTGGTCGAGGAGGCCGGCACGAAAGACTGGGCCGGCTTTCCCGTCGAGCGGAGACAAGGGCATGTCGTCGGAGTGTTCGTGCAGCCCGAGTCCCGGGGCATCGGTCTGACGGAGGTGCTCTTCGACGCCGCTGTGGAGTGGGCCTGGGCGAGCGGGGCCGAGCGGGTGCGACTGATCGTGCACGAGCAGAACACCCGGGCCCAGAGGTTCTACCGCAAGGCCGGGTTCGTACCCAGCGGTGTCGTGGTGCCGCTCGAGCAGACACCCGGGGAGAGCCAGCTGGAGTTCGTGCTCGGGCGCGACCGAGGCTGAAGTGCTACACCGGTAGCTCGTCGTGCGGCCAGCGGGCCTTGGCCTGTTCGCGGGAGCGGAGCAGGGCCAAGGTGGGCAGGCCGCGGTCCGTTCCCGTGGACAGGAGCTCCGGGAGCTGGGAGATCGGGGCCACGGCCGCCACATCGTCCAGGACCAGGGTGAGTGGTGGGTCGAGGCGACCGGAGGATGACCGTTCGGCCATGCGCCGGCCGCGCTCGACCACGCTGGAGACGAGGGCCGTCAGGAGCGGCATCGCGCCGGGGTTCGTCCTGGGATCCTCGATCGATTCGCCTAGTACATAAAGCGTTCCCCCTTCGTCCACGAAGGAATCCAAGGCAAGGGCATCACTTCGGTTGGGAGTGCATGCCTCGCGGATGTTCACCGTGGAGAGGGCGGAGAGGGCGCGGGACGTCAGTTCCTGGGCGATGTCACGACGCTCGGGGTGGGCGGTGAGGGCGGCTTCGAGCTCGCCGGCCGCGCCCGGGGCGGCCTTGGGGTGGGTGCGGAGGGTGCGGACCGCATCCTGGATGCCGGTGCCCTGGGACCAGCGGTGGACGTGGCGGATGGTGCGGCCGTCGATCGCCGCGGCGTGGAGATAGCTGCGGAGCAGGGTCTCGGCCGTGTCGGTCACCGCCTGGTCCAGGCGGGCGGTGGGGCGTACGGGGGTGAGGAGCGCCGCCGCGCGGGAGGCCGCGGTCGGCCTGTCCTCGCAGCCGGCGGTGGGGGACCAGTGGAGGCGGGCCGGGGTGTCGCAGCGGTGGGCGGGGTCGTAGAGGTGGACCGGGCCCAGCTTGGCCCTGGCGTCCTTGGTGTCCTGCCAGAGGGCCGGGTCGGAGGTGAGGACGAGTGCGGGGCCCTCGGCGTCCCGGACGGCCTGGGCGGCGGTGGCGTAGCGGAGCGCGGGGGGCGCGTAGTGTGCCGTCCCGCCTTCGACGCGGCCGGTCTCCCATCCGTGGGACGGTTCGACGGCGGGGCGCGGTGTCGGGGCGAGAGGCGACGGCGACGGCGATGCCGTCAGAGGGGTCGGGTCCGTCGGCGGAGTCGGCTCTGTCCGTGTCCTCGGGTCGGCCTCGGGCGTCGCTTCCGTTCGCTGCGTGGGCACCTCGTGGTGCGGTACCTCGTGGTGCTGGGGCGGGAGGCCCGTGGTGTGCCGGCGGTCCCTCTGGTCTGCCCTCCGGCGTGCCCGTACCGCCCTCCACCGCGCCAGCGTCCCTATCACGAACACGGTGAGGACGAACAGGATCATCAGCTGGCCGATGAGCAGGCCCCAGAAGAGGCCGTAGCCGGAGAGTCGGGTCGGCTCCGCCTCAGGCCAGGCGCCGGGGATGTCGTGAGGTTGGGCGATGAGGTGGCGCATGGCCAGGGGGGTGCGGGTGAAGGCGACGCCGGCGGGCCAGGAGCCGTGGGAGAAGAGGGCTGCCAGGCCCGTCGCCGTCCAGACCAGCAGGGTCATGCCGAGCAGGAACGCGAGTATGCCGACCAGGAGGCCGTCCGGGATGCCTCCTTGGCTGTCGGCCCGGCTGTCGCGGCGCTGCTCGTCACCCGGTCTCATGACCACCCCGCCCCTCTACGCCACCGTCGACTCGGACGAGCCGTCCAGGTCGGCCATGTGCTGTTCCATGAAGGCCGCCGCTCGGCGTTCCTGTTCCAGTTCGGCGGCGAGCAGGGCGTCGTCGTTGGCTGCGGCCTGCTCGGCGGAGGACTCCGTCATGGCGCGGTCGGTGAAGACCAAGGGGCGTTCCGTCTCCGTGACCAGGTGTTTCACCACCTGGACGTTGCCGTTGACGTCCCAGACCGCGATGCCGGGGGTGAGGGTGGGGATGATCTCCACGGCCCACCTCGGTAGGCCGAGGACTCGGCCCGTCGCCCTGGCCTCGTCCGCTTTTTGGGCGTAGATCGTCCTGGTCGAGGCCATCTTCAGGATCGCGGCGGCCTCCTTGGCCGCCGCGCCGTCCACCACGTCCGACAGGTGGTGGACCACCGCCACGAAGGACAGGCCGAGGCGTCGGCCGAACTTCAGCAGGCGCTGGAAGAGCTGGGCCACGAACGGGCTGTTGATGATGTGCCAGGCCTCCTCGACCAGGAAGATGCGCTTCTTCCGGTCGGGGCGGATCCAGGTGTGTTCGAGCCAGACCCCGACGATCGCCATCAGGATCGGCATGGCGATGGAGTTGCGGTCGATGTGGGACAAATCGAACACGATCAGCGGGGCGTCCAGGTCGATGCCGACCGTCGTGGGGCCGTCGAACATGCCCCGCAGGTCACCGTCGACCAGGCGGTCCAGGACCAGTGCGACGTCCAGGCCCCAGGCCCGTACGTCGTCTATGGCGACGTTCATCGCCTCCGCCGACTCCGGTTCGGGGTGGCGGAGCTGTTCGACGATGTCCATCAGGACCGGCTGACGTTCGACGATCGTCTCGTTGACGTAGGCGTGGGCGACCTTCAGGGCGAAGCCGGAGCGTTCGTCCAGGCCGTGGCCCATCGCCACTTCGATGATGGTGCGGAGCAGTGCCAGCTGGCCCGTCGTGGTGATCGAGGGGTCCAGGGGGTTGAGGCGGATCCCCATGTCCAGGGCTGCCGTAGGGTCCAGGCGGATGGGGGTTATTCCCAGCGCCTGCGCGATGAGGTTCCATTCGCCGACGCCGTCCTCGCCCTGGGCGTCCAGGACGACGACCTGGCGGTCGCGGAAGCGGAGCTGGCGCATGACGTAGGTCTTCTCCAGCGCCGACTTGCCGTTGCCGGACTCGCCGAGGACCAGCCAGTGCGGGGCCGGGAGCTGCTGGCCGTACAGCTGGAAGGGGTCGTAGATGTAGCCCTTCCCGGAGTAGACCTCGCGGCCGATGATGACGCCGGAGTCGCCGAGGCCGGGGGCGGCCGTGGGCAGGTAGACGGCCTGGGCCTGGCCGGTGGAGGTGCGGACCGGCAGTCGGGTCGTCTCGACCTTGCCGAAGAGGAAGGAGGTGAAGGCGTCCGTGAGGACGGACAGCGGATCCCGCATCAGCTCATCAGCCCCTACCTTCGGATTCCGGTGGCGAACGGGAGGGTGTTCACGAACGCCCGGTGGTGCTCTCGGTCGCACCACTCCAGCTTCAGGTACGACTTGCCGGCCGAGGCCCTTATCGTCCGTTTGTCGCGGGCGAGGGCCTCGGGGTTGCGGCTGGAGACGGTGATGTAGCCGACCAGGTTCACGCCGGCCGCGCCGGACGCCAGGTCCTCGCCGCGCTGGTCGAGGCGGGAGTGGGCGGCCACGTCGCGGGGGTCGACGGTGCGGTTCATCTTGGCGGCTCGGCTGGCTTCGGCCTCGTCGTTCGTCTTCTCCGTGAGCATGCGCTCGATGGCGACCTCGGTGGGTTCGAGGTCCATCGTGACGGCGACCGTGCGGATGACGTCTGGGGTGTGGACGAGGAGGGGGGCCAGGAAGTTGACGCCCACCGGGGTCATCGGCCACTCCTTCACCCAGGCCGTGGCGTGGCACCAGGGGGCCCGGGTGGTCGACTCGCGGGTCTTGGCCTGGAGGAACGTCGGCTCCATGGCGTCCAGCTCGGCCGGCCAGGCGTTGCGCTTGGTCATCGCCTGGATGTGGTCGATGGGGTGGTCCGGGTCGTACATGGAGTGGACGAGGGAGGCGAGCCGGCCCTGCCCGAGGGGCTGGCGGACGCGGATGTCCGCCTCCTGGAGGCGGGAGCAGATGTCCGTCAGCTCGCGGGCCATGACGACGGCGAGGCCGGCGTCGCGGTCGAGTTTGCGGCCGGACTGGGGGCGGGCGGCGCGGGCCATGGCGTGCGCCTCGGCGGAGAGTTCGCGCGTGTAGTGCATGCAGGCGACGAGGTAGGCGCGGTGCTGCTCGCTGCTGGTGGACACCATGGACTGGAGCTGGTCGTAGGAGCGGGCCAGCCAGTCGGGGGCCTTCTCGTCCCCGCGCACGGCGACGTCCTTGGCGTGGGCGTCGGGGTCGGCGGGGAGGGTGCGGGCGAGCATCTGCAGGCGGGTGACGAATCCGTCGCCGTTCGCCACGTGCTTGAGGAGGGTGCCGAAGCGGTCGACGAGGGCCTCCTGGTCCTCGCTGTCACGCAGGCCGACGCCCGGGCCCTCGATCTCGATGGCCGCCGTCACCGTACGGCGGTCGGCGTGCAGGAGGACGGCGATCTCGTCGGGGCCGAAGGGGGCGGCCAGCCAGCTGATGCGGCCGATGCCCGGGGGCGGGCCGATCTCGATCTCCTGGCCGTCGAGCCGGGTGCCGGCCTCCATGGCGGTCGAGCGGTACGTGGTCCCCTGGCGGAGGGTGCGCTTGTAGCTGCGGTTGATCTCGAACCACTTGTAGAACGTGCGGTGCTTGTACGGCACGTAGACGGCGGCCAGCGCGATCACCGGGAAGCCGCTCAGCAGGACGATGCGCAGGGCGAGGACGGGGACGAGGAGGCCGCACATCATGCCGAGGAACGCGCCGACGACGATGAGCGCGATCTCGCCGGTCTCGCGGTTGCGGCCGACGATCGCGTTCGGCCGGGCGCGGCCGATCAGATATGTACGGCGGGGCGCGACCATGTGGGACACATGGGACTCGGTCGTCAACGCCCTTCACCTCCCGTGCGGTTGTTGCTGCTGTTGCGGTTGTTGCCGGCGTGCGGGGTGTTGACCGGGCTGCTCGCGCGGGGCGCGGGTGCGGCGGAGGGGACAGATCCGCCGCCCCCGTTCGAGGAGCGCGAGCTGTGCGCGGCCACTCCGCCGCTGGCGGGGTTGGCGGGGCGGGCACCGGAGGATCCGGAGCCGGACTGGCCGGCGCCGTTGTTGTCCGCACGGGTGCTGTGCGTCTTGATGCCCTGGGCGACGAGGGTCGCCGGGGAGCTGATGACGGCGGCGGCCTTGCCTTCGGCGCCCTGCATGATGCGGTTGTTGCGGCCGTTCGCGATCTCGTCGCCGAAGCCGGGGACGAAGCGGTAGATCATCGCGCTGGCGAAGATGGCGAGCAGGATGATCGAGAGGCCGGAGACGACGGCGGAGAAGGAGTTGGGGCCGTCGTCCGAGGACAGCGCGCCGGCGAGGCCGAGCACTATCACGATGATCGGTTTGACCAGGATGACGGCGATCATGATGCCGGCCCAGCGGCGGACATGGCTCCACAGGTGCTTGTCGACCAGGCCCGCGTAGACGACGGTGCCGAGCAGCGCGCCGACGTAGAGGAGCGCGGCTCTGATGACGAGCTCCAGCCAGAGCACTCCGGCGGCGAGGATCGACACGAGCGAGACGACGATCAGCATGATCGGGCCGCCGCCGATGTCCTCGCCCTTGGCGAGGGCCGCGGAGAAGGTGCCGAAGAACGTGTCGGTCTGGTTGCCGGTGGTCTTCGCGAGGACGTCGGTGATGCCGTCGGTGGCGGAGACGACGGTGTAGAGGATGAGGGGGGTGAAGGCGGAGGCGAGGACGGTCAGCCAGAGGAAGCCGACGGCTTCGCCGATGGCGGTGGTGAGGGGGACTCCGCGCACCGCGCGCTTGGCTACGGCCAGCAGCCACAGCAGGAGGGTCAGGACGGTCGAGGCGGCGAAGACGACGGCGTACTGCTTGAGGAACCTCTCGTTGGTGAAGTCGACGTTCGCGGTGTCCTTCACGGCGTCGCTCAGCTTGTCGACGGTCCACGAGGCGGCGTCGGCACAGCCCTTGGCGAGGGAGGAGAGGGGGTCGAGGGTGTCGGAGACGCCGGGGTTGGTGGTGAGGGAGCCTCCGTTGCCCTTCTCGCAGTACTTCTTGGCCTCGCCGGAGATGAGGCCGCAGTCCAGGCTGTCGGACGGTGACGGCGACGGCGAGGGTGTCGACGACGGCGACGAGTCGGGCGTCGGGGCCGCGAAGACGCGGGTGGCCAGCAGGACGGCCGACGTCTGGACGGCGGTCACTGCTCCGGCGAGCGTGAGCAGGCGGCGCGGGTTACCGGGCATACGTGAACCCTCCGTACTCCTCGATGGCCTTGCTGATCTCGTCGGAGGTGGCGGCCGGGTCGTCGCCGGGGACCGGGGCGGGGCCGTCCTTCTGCTCGTCGTCGGCGATCTTCCAGTCGCCGCCGGTCCACTGGAGGTCGAAGGTCCAGGTCTTCCACGACGAGGTGACGGGGTCGGTGGAGGTCGTCCCGGACATGCCGATGAGGCCCAGGTACCAGACGGCGACCTTGGCGGTGCCGGTGGAGTAGGTCTGGGTCGTCGTGCCCACGGGCACCACCCGGGAGACGAAGGTGTTGCCGTCCGGGGCGTTGCCGTCGGCGTCGAGGCCCATCTTCGCGAGGAAGTCGGCCGAGTACGCCTGGTCCATGGCTCCCTGCAGCTTGGTCGCGGCCGCGGTGGTGTAGAGGTTGTCGACGAGGGCGTGCCGGCTGTCCTTTTGGAACATGCCGGTCGAGCCGAGCGCGACGGCGTAGTTGGCGGCGGCGGACTGGGCGCCCTGCTGGGTGTGTGCGAACCCCGAGGGGATGCCGTTGCTCTTCGAATCCACCGGCTTTGTTCCGGTTGCTGCTGTGCTGGAGGACTTTGGTTTGTCTGTGGCGGTGGATCCGTCGGTCGACGTCGAAGAGGAATCGTCTCCTCCGCGGTTCGCGAAGGCGATCGCCGCGATGAGGACGACGACGACGCCGACCACCGTGACCAGGCTCCGGGAGGAGGAGCGGGCGCCTCTTCTGGCGCCGCCGTAGGGGTCGGCCTCGGGCAGGCGGACGCGGGTGCCCGCGGGTTCGCCGTAGTCGTGTTCGTCGCCGGGAGTCATGCCGCGTACGCCCCCTCGCTGCCGTTGCGGACCGCGTAGAAGTACGACGGTAGCCGTGCTGGTTCCCGCGCGGGCGCGGTGTGGTGACTCGACATCAGGGACATCAGGGAAACGCAACCTCAGCCGGTGGGCACGACAGGTGGGTGGGGACGGCGGGCCGGGCGCGCCCGGACGGGACTGGGGGTGGTGCGGGGGACGCTGCTACACGGCCATGCCGTACACGATCGTGAACAGTGTCCCGAGTGAGCCGATGATGAAGACGCCCGTCAGGCCCGCGATGATGAGGCCCTTGCCCTGTTCCGCACTGAAGGTGTCCCGTAGGGCCGTCGCGCCGATGCGTTGCTTGGCCGCGCCCCAGATGGCGATGCCGAGGCAGATGAGGATGGCGACCGCCATCACGACCTCGATCATCACTTTGGCCTCGTTGCCCAGGCTGCCGAAGGGCCCCCAGTCCGGAGCGATCCCGCCGATGATGGTGTTGATATCGCCCTTGTCGGCCGCAAACAGCATGTAAGTCACCGCCCCTGGTGGGTAGTTCCGCCGTCCCCCTGCCGGTGTGCAGAGGTCACGCCTCATTGTCGCCGACGAAGTCGCCGTCGTATGTCGACTTGGCGTCATTGTCGGTCAGGATTCGTACGATTGACTCGTATGGTCACTCTGTGTATCACGGCAGGTCACGCCGGGCAATGAGGCCGGAGCGGAACCTGTGGTGTGGTTCCGTCGTTAGCCCACTTCACGGCTCCGTACCGTTTCTGACGGCTGGTCGGGTGAGCGTACGTTTCGATGTTCTCATCGATGGTCTCATGGCGAACGGCGAGCGGGGGGGGGGGGGGGGGGGGGGGGCCGCCCGCGGGGGGGGCGCGGGGGGGCCCCCCCCCCCCCCGGGGGGGGCGCGGGGGGGGGGGGAGGAGGGGGCCGCGGGGGGGGGGGCGGGGC
>NZ_JBITCT010000090.1:8392-20688 GCF_044453465.1 Streptomyces sp. NPDC051677
GGTGTACCCCCCCTGCCCCGCGCCGTCCCGTTTCGGCGGGGGGGGGGGGGGGGGGGCTTTTTTGTTGTGCCCAAGTTTTGTTATTTCGGCGACGGGGGGGGGGGGGGGGGGGGCGGCCGGCCCCCCGCTCGCCGTTCGCCACGTGTGGCCCCCACGGCCCACTGTGGCTGCTCCGGGTGACGGAGGATCAGGGTCAGCCGGTGAAGGCGTCCGTGCCCTCCGGGGTGCCCCAGCCGGTCGGGCCGTCGTAGCCGGACTTGGCGGTGCAGAAGTAGCTCGTCGAGCAGGTGCCGTTGTTGCCGCTGGTCACGTCGTTGAGGGCGGACGTGCCGGCCGCGGCGTAGGGGTAGGAGGCCGGGTAGTCGCTGCTGCCCGGGGTGCCGGCGAGGGCGTACACGCTCGCGATGATCGGCGCCGAGGCGCTGGTGCCGCCGTAGGTGTTCCAGCCGGTGCCGTCGGAGCCGTAGGTGTCGTAGACCGAGACGCCGGTCGCCGGGTCGGCGACGGCCGAGACGTCGGAGATCATGCGCTTCGAGCAGCCGGTGTCGGTCTGCCAGGTCGGCTTGGCGTCGTAGGAGGAGCAGCCCGAGCCCGTGCCCTCGGTGCTGCTGGTCTTCCAGACCGACTCGGTCCAGCCGCGGCTGTTGGAGCTGGTGGACAGCTTGGTGCCGCCGACGGCGGTCACGTACTTGGAGGCCGCCGGGTACTCGGCGCCGTACGCCTCGTCGCCCGCGCTGACGGTGATGGCGGCGCCCGGGTGGTTGAAGTACGAGGAGTCGTAGCTGGTGTCGGAGGAGGACTCGGAGCCGCCGTAGCTGTTGGAGACGAACTTCGCGCCCAGGGTGACCGCGCGGTTCACCGCCGTGCCGAGGTTGGCCATCGAGGAGGACTTGGCCTCGACGAGCAGGATGTTGCAGTTGGGGCAGACGGCGGAGGCCATGTCGAGGTCGAGCGAGATCTCGCCGGCCCAGCCGCTGTTGGCGGTGGGGAGGGAGGTGGTGGAGCCGGTCTGGCTGACCTTCTTGAAGCAGCCGTTGGAGGTCGTGCAGGCGGAGAGGCCGTAGTAGTCGCGGTAGGTGGCCAGGTCGGACTCCGCGTTGGGGTCGTCGTACGCGTCGACGATCGCGATGGTCTCGCCGGAGCCGCGCGAGGACGCGGCGTCGGTCAGGCCGTAGGCCGACTGGAGGTCGGAGGGGCCGTAGCCGCTGGGGGAGTCGGCGGCGGCGTCGGGCGAGACCGTCTTGGGCGCGATGCCCTTCTTGGCGGCCTGCTCCTCCTGGAAGGCGGTGGTGCCGCCGGTGACGCGCAGCGCGTTGCAGGACGCGAACCCCTTCTTCGGGGTCTGGTCGCACTGCTGGGTGTAGGTCACGTGGGCCTTCGCGACCTGGGCGGCGATGGCCTGGGCGCTGACCTTGGACGGCGTCGGGGTGGCGGCGTCGGCGTGGGCCGCGGTGCCGAGACCGGCGATGACGAGGGCGGCGGTGGCCGCGGCGGCGGAGCCTATTCGGTGCCATCTGCCGCGTATGTGGGGGGCGTTGGGGGTGGGCGTACGCAACGTACAGCCTCCTGCGTGAGGTGGACAGAGGCCTGCGGGTGGGGGACCACCGGCGTGGTTGCCGGTGGGGGCGGCGGCCCGCAGACGACGTTCCCTTGTTGAGTACGCGACAACAAGACAGGCGGTGGAATCCTGACTTCCGCCTTACTGAAGGGGGTTGGGGGATTGCTGATCAATGGCGGGGCGATGGTGCGGGGATGGCCGGAACTTGACCTCGCGTGCGCCGATCCCCGATTCGGGACGTCTGTGGCACGATGCCGCGGTGAACGCCCCCGTATCCGCCGTGCCTCCCGTCGTCCCCGCAGGTCGGATGGCCTGTGCCGAGCAGCCGGTGCTCGCCCTTGCGCGCGCTGGGCTGGAGTTGCGGCCCTGGGCGGCGGGGGACGCGTCCGCGCTGGTGGCGGCCGCGGGTGAGCCGGGGATCCGGCAGTGGAACCTGCTCGCCGTGCCCGACCGCGAGGCGGCGGTACGGCGGATCGAGCGGATGCGGGAGCGCTGGCGGGCGGAGACCGGTGCGATCTGGGCGATCGCCCGGTCCCGTGCCGACGGCGGTGACGTCGTCGGGCTGGCCGGCTGGAACGACGTCGATCTCGACGGCGGCAGCGCGGAGATCGTCTACTGGCTGCTGCCGGCCGCCCGGGGCGGCGGCGTCGCCGTGGAGGCGGTCGGACGGCTCACCCGCTGGGCCTTCGACGACCTCGGCCTGCACCGCCTGCGCCTGTGCCACGCGGTCGCCAACGAGGCGTCGTGCCGAGTGGCGGTAAAGGCGCAGTACGCGTATGAGGGGACCATGCGGGGCGCCCTGCTGCACGCCGACGGGTGGCACGACCAGCACCTGCACGCGGTGGTACGGGGCGATGTGTGAGCGTGGGGCGTGAGACCTGAGGCGTGAGACCTGAGGCGTGAGACCTGAGGCGTGAGGACTGAGGCGGGAGGTCAGTCGAGCTCGACGCCTTCCACGAAGTGGTCGAATTCGCCTGCCTGGACGCCCAGCACGAAGGCGTCCCACTTGCGCCGGTTCGTGGTGACGACGTTGTCCGGGTCGCTGGTCTCCCGCAGGTAGACGGGCGCCTCGCCGTCGTCCCCCGCGCCGAAGGCGATCTCGATCCACGGGCCGGGTCCGGTCGCGTCCGGCGGGGCGGCCCGGGTCCAGGTGAGGTCGGAGGGGATTTCAGCCATGAAACGTGTCCTTCGCGGGGTGATGAGGCCGGGCGGAAAAAGCCGGGAGGTTCTGAGGGCCAAGTGCGGGTAGCGTCGTATGAGAATGCATGTCTCTGACGTTTCTCTCACCTTCGTGGGACACAGTGAACCCGATGAAGCGAAACGCCCTGCTCGGTGCGGTCGTCATGCTGGCCGTCACCTCCGCCTCCGAAGCGGCTGCCGACGGCGCGCCCGGCCCCCTTGGGGTGACGGCCGTCGCGGTGGCGACCCCGCAGTTCGCGCGGGTCGGCGCGCTGTTCAGCGCCGACGACGCGGCCGCCGGCAGACTTACCGGCGAGCACTTCTGCACGGCATCCGTCGTGCACAGTCCGCACCACGACCTCATCGCCACCGCGGCGCACTGCCTCAGCAGCGTGTCCGGCGAACTGGCGTTCGTGCCCGGCTACCGGGCCGGACAGGCCCCCTACGGGGTCTGGAAGATCAAGCGGTCCTTCATGCCCGACGGGTGGAACAAGGGGCAGGACGAGGACAGCGATGTGGCCTTCGCCGTCCTCGAAGAGAAGGACGGGAAGAACGTCGAGGACGTTGTCGGCGGCAATCGTTTTGTGACGCGCACCACAACCGGGGCCACCGCCGTGACCGTCACCGGCTACCCCGACTCCGTCGAGGCGCCGATCCGCTGTACGAACCGGCCCACCGCCCACAGCGCCACCCAGCAGCGCATCACCTGCCCCGCCTTCACCGGCGGCACCAGCGGCAGCCCCTGGGTGAACGGCTACGACGAGGTCGTGGGCGTCCTGGGCGGTCACGAGCAGGGCGGCGCCACGCCCGACGTCTCGTACAGCGTGGTCCTGGGGGCGGAGGCGGCGGAACTGTACGAGGAAGCGACCTCGGCCCCCTAGAGCAAGTCCTCCAGGGGGCGTGAGGTCCAGGCGCTACGCGAGGGCGTGGACGAGCTGGGTGGTCAGCTCGTAGCGGGCGCCGACGACCGCCAGCTCGCCGGCGGATATCTTCGCGGCGAGGTCGGGCACGGCGGCGAGGCGTGCGCTGACGGCCCGGACGTTGGCGTCGATGGTGGAGTCGACGCGGGCGTCGCCCTGCTTCGTGCGGTCTATGGACGGCGTGATCTGGTCGGCCAGGTACTGGATGTGGGCGGGCAGCCTGTCGCCGGTCAGGTCTGCCTGGACGGCCGCCTTCACCGCGCCGCACGACTGGTGGCCGAGCACCATGACCAACGGGATCCCCAGTTCGAGCACGCCGTAGGCCACGCTGCCGAGGACGGCCTCGTCGAGGACCTCGCCCGCGGTGCGGACGGTCATCAGGTCGCCGAGGCCCTGGTCGAAGACCAGCTCCGGCGGCACGCGGGAGTCGATGCAGCCGAGGACGACGGCGAACGGATGCTGACCCGCCGTCAGGCTCTGTCGTACGGCGGGCGTCTCGTCCGGGTGCCGTTCGCAGAAGGTGCGCCAGCGGCGGTTGCCCGCGGCCAGTTCCCGCAGGGCTTCGTCGGCTGTGCCGGGGCGGGTGGCGGTCCGGCGGCCGGTGACGGGCGTGGACGCGGACGCGGACGCGGGGGCGGTGGCGAGGGCCGCGCCGCCGACGGCCAGGGCGCCGGCCATGCCGCCGCGCAGAAGGGCGCGACGGGCGGTTCTGTGGGGGGTGCTCTCAGAGTTCACGGCGTGGAACGTATGTCCGAGGCCGGAAATGATCTCCGCTGTTGCCGAATCTTGGCCGTGGATGGGGAGGACGGGAGCGAACGTTGGGCGATGCTTGACGCGGCCCATGGCTGACGTTGACCCGCCCGCGTCGGCGCGCACGAAGCCATGGATCGAGCCGTCCTTCCGTGTGATCACCCCGTGGTGCTGAGGCCGCCTCTACACTGTCGTGGGCGGACTCCCGGGCGGCGAGGGGCGGTTGACGGTGCGTAAGACGTGGATCGTGGCGACCGCTGCCGTCAGTGCCGGAGCCGCCTTCATGATGGCGCTCGTCATCGGGGTGTACGTCGTCGGCGGGAACATGGCGAACGGCGTGGGCGGGGCGTCCCGATCGCTCGCCAAGGGGGCTGTGCCCGCCGCCTATCAGACGCTCGTTCAGAAGTGGGGCAATCTCTGCGCCGCCATCAACCCCGCACTGCTCGCCGCCCAGCTGTACCAGGAGAGCGGGTTCAACCCGAGAGCGCAGAGCGCCGCCGCCGCCCAGGGGATAGCGCAGTTCATCCCGGGCACCTGGGCCACGCACGGAGTCGACGGAGACGGGGACGGCGACCGCGACGTCTGGGACCCGAATGACGCGATTCCGTCGGCCGCGTCGTACGACTGCCAGCTCGCGTCGTACGTGAAGAGCGTCCGCGGGGACATCACGAAGAACATGCTCGCGGCCTACAACGCGGGGCCGGACGCGGTCATCAAGTACGGCGGCGTACCGCCGTACAAGGAGACCCAGAACTATGTGAAGACGATCACGACGCTGGAGGAGTCCTTCGCCGCGCCCGTCAGCCGGGTGGATCCCTCCAAGCAGGCCGCGGGAGCCATCTACTTCGCCCAGAAGAAGCTCGGCACGCCCTATCTCTGGGGTGGGAACGGCACCGCTGACCAGGGAGGACGGTTCGACTGCTCCGGGCTGACCAAGGCCGCCTACGAGAGCGTCGGGATCACCCTGCCCCGGGTCGCCAACGACCAGTACAACGCCGGCCCGCACCCCAAGCGCAGCGAACTGCTGCCGGGGGACCTGGTGTTCTTCTCGACCGACCTCGGCAACTCGCGGGCCATCCACCACGTGGGGATCTACGTCGGGGGCGGCTACATGATCGACGCGCCCTACACGGGGGCGGTCATCCGCTTCGACCCCATCGACACGGCCGAGTACTTCGGGGCCACCCGGGTCACCGAAGATGGCGCGAAAGCGCTCCCCACGACGGTCTGAGACAGACCCCGGACCCGCCCTCTGAGCTGCGGGGATCTGTCTCTCTTCGATAACGTCTGAGTGATCATTCAGTGGAGAGTGGAACGTATCAACCGGGGCCGTGCGTTCCTGTTGAGGCGGGCGCATGTGAAGTGCGCCGGGCAGCACACGACGAAGGGGCCGCAGCACCATGGCTGGACTCGCCGAATCCGGGTCGAACCCCGACGTCGACCTGCTCTATGACATCAACGGCCTGGCCAAGGACGCCCCGCACTGGCTCGACCGGGCCGTCGAGTTCGTGGGCGAGTACGGGCTGCTGCTCGCCATGGTGCTGCTGATCGTGTGGTGCTGGTGGGGCGTGCGGCGCCGGCCCGGCGGGGCCGAGGAGGCGGCGGGCTCGGTCGCCGCGCTCGTGTGGGCGCCGCTCGCCGCCGGGATCGCCGTGCTGGTGAACGTGCCCATACGGGGGTTCGTGGAGCGGCCCCGGCCCTTCCGTGACCATCAGGGGCTGGAGGTGCTCGTCTCCGGCAAGACCGACTACTCCTTCGTGAGCGACCACGCCACCCTCACCATGGCCATGGCCGTCGGACTGTTCGTCGCCAACCGGAAGTTCGGGCTCGCGGGGATAGGGATCGCCCTGCTCGAAGGGTTCTGCCGGGTCTACATGGGGGTGCACTACCCGACGGACGTCGTCGGCGGGTTCGCGCTCGGGACCGCCGTGGCCCTGCTGCTGTCGCCCGTCGCCTCCATGATGCTCACGCCCGTCCTGAAGGCCCTCGACAGCTCGCCCCGCGTCGGGTGGATCGTGCGCAGCCGGACCGCGCGGATCGGCGAGCGGGAGGGGTTCGTCCCGGGTGCGCGGAGCGAGGTCGCCGCGGAGGAAAGGGACCTCGCCGCCTAGCTCATTGCCTGCGGTCGGCGTTTCTGCGGTCAGAGTGCCTGCGGGTAGGTGAAGAAGCCCGTCGGGTCGTACTGCTTCTTCAGCTGGGTCAGGCGCGGGAGCGCTTCGCCGTAGTACGCCTTGCGCCAGTTCGTCAGCGTCGGGTCCGCGTAGTTCTGGTACGCCGCGCCCGAGGCGTACGGGGTCATCGCCTTGTGGGCCGTGTTCAGCCAGGACTGGGCCGTCGTACCGGCCGTGCCCGCCTTCCACGACACGATGTACTGGGCCAGCATCCGCGAGCGGCGGTGGACGAACGCCGTCGCCGTGGGGGAGACCCGGTTGACCGCGCCGCCGAGGGCGATGAGGGCGATGCTGCCGGCGCCGCCCTGGACCGTCCTCATCTGCTTCAGCAGGGTCTGGATGCCGGCCGTCGTCAGCGAGCGGTCGAAGAAGTCCGAGCGGGCCGTGTACGTCTCCCGGCCCAGTTTGCCCTGCGTGGCGCGGCCCGGGGTGGAGCCGGGGAGGTGGCACTGGGCGTCGGTGGTGAAGGAGGAGCAGCCGGCGTACGCCTCCATCGCCTCCTTGTAGCCGCGGCGGCGCAGGGACACGGACGACGCCCGGGCGCCCACCTTGTCGGCGAGGCGGTCCACCGCGTTCTGGAGCTGGCCGTAGGTGCCGATGCAGAACGCGGCCACCGAGACGGTGGGGGTGCCGCTGCCGTTCTCCAGGTGCAGGGAGGACCAGATCTCGTCGGGCTGCGACGGACCCCACTCCTGCCAGGCCTTTATCACCTCGGCCGCCTTCGCCCAGGGCCAGGTGAGGTAGCCCGTCACCGCCTGGGGCGCGGGGTGGGTCTTGAACTGCAGCTCCGTGACGACGCCGAAGTTGCCGTTGCCAGCGCCGCGCAGCGCCCAGAACAGGTCCTTGTTCGTCGTCGCGTTGGCGGTGAGCTGCTTGCCGTCCGCGGTGATGATCGTGGCCTGGGTGAGGCTGTCGCAGGTCAGGCCGTAGGCGCGGGAGACGACGCCGTGGCCGCCGCCGAGGACCAGACCGGAGACGCCGACCGTGGGGCAGGAGCCCGCCGGGATCGTCACGCCCTTCGCGGCGAGCGCCCGGTAGACGTCGATCAGTTTGGAGCCCGCGCCGACCACGGCCGTCGTGCCGCTCGCGCGGACCCGGTTCAGCTTGGAGACGTCGATGATCAGACGGCCGTCGCCGGAGGACCAGCCGCCGTAGGAGTGGCCGCCGTTGCGGATCGCGACCTTCGTCCTGTGGGCGCGGGCGTACGCCAGGGCCGTGCGGACGTCGTCGGCGTGGGCGACGTAGGCCACCGCCGCCGGCTTGAGAGCGTCGAAGCGGGTGTTGTAGAGCTGGTGGGCCGTGGCCCAGGAGGCGTCGCCGGGGCGGACCAGGGCGCCGTCCAGATCGCGGGCCAGCGCGGTCCAGTTGGCGGGGGCGGAGACGCTGGTGGTGGTGAGGGGGCTGTTCGTTCCGGTGCCCCCGGTGGCCGAGGTGGAGGCGCTTGCGCTGCCCCCGGTCGCCTTGCAGGCGGTCACGGCTGCCGCGACCGCTGCCGTGCCGCCTGCGATGAACGTACGCCGTTCCATGTTCTTGCGCCTTCCCTCGACCGCCTGTCGGCTTCATGCAGCGAGACGGGGACATGGGACCACGGGTTCCGGCCGGCGTCGGCGGTGACGGAACGGTGACGTCTGTTACATCCGCCGGTCGGCCGCGACCCCCGCGGGTCGGCCGTGAGGTCAGCAGGTCGGCCGTGACGTCAGCCGGTCAGCCGCGGATGTGGCTCTCCGCGTCCGATCTGGCCAGGCTTCTCGCCCGGCGGGCCGGACCGCGCCAGCCGCAGGTGCAGCGGGCCAGGCAGAAGCGGCCCTGTTCGACGGTCGTGGCGCTGTGGTCCCCGTCTGTGCGGGGAAGGTCCGACCCGTCTTGCTGTGTCACGCAGACAACGGTACCCAAGCTCGGTAAAAGACCCGTATGGCGGTCGCAAGCCGGGCGCGATCCGGACACAGGCCTTCGGCCCTGCGTGACGGGGGCACTTACCCGTCGTTAACCGGAACGACAGGGGGCCCGTGACGGACGTACCGGCTGGGGGTAGGCAGGCCATGGCGGAGCGGCAGCGCAGGCATGTGGGTGCGGCGGTTCTTTCGGGGATCGTGGCGGGGATCTGTGCGGGCGCCGCCGGGTGTTCCGGGGGCGGGGCCGCCGCCGAGGACGGCCGGGCGGCCGATCCCGTGGCGACGTTGCACCGGGCTGCCGACACCCTCGTCGCGGCGGGCACGTCGAAGGCCCGTACGTCGATGGAGATGGCCACCGGCGGGACCCGGGTGACGATCCGGGGCCAGGGGGTCTACGACTACCGCAAGCAGCTCGGGCAGCTGAGGGTGCTGCTGCCGCAGGATCCGGCCGGGGCGAGCGAGCACCGGCCGATCACCGAGCTCCTCGCGCCCGGGGCCCTGTTCATGAAGAACCGGGGGGCCGGGGTGCCGGACGACAAATGGGTACGGGTGGCGACGGCGTCCCTGTCCGACGGGAACCTGGTGACCGGCGGGGCCACCGATCCGTTCGCCGCCGCCGAGGTGCTGCGGGGCACACGGACGGCGACGTACGTCGGAAGGACCGAGGTGGCCGGGACGGCGGTGCGGCACTATCGCGGGACGGCCGATCTGGCGGTGGCCGCCGAGGACGCGTCCGTGGGGGGACGGAACGCGCTGCGGGCGGCGGCGAAAGGGTTCGCCACGGCTCGGGTGCCGTTCGACGTCTACCTCGACGACGAGGGGCGCATCCGGAAGGTCCGGCACCGGTTCAGTTTCGTCAACGGCAAGCAGAAGGAGGCCGTCGCGGTCGCCTCCACGACGTTGCTGTACGACTTCGGCGCGCCGGTCGATGTGCGGTTGCCGGCCGCCGGGGACATCTACGCGGGGCGGATCGCGCAGGAGTGAACTCGCTCGGAGCGGACAGATTCAGCCACAGGGTGGGCACAAGGACTAGCCCGTCCGTGCCATGCGCGCGGTGTATAGCGCTCCCTACTCTAGGAAGCCGGTGACGGCAGAGACGAGGTGATGCGCGTGGCTCCGGGCGGCGGTACGGCAGTTCAGGACCACGTGGCCCTCGCCGAGATCGAGCTGTGCGGAGAGCTGATCATCGCGGCCTCGGCCGCAGGTGAGGAACGGCTCAGTCTGGAGAGCATCGATCAGGTGCTGCGGGTGGGGGAGGAACAGGCCGAGGAGCGGGCGCGGGAGCGCGATCGGGCGGCGCGGGGCGGGTCCTGGTCCGGTGGGTCAGGTGCGCAGTAGGCGGCCGATCGCCTTGGTCGCTTCCTCCACCTTCGCGTCGATCTCGTCGCCGCCCTTGACGGCCGCGTCGGCGACGCAGTGGCGCAGGTGCTCCTCCAGGAGTTGCAGCGCGAAGGACTGCAGGCCCTTGGTGGAGGCGGACACCTGGGTGAGTATGTCGATGCAGTAGGTGTCCTCTTCGACCATGCGCTGCAGGCCGCGGATCTGGCCCTCGATGCGGCGCAGACGCTTGAGGTGTTCGTCCTTCTGCTTGTGGTAGCCGTGCACCGCGGGAGCTTCCGCGCCGGCCTCGGTGGTCGTCATCCTGTCCTCCAGCGCTCCAGCTCCAGACCCATACCCCTACTGGGTATATGGTACCGAACTTTGGCGGGTATACGGGCCGAGCAGGGACGTCGTCGGTCGCCCCCCTGCCGGTCGCTCTCCTTGATGGGCGACACTGGGGGGCGGCCCGTTAGCCGTGGCCGGATGATGCGCCTAGCATCAGCCTGACCGAAACCGATGCATCTTGAGGACCCCACGTGCGCTTTCGTCTGACCCCCAGGGAGACGAGCTTCTACGACATGTTCGCCGCATCCGCGGACAACATCGTCACGGGCTCGAAACTCCTGATGGAACTGCTCGGGGCGGACCCCGCCAGCCGGGCCGAGATCGCAGAGCGTATGCGGGCCGCCGAACACGCAGGTGACGATGCCACGCACGCGATCTTCCACCAGCTGAACTCCTCGTTCATCACGCCGTTCGACCGTGAGGACATCTACAACCTCGCGTCCTCCCTCGACGACATCATGGACTTCATGGAGGAGGCCGTCGACCTGGTCGTCCTCTACAACGTGGAGGAGCTGCCCAAGGGGGTCGAGCAGCAGATCGAGGTGCTGGCACGGGCGGCGGAACTCACGGCCGAGGCCATGCCGAACCTGCGGACCATGGAGAACCTCACCGAGTACTGGATCGAGGTCAACCGGCTGGAGAACCAGGCCGACCAGATCCACCGGAAGCTGCTCGCGCATCTGTTCAACGGCAAGTACGAGGCCATCGAGGTGCTCAAGCTGAAGCAGATCGTGGATGTGCTGGAGGAGGCGGCTGACGCCTTCGAGCACGTGGCCAACACGGTGGAGACCATCGCGGTCAAGGAGTCCTGAGCACTTCATGGACACCTTTGCTCTGGTCGTGACCATTGGCGTCGCGCTCGGATTCACTTACACGAACGGCTTCCACGACTCGGCGAACGCCATCGCCACGTCGGTTTCGACGCGGGCGCTGACGCCGCGCGCTGCGCTGGCCATGGCCGCTGTGATGAATCTCGCCGGCGCCTTTCTGGGGAGTGGCGTTGCGCACACCGTCAGCAGCGGGCTGATCGAGACTCCCGACGGGGCGAAAGGGATGGGGATCCTGTTCGCCGCGTTGATCGGGGCGATCGTGTGGAATCTCGTCACGTGGTACTTCGGGTTGCCTTCGTCGTCGTCCCACGCGTTGTTCGGGGGCATGGTGGGCGCCGCGCTCGCCGGGGGTACGGATGTCATCTGGTCCGGGGTGCTGGAGAAGGTCGTCATTCCGATGTTCGTCTCGCCGGTGGTGGGACTTGTCGTCGGTTATCTGGTGATGACGGCTATTTTGTGGTTGTTCCGGCGGGCCAATCCGCACAAGGCGAAGCGGGGCTTTCGGATAGCTCAGACCGTTTCTGCGGCGGGGATGGCGCTGGGGCACGGTCTGCAGGACGCGCAGAAGACGATGGGCATCGTGGTGATGGCGTTGGTCATCGGTGATGTTCAGGGGGCCGACGATCCGATTCCGGTGTGGGTGAAGATCGCTTGTGCGGTGATGCTGTCGCTGGGGACGTATGCGGGTGGGTGGCGCATCATGCGGACGCTTGGGCGGAAGATCATTGAGCTTGATCCGCCGCAGGGGTTCGCGGCGGAGACGACGGGTGCGTCGATCATGTTCACCACGGCGTTTCTGTTCAAGGCGCCGATTTCCACGACGCATGTGATCACTTCGGCGATTATGGGTGTGGGGGCGACGAAGCGGGTCAATGCCGTGCGGTGGGGAGTCGCGAAGAACATTGTCCTCGGGTGGTTCATCACCATGCCGGCGGCTGCGGTGGTCGCGGCATGCGCGTTCTGGGCAGTGAACCTGGCGTTCCTGTAGCTTCCCCGGCCCACCCACCCACCCGCCTCGGCGAGTCAAAGGGCCACCCCCACCCGGGGCTCCGCCCCGACCCCCTGGCGGCGACGCCGTCCCCTGCACCTCTTGCGGGGCTTTGCCCCTGCACCCCCGGGGGTTGGTGTGGGCGCAGCTCAGCGCGGCGGGTTGGTGGGTCGCCCTCGTCCTGGGGCTCGGCCCCGGCCTCCGGCGGGGACTTCGTCCCCTGCACGTCTTGCGGGGCTTTGCCCCTGGCGGGTAGGGGGCAGACCATGATCAAAAGCGCACTTCAACAAATTGTTGAATTCGGAATTACCCTCTGTAATTCTATTTCCAATTCATTCCGAAT
>NZ_JBITCT010000091.1:0-20072 GCF_044453465.1 Streptomyces sp. NPDC051677
GAGTCGAAGCCGATGCCGTCCCAGGTGGTGAAGGCCAGCGCGATCGAGGCCAGGGCGGTGACCCAGACCAGGGCCACGTGCAGGATCGTCGGCACCCCGGCCATCAGGCCGAGCGTGACGCGGTCCCGGCGGGTGAGCAGCCGCCGGTGGCCCAAGGGCGCCCGCAGCCGCTTGGCCTGATCCATAGTCACATTCTCCGGGTTGCCCGGGGGCGGCACTGCGGCCGTCCCCGGGGAGCTGGTGGTGCCGGTCCCGGTACCGGTGTTCGTGGTGGCGGTCATGCGGAGGCGAAGATCGTCTTCTTCTGGCGTTCGATCGACGCCAGCAGGCTGTCGACGCCCTTGGGGTCGCGGACGAACTTCTGCAGCGCGGGCTGCATCACCGTGGAGGTGAAGTCCGGCCGGCTGTCGCGGTCCATGAACTGGGTGAGGTGCTTGGCGCCGGAGATCGTCGCGTACGCCTTCTGCTGCAGCGCTGTGTACGAGGAGGTGTCGGCCTTGTTGGAGGCCGCGACCAGGCTCGGGTCGGACTTCAGGTAGATCTGCTCGGCCTCCGGCGTGCCCAGGAACTCCAGGAGCTTGAGCGCGCCGGCCTTGTTCTTGGGGGCCTTGGAGAGCATGAAGCCGTCGGTGGGCGCCTCGACGGTGTCCTGCCCGTACGCGGAGTTGATCTCCGGGAAGGGGAAGAAGTCGAGGTCGTCCAGGTCGGCCTTGTTCGTGAACTGCTGTGCCACGAAGCTGCCGAACAGGTACATGCCCGCCTTCTTCGATATCAGCGTCTGGGCGGCGTCCTGCCAGGTGCGGCCGACGGCGCCCTCCTGGTGGTAGGGGAGGATCTCGGCCCAGTGGTCGAAGGTCTTGCGGACCTTGGCGTCGGTCCAGGCGGCCTTGCCGGCCATCAGCTCGACGTGGAAGTCGTAGCCGTTGGTGCGGAAGTTGATCTGGTCGAAGGTGCCGAGCGCGGGCCAGGCGTCCTTGTCGCCGAAGGCGAACGGGACGAGGCCGTCCTTCTTCATCTGCTTGCACAGGGCGACGAGTTGGTCCCAGGTGGTGGGGATCTCGTAGCCGTGCTGCTGGAAGACGCTCTTGCGGTAGAAGACGCCCCAGAGGGACGTGGAGATCGGCACGAAGTAGTACTTGCCGTCCGCGCCCTTGCTGAGCGCCTTCATCGCGTCGGGGAAGTTGCCGCCGATCTTCTGCCACACGTCGTCGATCGGGGAGGCCAGGCCCTTCGCCGCGAAGAACTGCATGCGGTAGCCGGCGAACCAGTTGAACACGTCGTCCGGGGTGCCCTGGAGGTAGGAGTTGATCTGCTCCTGGAACGTGTTGTGGTCCTTGGTGTTCACGTCGACCGTGATCCCGGACTGCTTCGTGAAGGCCGCGTAGATCTCCGCGAACGCCTGCTTCGGCACCGCGTCCGACGCGTTCGACCCGAGACTGACGGTCTTCGGGTCGGCAGCCGTACCGCTGCCGCCGCAGGCGCTGAGCAGCGGTATGCCTGCGCCGAGGACGGCGGCACCACCAATACCGCGCAGGACGGTGCGGCGGCTGGCAGCAGGCATGGGCCGGCTGTGGGAGAAAGAGTGCATTTCGGCTCCTGACAGGGCGGCCGTGCCCAGGCGGCACGTCGGCCCGGCGGGGTGTGACGGGGAAGCGGTCGTCCACGCGACCAAGACTCAACACGATCGAACAAATACGACCGGCGGTTGCGAGGAAGACTGGACGCTCCGGGGAGTCGCTGTCAAGCCCCTTCGACCTGAGCGCAGGGCCGACCGCACATGTCGAGAAGTCGGACGGCTTACCGTCGGACGGGAACGAGGACTTCGCTTCGTGAGCGGGCCTGCGCGTGAGATTCTGCCGTTTGACCAGCATGTATACCCGACGTAGGTGACCTCCTCAAGGTGGCTCCGCAACCCGTCGCCGATCAGCTGCCCTCCATCGAATCCGCTGCCGCCCACCGGAATCGATACTGCGGGAACCCTTGACGTACAGCTGTCGGCTACGTAGACATGACCACGCGGTCAGACCGCGTGGTCATACAGTTGACCTCGTTCGATGCAGACGCACGGCCGTCGGGAGACTTCATGGCAGCAGTGGTGGGACGAAGCGAGGGCTCCTCTGTGCCGCGCAGCGCCGACGTGGCACGCCTGGCCGGGGTGTCGCGCAAGACGGTGTCCCGGGTCCTCAACAACGAGCCGTATGTCTCCGCGGAGGCCCGCACCAAGGTCCTCGCAGCCGCTGAGGAACTCGGCTACCGGCTGAACCAGGCGGCCAGGACACTGGCCTCCGGGCGTACCGGCTCCATCGGCGTGGTCGCCCTGGGCACCGTCGGGTACGGGACCGCTTCACTGCTCGTGCACATCGAGCGGGCCGTGCGCGACGCGGGATACGCGCTCCGTGTGGTCAACACGCCGGATGGCGACCCCGCGGGTATCGCGGGTGCCGTGGAGTCACTGCTTGAGCAAGGCGTGGACGGCTTCATCGTCTCCGAACCCATCGTGGAAGGGGACGTCAGCGTCCGCGTCGACGTCCCCGTCCTCTTCCTGGGGGCACCGCCGGCCTTCACCGCCAGCCGCACCGTGACCGTGGGTGTGGGCGCACACGAACTGGCGCGGGCGGCCACCGAACATCTGCTGGACCTGGGGCACGCGACCGTTCATCACCTCGCCGGCCCGCGGCGCTGGTACGCCACCAAGGACCGCATCGAAGGGTGGCGGGCAGCGCTTGCGGCACGGGGCGCGCACGAGCCCCCGCTGCTCAACGGCGACTGGTCGGCCGCCTCCGGATACGCCGCCGGCCGGGCGCTGGCGTCGGACAGGTCCGTGACCGCCATCTTCGCGGCGGGCGACGAGATGGCCATCGGCCTCATCCACGCCCTGCGGGAAGCCGGGCGCCGCGTACCTGAGGACATCAGTGTCGTCGGCTTCGACGGCAACCCGGTCTTCGCCTACGTCTCTCCTCCCCTGACCACCGTGCGCCAGCCCTTCGAGGCCGCGGCCCGGGAAGGCATCAACCTCCTCGTGCACGCGATCGAGAAGCCCGACGCCGACCTGCCGCCAGCGAGCGACCCACCGGTCGAACTCGTCGTCCGCGGCTCGACCGCGCCTCCGCCGTCCCACCCCGACACGGCGGGCACGCGCACCGCCTGACAGACCCCGGCAGCAGCAGGGAGCACACCCGCACGCTCCGGGCACCGCTTCACCCCCTCACACCGGCTGTCTCATCGAGAGACCGGCCGACCCGATCCCCGCGCCGTCGCGACGCCGTCGTTCTCGTACGCCGTACGCGTGGACGCGGTGGACGCGGTGGACGCGCCTTCCGGGCTTGCCGCTTCCTGCCCGGATCCGTCCTGGACGGCAGGCGCTGACCCGTCCCACCCTTCCCTTCCGTCCCATCCCATCCCTTCCCTTTCCTGAGAGCCGCACATGTCCCCTGCACTGTTGGGCGCCAGACCCGGCGCCGCTCAGCGTTCCCGCCCCACAAGCCTGCTGTTCCTGTTCCTGGCGCTGATCGTCGCCGCGGCGACGATGATGCTGCCGGCCGCGGGGCGGGCGCAGGCCCTCTCGCGTCCCTCGCAGACGATGTACACCCCGCCCGCGGGTGCGCCGTCGCCCGGTTCGCTGTATCCGCGGGCGCTGCGCCTGCAGCACAACGGTTCGGCCAACGGCACCCTGCTCGCCACCTTCGAGCAGTACACCTCCGGCACACCCGTCTTCCCCATCTACCGCAGCACCGACAACGGCAACTCCTGGAGCAAGCTCTCCGACGTCGCCGACACCCAGAACGGCTGGGGCATGCGCTGGGAGCCCGAGCTGTTCGAACTGCCTACCGCGATAGGTGACTTCCCGGCCGGGACCATCCTGGCCGCAGGCGCCTCGGTGCCCTCCGACCGCTCGGCCATCAAGATCGATGTCTATGCCAGCACCGACCGCGGTCAGACCTGGAGCTTCGTCAGCAACATCGCCACCGGCGGCGCCGCCTTCGACACGAACGGGAACACCCCGGTCTGGGAGCCGTTCTTCCTGGTCTCCGGGGGCAAGCTCATCGTCTACTACTCCGACCAGCGCGACCCCGCCCACGGCCAGAAGATCGTGCACCAGGTCTCCACGGACGGCCGCACCTGGGGCCCTGTCGTCGACGACGTGTCGATGCCCACCTCCAGCGACCGCCCGGGCATGCCGACCGTCGCGAAACTGCCGAACGGCAACTACGTCCTGTCATATGAGTACGGCGGCGCTCCCGAGGGCAACTTCTCCGTCTACTACAAGATCTCTTCCGACCCGGAGGCGTTCGGCTCGGTCACCGGCATCCCGTTGCGGACGACGGACGGCGTGGTGCCCCAGAGCGCTCCCTACCTGACCTGGCTGCCCACCGGGGGCGCGGGCGGCACCCTCGTCGTCAGCGCCAACAGCGCCGACGACCTGTTCATCAACACGCAGAACGGCGCCGCGAACACCTGGACGCGCATCAGCGCCAACCTGGCCGGCGGCTACAGCCGTGGCATGACGTCTCTGCCCGACGGGCACAGCCTGCTGATCCTCAGCGCCGGACGCGGCGGCAGCAACCTCTCCAACCCGGTCACCTACAGCACGATCGATCTGGGCGGCGGCGTCTCCGACGGCGCCACTTACACCGTCTCCAACGCGGGCAGCGGCCAGTTGCTCACCATCGCGGGCGGTTCCACCACCAACGGCGCCTACGCCACTCAGCAGAACGCCGACAACGCCACCGACCAGCAGTGGCGCTTCGTCCAGCAGCCCTCCGGCTACTTCAAGATCTTCAACGTGGCCAGCGGCAAGGTCCTGGGCGTGGAGAACCAGTCCACCGCCAACGGCGCCAAGGTCCTGCAGTGGGACGACAACGGCACCACCGACCATGAGTGGGCGGCCGCTCCGAACCCCGCGGGCGGCTTCACCCTCGTCAACCGGCTGACCGGCAAGTACCTGGAGATCCCGAACGCCTCCACCACAGTTGGCGCCACCGCCGGGCAGTGGGACGCCACCGGCTGCGCCTGCCAGCGCTGGAACCTCTCCCAGACCGCCCTGCCGCCCCTGGGCACCGGCCAGTACGTCCTGGTGAACAAGAACAGCGGCAAGTACCTCGACATCCCGGCCGGCTCCACCACCGCCGGCACCGCCGTCGGCCAGTGGCAGAACACGGCCTGCGCCTGCCAGCTCTTCACCTTCCAGTCCGCCGGCAGCGGCGCCTGGACCATCAAGAACGCCAAGAGCAACCTCAACCTGGACATCCAAGGCTCCTCCAGCGCCGCGGGCGCGGCCGTCGTCCAGAACACCGCCTCCAGCGCCGACTCCCAGAAATGGACCCTCACCGACGCCGGCAACGGCTACTACAAACTCCGGAACGTGAACAGCACCCTCGTCGCCGGAGTCGCCCAGTCCTCCACCGCCAACGGGGCAGCCGTCGTCCAGTGGGGCACCGCCAACCTCGACGACCAGCTCTGGAAGATCGTCCGGATCAACTGACGGCTCCAACCGGGCCACGACCAGGCGCAGGAATCACTGGGAAGCGGTTCCTGCGCCTGGCGTCCGCCTCGGCCGATCGGCCGAGGCGCAGCTGACCGCTCCTCCCTACGGGGACCGATGCGACTCTCCTGCCTGCGACTGCCCACCCCACCGCGACGCGGAGCCGTCGGCAGGGCTGCCTGCGTGCGGTGCGTACCACCACGCTGGCCCCACGAAGTGCAGGCCGCCGCCTACCGCGTCGTCCAGGAAGCCCTCACGAACGTACGCCGCCATGCCGCCGACGCCACCGAGGTCACCGTCGCCCTCGCTCACGCCGACGACACCCTGCGTGTGACTGTGTGCGACAACGGCCGCGGAGGCGCCCCGATGCCGTACGCCGCCCGGGGCGGAGGCTTCGGCATCGTCGGTCTGACCAAACGCGTCACCGCCCTCGGCGGACTGCCCGTGTTCGTCACGGATGGTGCACCCCCCGGCTCTCCGCTCGTATCGCGTGGTCTCGTGACCGAGGCGGAAGCAGTCGGTGCTGTGATGAGCTGTTGCCTCGCGTCGGCCGGCCGGATCGAAAGGGATGGCCGGCCCGATCCGAACCTGGGATCGGTAGGAGTCCCGGCAGCGAGAGCCTCGCCGTATGGACCTGCAGAAGATGCTCGGGCTGTGGTGGACGGTGCCGGCTGGGCTGGCGTTGGTGGGTTATGCGTGTTCGCTGGCCGGGCTGACCCGGCCGCAGCGGGCGGTGTGGGTGACGGCTCGGGTCGTGGAGGTGGATCCGCCGGGACACGGTGAGTCGGGGAACCACGGGATACCGGTGACGATCGTGTACCAGGACCCCGGCACCGGGCGGGAGTTCAGGCTGCGGCACGAGAACAAGCGTGGCGACCGGGTGCTGGTGGCCTGGGTGGGGCAGGAGTTCCCGGTCCGGTTTCCGCGGCGGCACCCGGAGCGGTTCTATCTCATGCTGGACAGCGAGGGGCGGACCTCCGGGGTCGGCGGCCCGAACTGCATGGTGATCCTGCTGGTGTTGGGACTGGTCGTCCAGTCGTTCTTCGCGTGGGGCTGGCAGTGGGGGCTGATCTGCGTCGGTGGCCTGCTGCTCCTCGTCGTCACGCTGAGCCGGGATGGCGAGTACGCCCGCGCCCGCGCCGCTCAACTGGCCGAGGGTGTCACCGTCCAGGGCCGCGTCGTCGCCGTCACCAGGGACGTCCACTCCGACGGCGAAGGCGGCGAGAGCGTCAGCCACGCTTCCGTCGTCGCCTTCACCACCCACGAGGGCGTCGAGGTCACCGCGCTGTGCACGCAGGGCATCCGGAACATCGCCAGGTCCCTCGGCCGTGACATTCCCCTGCGTTACGCGCCCGCCGACCCGTCCCTCCTCACCGCCGACCCCGACCACGAACGCCGTGAGCGCACGTCGAACATCAGGTTCATCGCCACCCTGCTGGTCACCGGGATCGCCGCGATCGGGGTGGGCGGTTACTGCCTTCACCACCCCTGGCCCTTCACCTGACGATGCAGGTCAGGGCCGCCCAGAGGAGGGGCGAGTGCTCGATCCGGCCGTCGGCGCGCCACCGGTCGAGCTGCCGTCGCTGCCAGGAGCCGAGATGGCGGACCGGGTCGTGGTCCTCGTGGGCCGCGTCCACGGCGACCACGGCCTCCGTGAGCGGCCGTACGGACTCCGGCAGACCGGCCAGACGGTGGAAGGCGAAGCTGGTGGGGAGCACCCAGCGGGTGGCTGTGACCAGTCGGGCGCCGTTGTGGATCATCGCCGTCGCCAGGCCGAAGGACTCGGCGAAGCGGAGATCGCCGCCGCTCTCGCACGCGATCAGCGCGACGCGCGGCGGTGCGGGCCAGAGCTGAGCGCCCGGCACGCCGTCCGCGCGCAGCGGGAGCGTGCCCAGGAGAAGGTCCTTGGCGGACAACGGGCGGTGGGTGCGCACCGGTTCGGTCATCCCCGTGGTCTCCGGGCCGCAGCACAGATGGAGGGTGACGTCCTCGCTCTGCCCGCCCTCGACGGGGGCGCCGCTGACGTGACCGACGTACATCAGGCGACGGGCACCCTTGCGCAGCGCCCCGCCCAGCCAGTCGCGGTCGAGGTCGCTGCGGCGGAAGGCATCGGTGGGGGTGGCGACGGACGGTACGACGGCGCCCGCGTCGAGCCTTTGCTGCACGAGGGACAGCAGCGCCGGGTCCGAGCCGGGCTGCCCCAGGACCGAGCCGAGCGGGGAGTCGGCGCGGAAGCCGGGGACGCGGGGGTCCAGGACGAGAACCACGGCGTCCGAGTCCGGGTCCTGATCGGTCGGAGGGGCGCCTGCCCGTCGTAGCGATGCCGGTGCCGTGGTGGCGATGTCCACGAGGTCGATCAGCCGTACGTCGCTGTCGTCACCGTCCACGGCGAGCAGCTCCCACGGGACCTGGGCGACCCGGGGCGACGGCTGGAGCCGCATCAGCGGACGGCCCAGGTGGGCGGATACCTGACGGATCTGGTCGGTCAGGCCCGGCGGCCACAGCACCTCGGCCAGCATGCGGGAGAGGCGGCGCTCCTCCTCGTGCGTGGCCAGCGCGCCGGACTCGAACACGCGCCGCATGCCTTCCGTGCCGCCGCCCGGAAGTTCGGCGGCCAGCGCGCGGATGGCCTCGTCCACGTCCGGCCCCGGGGCGTAGCCGGTGCCGAAGCCCTGGGCCCCACGGGCCCACGTCCAGGTCATGTGCAGGTCACCGGCGTCGGCGAGGCGGACCTGGACCACCGGACGGTTCGCTTCGGTCAGATCGTCGGCGGACAGAACGGCACCTCTTCCTCGCTCACGATCCGCCGGTGATAGCGGAACTCGGCTGCCTGGACGTACTCCTGGAGCGCGGTACGGCCGCCCGCCTCCGCCGACATCACGATCTTCGGTGGCGGTGCGACCCGCAGGCCGACGGAGGCGGCGGCCTCGGCCGCGATGCCGCCCAGCGTCAGGGGAGCGCCGTCATCGGGGGCGTACGTCTTCATCGCGGCGTCCGGGAAGACCGCCGCTGCATTGTCGGCGGTGGGTGTACGGCTCAGCGCCAGGGAGGCGCCCGCGCACCGGTGTTCCACCAGCTCGAAGATCAGCCCCTGGTCGTTGCTGCGGAGGGCCAGACGGAAGACCAACTGCATGGCTTCGTCGGCCAGTTGGAGCCACTGGCTGCGGGCGTGGGCGGTGGCGAAGTCGTAGCGGGCCGCTTCCAGCGCCAGGGCGGCGGGCAGGGCGAGGGAGAGCGCGTCTGCGAGCGAGGTGCGTTCGTGGACGCCGTGGTCGGTCCGGTTCAGGTTGTCCTCAAGGGTTCGCGCGAGCATCAGGTCCACCTGGGCGCACCGCTCGTACACCCCGCGCTCCTGGTACACGTCCCGCGCGCCCTGGGCGAGCCGCTTCAGCTCGTCGATGTCGCCCCGCTCGTACGCGTGCCGGGCGCCCATCAGCATGGTGTCGGCGGCGGCGATCGCGGCACCGACCCGCTGGAAGCGGGCCAGGCTGGACGCCGTCAGAGCGGCAGCGCCGGCCGCGTCCCCGCGGTGTGCGGCGATGGCGGCACGGGCCTGTTCGCATACCGCCAAGTCCTCGGCCTGGCCCTGCCGTTCGAAGATCTCGGCGGCCTTCGCGTACAACTCCTCCGCGCGGTCCAGGTCGCCGGCCTGCAGCGCCGCGTACGCCCGGTGGGAGAGCACCTGTTGGCGCCCCGCGTGGTGGCCCAGCTTCAGATAGGCCTCCTCCGCGCGGGCGAAGTAGTCCTCCGCCTGCTCGAACCGCACGGTCGAGGCGCAGACGACCCCCAGACAGTCCAGCAGATACGGCTCGGCCAGGGGCGCGTCGGTCAGCAGCGCGGAGGCCAGTTCCTCGGCCGCGCCCCACGCGCTGCGGTCCATCAGCAGATGCACTCGGCTCAGGCCGATCTCGGCGGTGCGCAGCCCCTCGACGTCGTCGAACTCCGACAACAGGGCCGTCGCCTCGTCCATCGCCTCCTGCGCCTCGTCGAACTGACCGGTGCTGCGCAGCAGTTCGACCTTGGCCAGCAGTGTCTTCAGCAGGATCTCCAGCCACAGTCGGCGGCCGTTCGGTCCCATCGGCACGGACGCGATGCCCCGCACCAGATCAAGGGACCGCCCGATGGACAGGGCCGCCCCGGGCAGATCCGTGGCCGCGAGCTGAACCGTCCCGATGTCGGACAACAGGTGCCCACGCAGAAGTCGTACGTCGGGGGAGTCCTCGAACGACTCGGCCACGGCGAGGAGTTCGCCGTAGACGGCCAGCGCTGCCGGGAGATCCGGGGTGAGTTGATGGCGTTCGGCGAGCGCGAAGCCGCTGTCGAAGGGTTCGCCGTAGCTGAGCCCCGCCGCCTGCTCTTCCTGTTCCGCCGCGTCTTCCGGCTCCTTCGGCTCTTCCGGCTCTTTCGGCATGGGTTAGAAATCCTCCTCCACGGCAGCGGCAGCCGCGATCTCGGCGAGGAACGGGTCCGGGTGTGCGGCCTCTCTGCCGTGCGGTGCCGCCGCGACGCTGAGCCGGTGCCGGGCCAGGGCTCGTACTGCCTCACGCGCCGCACGGTCATCGGCGCCCGGTCCCGGGTCGAACCCCGGCAGCAGGATGCCGACTTCGATGCTCGGTGTCGTCGAAGCCGGGATGTCCAGGTCCGCCCAGCCGGTCCACACGTCGTCCCGCCTGGCCAGCGGAACGCGGCTCGGCGGACTGCCGCCGACGTGGACCTCCGCCGCGAGGCGCACCCCGCCCACGGGGGCCGCGATGTCGGCGACGACCTCGACCTCGATCCGCCGCCCGGCGCCGAGCGCGTACGCGGTCCAGGACACGGCGTCCTCGGCCGCGTCGACGAAGCCGGGAGGATAGCGGCACCAGTCGCTGGTCCCCGAACCCCGGGCGATCACGCGGCCGGTAGCGGTGCGGAGACTACCTGCTGCGAGGGCGAACTCCTGCCGCCGTACGAAGAGTTCGGCGAGGTCGAGCGGCGTGGCGGCCGGCCTGTGGTGGTCCTGTTCCTGGGAGGACCAAAGCCGCCTCAGGGCCTCCCCGTCCAGCCCGGCGTTGTCGGCTGCGTCGTCGATCAGCCCGAGGACACGGTCCAGTTGGCGAGGGGGGTCCGCCGACTGCCGCCAGCGGATCAGCGGATCGAGCGCGGCCAGGTGCTCCTCCAGCAGCTCGATTCCCTCCAACTCCCCGGGCTCGTCCAGGAGCTGCTGGCATTCGTGGGTCAGTGCGGCCAACTCCACCCCCAACACGTCCGGTTCGAGCGCGGGAATCCCGTCCAGGTACGACGTCGGCCACCAGCGGGCCGCCCAGTGCCCGAGGGCGAGGCGGGCGGCGCCCTCGGCGAGAGCGGTCGGCCGCTCGGGCAGCGTCAGCTCGGCGGCCGGGGTTCCCGACGCCAGGGCGTCGACAGCGGCGGCCGTGCGCTCGCCGTAGACCGCCCACAGCCACTGCTGGGCCTGCCCCACATCGTGAATCTCCGCTGTCGGCAGACCTGTCGGGCCGAGGACGGGCCAGGTCAGGACCGCGCCCGCGACTTCGAGAACGGCCCGGGTGAAGGTGGGACCGGCGGAGGGTCCCGCGATGCGTACGGTGCCGTCCTCGGCTCGCGTGAGGGCACAGCGCCGTTCAGGCATCACGCGCTCCTCGGCTCGGCGGCGGGTTCGGCGGTCGCCGACAGGGTGCGCAGTGCCGTACGGACTCGTGCGCGGTGGTCCATCATCACCGAGCGGGCGACCCCGTCGAGCACGCCCCAGGCCGATACCGCGTCGGGCAGTGCCGCGTCGCGGACGTCGCGCCCGTGCAGCCTTACCCAAAGGCGCCGCATGTACGCGGCCCACGGGGTGCGCAGGTCCTGGGCGAGGGCGTCCAGCACACCGCCGTCCGGGTCGGGGCGGGGGGAGAGGGTCATCCTGCGGGCTCGGAGGACCGAAGCCTCCCGCTGCCAGCGGCTGTTGACGATGCGGTGTGCGGCCGTCGACCCCGCCACGGAGGTCCCGGCGCCCAGCGGATCGAGGCCCACCGCGAGTCGGCCGCCGAGCACGACGGTGACGCGCAGGCTCTCGTCGTACAGGCCCAGCGGGGCGCAGCTGCGGTCGACCTCCCGCCGGACGAGCTCAGGCACGGTCGGCAGTTGCTCGCGGTGGGCCGACGCCTGGAGCACGGTGAAGAGCCGTTCGAAGAGCGTGCGGTCGAACGGCGCGGGGAGTGTGGCGGTCGAGGCGCTCCGGCCGACCTCGGGGCGTGGGGGCACGCGGTGCGTGGTCAGTCCGAGGTGCGGGGGTACGTCGGCCCGGTCCCAGACGTCGGCCGGGTGCGCGCCCCACAGGGCTCGCCCGAGCAGGCTGCCGTGCCCGGCCCGGACCATGGCGGCGAAGGCCGTCGAATCAACCCCCGCCGCACCGCAGGCCTGGAGAACCTCGGCCGCCAGGCCCGTATCGGCGGCGCCCGGTACCGCTCCGCGTCCGTCCCACGCCGCTGCCAGCTCGGCGTCGAGCCGGGCGCGCCGGGCGGCGTCCGCCAGATGCTCCTTCAGCGCCTCCACTGTCCGTCCGCCGGAAGCGTCCACGACGTCCTCGAGTACCGCCCTCGCCACCGCGTCCGCGCCGGGCCCCGGCCCCCCGTGCTCGGTCGCCAGCTCGAAGCACCGCTGGAAATACAGGTCCTGGGGGTTGCCCGCCACGATCCCCAGTGCCCGGCGGGTCTTCTTCAGCAGCGTGAACCACCGTGCGGTCGCTTCCAGAACCGCACCGGACTCCCGTATCAGCGCGTCGAGTCGCTCCGCCTCCCGCGCGTCCAGGAAGTCGGCGGCGAGCTCCGGACGCAGCGCGGGCCGGACGATCAGCGGCAGCACGATCAGCTTGACCGTCCGGGTCAGCGGCGCGCCACCGGGCCCGCTCAGCGCCTGGGGACCCGGCCCGAGGCCGCGCCAAGCCCTGTCGATGACCATGGCGCGCGGACGGCGCTCGCCGGTCGACGGCTGGCTCGGGGACGGCATGGGCAGAGCGTACGTCCCGGGGGAACTGGCGGTCGAACCTGGGATCGGTAGGCGCTGCCCACCTCCTAACGTCCACACCACCAGGCAGAACGGATCGGAAGGGCAGGCACAGCATGGGAATCTTCGGCAAGGGCAAGAGCCGCGAGGAGAAGGCCGCCAAGATCGCGGAGCAGGTGGCCGGCGGCAAGGGTTTCTACGGCCGAATGACGCGCGCGACGCTCGGCCGCGAGGACTACGCCAACCTCCAGCAGTCGATCGGTGCGTACAACTCCGGTGCCACTGTGCGGCAGTTGCTCGCCATGGGCGTACCGACGGTCCCCGCCGTCGTCGTGTCGATCAGTGACACCGGCAAACTGGTCAACTTCGACCCGGTCGTCGACCTGGTCCTCCAGCTGACCGGGGTCACCGCCGACCCGATCACGCTCCAGACCATCGTTTCGAAACTGCGCATCCCCCGCGCCGGTGATCAGGTACTACTGATCGCGGACCCCGCCAACCCCGGCGGTTACCTCTACGCGGGAGACGGAGCGACGCGGTGACGACACCGCCGCACGAAGTGCCGGCGAACGACACCACCCTGCTCACCTTCGACGGCCGGGTGCTGGAGTTGTTCGGCTGGAGATCATCATTGGGCAGCCGGGAGAACCTCGCAGAACGCGGCCACCTGACCCCGCCAAAAGGGTTGCCGAGCTGCGGCAGTTGCCGACTCCGGCCGTCCCGCAGGGCACCCACCGTTCCAGGCGCAAGTCGGCCAACGAGATGGCCTAATATCCGAATTGACCGGCAACAGCCGGTGTACTCGTTCGTGTGCACGTCCATGGGAAGGGAGAGGGCCACTTGCCCCCCAAGGATCGGGCCCATGAGAACGGCGCCGTTCTCGTCGGCAGACAGGCGCAGATCGAGTGTCTTTCCGCGGTTGTCAAGGATCTGGCCGACGGCCGGGGAGCGATCCTCGAGGTCACTGGAGAGCCGGGGATCGGCAAGACCACGCTGCTCGGCCTGCTCGCCGAGCGGGCTGCCGAGGCAGGGGTACCGGTGGTGCGAGCCCACGCCGCGCGCGGTGCGACACAACCCGGCCAGGTCATCACCGAGGTGCTGGATGCCCTGGAGGCGCGGAATCCCCCGATCACTGAGGAGTTCGGTGCCGGGGCGGATGCCGAGGTGCGGAGCGTGCTGCGACGCTGGGCTGCGCGGCGCGGCGGCGTGCTCGTCCTCGACAATGTGCATCTGTGCGACGAGCAGTCCGCGAGACTGATCGCGCAGCTCGTGCGGACACCCCCGCCCGGCCCGTTCGTGCTGGCGCTGGCACACCGCCCGCGGCAGTCAGGCCTTGCGCTGAGAGAAGCGCTCGAGCACGGAGCCGAGACCGGCTCGGTCATCCGCCTGGCTCCCTCCTCCTTGGACCTCCGGGCGATATCCACCTTGCTCGGCCACAGGGGGTCGGGGTCTCACACCGACGTCACCTCCCCACACGCCTTCTCCCACTCGGCGCGTGACCACGCGTACACCGAGTGGCGCCCCTCTCCCGCACCCGTGGTCGACGGCACGTACGCCGAGCAGTTGCACGCCGCTTCCGGCGGCAACCCGCGGATGCTGCGGATCCTGGTCGCGGCGCGGTGGGACCCGGACGAGTGGCCGCTGAGTGCCGGTCCGGACCGGGACGGCCTGCTCCGGGAGGCCGTCTCCGTCGTCACCGAGCTGGACTCCCTCACCGCTGGCGCCGCGCTCTCGGTCCAGGTCGCCGCCGTTCTCGGCGATCCTTTCCTGCCGGACGACGTCGCCGCGGTCTCCGATCTCGGTCTGGAACGGACCCTCGCAGCGTTCACCGAACTCGTCGAAGCGGACTTGATACGGCCGCTGCCCTGGGGCGGCGGCTACGTCTTCCGGCACCCGGTGCTCGGCCACGTCGCCCTGGAACACGCTTCGCCGTCCCTCCGCGTCAACGCGCACAGGCGGGCCCTGGATCTGCTCACCACGCGAGGAGCGTCAGCGCTCCGACGTGCCCGCCAGGCCGAGCATCTGGTGGGCGCGGGCAGTGCGGAGGCCCGGCAGGTTCTGGTCGAGGGCGCGGCGGAGGCGATGGCCCAGTCCCCGGCCGTCGCTGCCCGCTGGCTGCGCCTGGCGCTGGACCGCCTGCCCGCCGGAGAGACGATCAGCGCCTCCCGTGTCGTTCTGGTGCTCGACCACTGCCGGGCCCTGAGTGCCGTGGGCCGCCTGCAGGAAGCCCGTTCCCTGGTGCACGATCTGCTACGGCGTCAGTCGGATCTCGACGAGGACCTGCGGCTGAGCGCCTACGCCGTCTGCGGAGAGCTGGAGCGGCTGCTGGGCCGCCACCAGGAGGCCGAAGCAGTGGTCCGGACGGCACTCGACCTCCTACCCCGCCCGCTGCCGGTGCCGCTGCCGGCGCCCGCGGCCGAACTGATCACCGCATACGGGCGAGTGCAGTTGTTCCGGGGCGCCTACGGCGAGGCACGCGACGTGGTCCGAGAAGCGGCGAAGGCTGCCGGAGCCGTGGGCCCGGCGGTGCTCTATTTGCGGGCCCTGGGCGCCCTCGGCGACACCCAGCTCGGGCTGTTGCCCGAGGGCGTCGCAGAGGTCACCGAGTGTGCGCGGATCGTGGACGCCCTGCCGGACGCCGCTGCCGTCACCATGCCCGACGTCCTGGCGATGCTCGGCTGCGCGGAGTTGTTCCAGGAGCGGTTCCATGACGCCTATCGGCATCTGGAACGAGGACTGCAGGCGACCACGGGTGCCACCCGGAGGTTCATCCGGATCAACCAACTGGTGGCCCTGTGCCACCTCGACCAGCTGACGGGGCGTCTGGAGCCGCTCTGTCGCCGTGCCGAGGAGGCCGAGCGGCTCGCCCGAATGAGCGGGGTCGACGAAGCCGCCGGGATCGCCATGATCCTGCGGGCGACGGGGCTGCTGTGGACACGTCCGCGGCGGGACACCGACAGGTTGCTCGAACTCGCCGGGGAAGGGCTCTCCCTCGCCTTGCGCAAGCGGGGTTGGCGGGCAGCCGTAGCGGTCGGCCTGCGCGCCCAGGCCCAGTTCCTCGGCGGAGACCCGGCAGGCTGTCTACGCACCCTCGTCGAGGAGGGTGGCCCGCAGCTGCATCGGCTGCTGCGGGCCTGGCAGCCTTCTCTCCTGGCCCTCGCCTCCGTCGCGGCACTGCGGTGCGGTGACGTCGACGCCGCACGCGACTGGGCCACAACGGGGGAGACCGTGGCCGAACAGCTGGGGCTGCCTCTGCAACAGCAACACGTGCGCAGAGCCCGGGCAGAGCTCCACGCCGCCGAGGGAGAACACCGCCTGGCGGCAGGGCTGTTTCACGAGGCCGCGGAGTCGTTCCGCCGCGCGGGCCTGCCGGTGGAACACGCCTGGACCCTGGTGACCGGTGCGCCTTCGGTTTACGCGGCCCACGGCATCGGCCAGGCGCTGGAGTGGCTCGACATGGCGGGAAAGGCCGCTCGGGCCTGCGGCGCACAGCGGATCCGTGAGGAGGCGGCAAGGGTCAGGAACCTGCTGCTGGCGTCCTGCGCCGCCAACGGCGCGGTGGTCGCAACGACGCAGGAGGCGAACGCCCGGGCGACGATGGCTCTTCTCACCGAGCGAGAGCGGGAGATCGCGGAACTGGCGGCAGGGGGCAAACGCACCAAGGAGATCGCAGCGCAGCTCTTCGTCAGCACCAGGACGGTCGAAGCCCACCTCGGCCGTATCTACCGCAAGCTCGGCGTATCCTCCAGGGCGGCACTGTCGCGCGCACTGGGCGAAGTGGTCCCCCGGCCGACTGTCTGACTGGTCGCTCTGGTCCCATCCCGTCGTCGCGGCTCCGCCGCCTCGTTCCGCAGCCGTGTACGGGTTTTCACGAATATGCGCGCGCCCTGGTGCGGCAGGCCGGCCTGGCGTCGACAGCCCGTGAACAAGACCTTGTCACCCAGCGCCGGTCGGGACGGGAGGGCAGCCGCCGCCTCCGGTGCGAGCGGCCCCCGGTCGGCGGCCGCCAGGGCACGAGCATCGCGGCGTCGCGTGTGTAGCCAGGGGTGAGCAGATCGACAGCGGTGAGCCGCGGCTGTCACCGCCAGGTGGACACTTGCGGCTGGGCGGCTGGGCGGCTGGGCGGCTGGGCGGCTGGGCGGCTGGTCCGCCGCGCGACCGCGGCCGGGGCCCTGACGCGCCGTCGGCCTCGTTGCGTAGGTGATGACCATGACCATGACCATGAGCGTGCTGACGAGCCTCCTCGTCGCCGTCTGCTTTGCTGCCGGTCAGAAGCGCAGCTTGGGCAGCAGCGTCCGGACCGTGTCCGCCATGGCCGGCCAGGCCGCCGTGCCCTGTTGACCGGTCAAGGGGCCAAGGCTCTGCACCTGGACCTCGCACTCCATGTCGCTGTCCCGAACCAGTAGCCGCAGGTCGTTACGGAACGGTGCGGCCTCCTTGAGGCTCTCGTAGCGGAAGGCCCCCCGGCCGAGGCCCGGCTCCTTCGCCACCGGGCCTCGGGCCTCCTGCGGGGCCGAGGACAGCCGGTACGTGTACTGCTTGATCGCGGTGGCGCCGTCCTTCCACGCGGTGCAGTAGACGTCGAGCGGCCGTCCGCCTTTGTCCCGGCCGTCCTGAAGCCCTGCAGGCAGGCAGCGCCGCTGGCGTTCGCCGGATCGGAGCCGGTCCGCTCCCCCTTCGGCTTACCGGCGGTAGGCGCGACGGCGGCGGTCAGCGGGCCGAAGTCGACCTTCGGGCACAGGTCCGTCGGCGGACGGTAGTCGCCCGCCCGTTAGTCGGTCCGGCATCCGCCGCCGGCGTCACTTGGGCGTGGGCGGACGCGTTCCCGTCCCGGCTGCCGCACCCGACCAGTGAGCCAAGGACGAGCAGCGCGCGTCCGTACCCCATCTCGCTGCACGAATCCCCTTGCCCGTAAGTCTGGTCGGGGCGGACTCCACCGCCAACCGCGCCACCGCGGCGTCCCCGGGACGCGTATCGGCAAGGCTGCGGTGGATGCACTGCGCCCGCGAGGTTCGGTGCCACCTCGCTTCCGCATTGCCCCGACAGGCTTCCGCGTTTGGTGTGCTGACCCCCGGCGCCTCGCCGGTCGTGTGCCTGCCGGTACCCCCCGCGTGTTCAGTGAGCACCGACTGGGCCACGAGGGACTCCACCGGTCTGTGCAGGGACGCCGCCTTGCGCCGACGGCTGGAGCGTCAGGCGGCGGACTGCTCGTGCAGCGTGCGGGCGACCGCCAGGAACAGGTGCAGGTTCGTGATCTGATTGGCCAGGTGGTTGGACCAGAGGACGGGGCCACCCGACGAGTCGGTGGTCATGATGCGGACCAGGCCGCCCGCGGCAAGCACCTCCCGGACCTCAGGCCACGGCAGGTTGCCCTTCCCGCGGGCGTACACGGCCGTGCTGGAGAGTGAGAGCTCTCCGAACGGCACCGTGCCGCCCTCGCGGAGCGTCTCCAGCACGCCCGATCCCTGCGCGTGCATCACCGCGTCCTGCATCCGAGGACCCCAGACCTCGGGATCCTCGTAGAACTCCGTGATCCGTACCGATCCCTGGCCGGGAGCGCCGGCCGAGTAGACGTATTTGGTCGGTGCTTTGACCCCGTTGATGACCAGCTGGACGATCTCCTGCTGGAGATGCAGGGAGTCCCAGCGCAGGGCGACCGGCTCGCCGCCGGACGGCGGGTGCACGACCAGCCCCTCATCGAACAGGTGCAGCCGCTGGGCAGCCCGTTTCCGGCTGAAGTCGGGGAAGCGGCGCATGCTGAACCAGTAGTACAGCAGTCCGGGGACCAGGAAGAACATCATGAGCATGATGCAGTTGAAGACATGGGCGGCGAACACCGTCCGACGGAGGCGCTTCGGCGCGAACGTGCCCTGGAGCGCCCCCAGCCGGTGGCGGGCAGCCAGGTCGGCGACCTCGGGCGATACGGGGGTGAGGGGAGTCATGATGCAGAGCGTCCGAGACGCTTCGACACGTGACAACCGTGGATCTACGTAAATCGGTTACGTAAGGGTCGGGGCGTGCCGCTGACTGATGCGCAGTGGGGTGCGGATCGGGGTCCGCCCCGATGGGGGGTGAGCCGGGTTTGTGTCCGTGGGCCGGTTACCGTACGGGTCATGTCTGATGCTCTTCGGGATCACGGCACACGAGAACTGACCCTGGTGTGGGAAAGGCCGGCGGGCCGGGTGCGGCCTTCGGTGACGTTGAGTGGATTCAGGGACGGTTTGGGTGTGGCGGTCGTCGTGCCCGTCGGGGACGATCGCGTCCTGTTGGCCGCGTCGGGCGATGACGAGGAAGACGACGTGGTGCGGCTGTGGGACCCGGTGACCGGCGAGCAGGTGGGTGGCCCGCTGCGGGAGAACTCGAAACAGGGCGGACGTGTCACGGCGATGGTGGCTCTGCCGCTCGCCGGTGGGCACACCCGGCTTGCCACGGCGCACTACGACGAGGACGACGACGGGCATGTGGTGTACCTGTGGGACCCGGTGACCGGCGAGCAGGTCGGTGGCCCGCTGCCAGGCCCGGAATCGGCGTCGAATCTGGTCGCCGTACCCACGCCGGACGGGCGGAACCTGCTGGCCATCACCCCTCACGATGAGGAAGGGCTGTGGCTGTGGGATGCGGCCACAGCCGAACGGGCCGTCGGTCCGCTTAGTGCCCCGGCGGGCGTGGAGGACCCGAGCGCGATGGCGGCGGTGACGCTCGCCGATGGCCGCACGCTGCTTGCCACTGCCCATGGTCACGGGGAAAGCGCCGTGGCGTGCCTGTGGGACCCGGTGACGGGCGAGTTGGTTCAGACACTGCTGTGCCCGCACGAGGATGAGGGCCGGCCGAGTGAACTGGTGGCGGTGCAGCTGCCCGACGGAGGCAGGCTGCTGGCCTTGTCCTTCAATGACGACGATCACGAGACGGTGCGGCTGTGGGACGTGGCAACCGGTGCTCCGGTCGGCGGGCCCATCTCGGGTCTCGGGCTGCGTCCCGTCCCCATGGCCGACGGGACGACACTGCTGTCGATCGGGTCGGGGCTGTGGGACCCGGCATCCGGGCGCCGAATCGGTGACCTGGGGGCGAACCGCGTCCCCGCCGTGGTGGCAGCGGTTCCGTTGCCGGATGGCCCCACACTGCTCGCGGGAGAAGTGCCCGGTGGTGCGGTCTGGTTGTGGGATCCCACCGCAGTGGAGCCACCGGCCGAGCCGGAGGACGTCGGCTGGGCCGGCCTTGTGGCACCTGTGACGGTCCCCGACGGGCGAACGCTGCTCGCCACCCGCAGCGACACCACCGTCTGGCTGTGGGATCTGCGTACCGGCGAAACCGCCGGGCAGCTTCACACGGGCGATACGGATGTCCTCACGGCGATGGCGGCGGCGCCCCTGCCGGACGGACGCACCGTTCTCGTCACCGCCCACAGGAGCGGTGCCCTGCGGTCATGGGATCTGGCGACGGGCGGACTGGTCGGTTCGTTGCCGCCCGGCCGCACCAGCGAGATCCGCACCATGGCGCCGATCGCGTCGCCCGACTGAGGTTCCCCCGTCATGCGGGATGTGCTGATCAGCTGGTCAGCAGGGGTTGATGGGTGTTCAGATTCGTTGGTTCGGCCGTCGCCTGTTCG
>NZ_JBITCT010000092.1:0-19986 GCF_044453465.1 Streptomyces sp. NPDC051677
CCCCCCAGGTCATGCCTTCGACAGGGGGACACAGTCATGCCGGGCCCGGAGGCCAGCGGCCCCGTTGCAGGACCGCGAAGAACATAACGGGGGTTAACCCCCCTGTCCCCTAGGGGGTGGAGGTCAGGGTCAAGTGGGTGGATCTCCGGATGGGTTGACGGCCGCCGATTCCGTAACTTCGAGGTGTGACCGCGACGCGGATCACTGCCACGGACCACGGTCCAGGGACCGTGGACCCCTCGAAGACAGCGGAGGCACCCATGCCGGCCCCTACGCACACCCGGCCCCGGTCGGCCACCCCGGGCGGCGTCGACACCCGGCTGCCCTGGTGGGCCCTCGCCCTCCCGACCCTCGCCTTCGTCATCCTCTTCGTGCTGATACTGAACCCCGCCGACGCCCACGCGGCCACCGGCGACCCGGCGATACCCCACCTCGTCGAGCGCGTACAGCAGCTGATCGCACAGTAGGACGGTGGCTTTCGCACCCCCGCACGGGCGGCTCCGGCCGCCTTCGGACCGCTGGTGAAGCCGCATGTCAACTCCCTGCGCCCCATGGCCTGTTTCATGCGAAGCTGGGATACATGAGCGTCGCAGAACCCCGCAGGATCGTCCTCTTCCGCCATGCGAAAGCCGACTGGCCACAGGTGACCGACCACGAGCGTCCGCTCGCTGAGCGGGGCCGAAAGGACGCCGCAGTCGCCGGACGCAAGCTGACCGACTCCGGCATCCCCTTCGACCTGGCCCTGTGCTCCACCGCGGTCCGGACCAGGGAGACGTGGAAGCTCGCCGTCCAGGAGTTCCCACAGCGGCCGAAAACCGTCTACGAGGAGCGGATCTACGAGGCCTCGCCGGGCGAGCTCATCGCCCTGCTCAACGAGACGCCGGACGACGTGCGCAACCTCGTCCTGATCGGCCACAACCCCGGCGTCCAGGGCCTCGCCGACGTCCTGTCCGGCCAAGCCGACGGCGACGCGGGCGAGCGGATGCACCGCCGCGGATTCCCGGCCGCCGCCTTCGCCGTCGTCTCCTTCGACGGCTCCTGGAAGTCCCTGGAACCGGGCGCGGCCACGCTGCTCGACTACTGGGCGCCCTCCGAGTAACCCACCCTCGCACGCGCGAGGGCCCGGCGCCGTCGAAGCATCGACGGCGCCGGGCCCTCCCCGTCGCGTCCGGGTCCGCGCGGGGGCCTACCGCTCGTCGTGCGTCTCCGCGGCCTCGACCTCTTCGCGGGTGATGCCCAGCAGATACAGGACTGTGTCCAGGAACGGCACGTTCACCGCCGTGTGCGCCGCCTGGCGCACCACCGGCTTGGCGTTGAAGGCGACCCCGAGACCGGCTGCGTTCAGCATGTCCAGGTCGTTGGCGCCGTCACCGATCGCCACGGTCTGCGACAGCGGTACGCCCGCCTCGGCGGCGAACCTGCGCAGCAGCCGCGCCTTGCCCGCACGGTCCACGATCTCGCCCGTGACCCTGCCGGTCAGCCGGCCGTCGACGATCTCCAGCGTGTTCGCCTGGGCGAAGTCCAGCCCGAGCCGCTCCTGCAGATCGTCGGTGACCTGGGTGAAACCGCCGGAGACCACGCCCACCTGATAGCCGAGCCGCTTCAGCGTCCGGATCAGCGTGCGCGCACCCGGCGTCAGCCGCACCTCGGCGCGCACCTTGTCCACGACCGAGGCGTCCAGCCCCTCCAGCAGCGCCACGCGTGCGTGCAGCGACTGCTCGAAGTCGAGCTCACCGCGCATCGCGGCAGCCGTCACCTCGGCGACCTCGTTCTCGCAGCCGGCGTGTGCGGCGAAGAGCTCGATCACCTCGTCCTGGATGAGGGTGGAGTCGACGTCCATGACGACGAGCCGCTGGGCCCGCCGGTACAGGCCGGCGTCCACCACGGCGACGTCCACGCCGAGCGCCGCCGCGTCCAGGACCAGGGCGGTGCGCAGCGGCTCGGTCTCCACACCGGAGACGGCGAACTCGACGGCGGTGACGGGGTACTTGGCGAGCCGGAAGATACGGTCGATGTTGCCGCCGGCCTTCGTGATCTTCGAGGCGATCGCCGCCGTGGCCTCCGCGGTGAGCGGATGCCCGAGCACGGTGACCAGCGACCGGCCGAGGCCGCGCGGCCGGTTGTCGCCGAGGCCGGAGATGATCTCCGCCTGCATCTTCATCGACTCGGCCCAGCTGTGGACCGTCGACCGCAGCTCCCCCTCCAGGCCGGTCGGCGGCTCGGTCACGAGCGCGCACAGCACCATCCGGCCTCGGGTGACGACCTGCTCGATGTCGACCACGTCGACGGAGTAGGCGGCGAGGGTGTCGAAGAGGCCGGCCGTGATGCCCGGCCTGTCCTTGCCGAAGATCTTGACAAGGAGCGTGGGGACGTCGGAGGACGAAGTCTGCAAAGCGCTCATGGTGTCTCCACCGTATCCGGCACCCAGTGCCTTCCGCCGCCGAGGTCCGCCTGACGGACAGGGAACAGTGGATGTCCGCGAGGTGGCGCGCACCTCAACAGTCTCCCGCAACGTTCTCCCGCGGGCATCACCGCTGCCCTTTCGGCGTCCTCGGCGGGGGAGGCGGCGGTGGGGGAGGCGGCGGAGGCGGTCCCTCGTCCGGCCCGGACGACGGCCGCGCGCCGGGGCGCGGGCCGGGGGGCCGACGCGGTGAGCGGGGCGGCGGCCCGATCGGCCGGACCACGGTCGGTGCGCCGTAGACGTCGTCCCGGCCCGGCGGGACCTCCGGCGGACGCCCGCCCGTCGCCGGCGGCTCGCCCCGCCGGGAGCTCTCGTACGGCCTCGACCGCTCGGTCCTGTCGCCCTCGCCCCGCGCCGCCTCCGGCCGCGCGTCCTGCACCTCCAGCAGCTCGTCCGGCAGCCGCAGGTAGGGATTGGTCGCCGGATTCGGCGGCCGGTACGAGGCGCCCGGCGCGTACGGCCCCGCCCCGTCGCCGGCCACCCCCGTCAGCCCACGGTCCTGGCCGGGATCCTCCGCCGCGGCGCTCCCCACGTCACCCCGTGCCAGCGGCGCCGCCCGCCGCCCCGCCGCCCCCGAGGCACACGCCAGCAGCCCACCGGCGCCCCCCGCTCCCGCGCCCCACGCGACCCCCAGCAGCAGCGCCGTCCCGAGATGCCCGCGCAATTCCAGCCCTGCCCCGAACGCATCGAACCCCAGCACCGACAACGAGGCGTTCACGGACACCTCCGTCAACCAGACGACCAACGTCAACGCCAAGGCACTCGCCACCCCCAGCCGCACAGCACACCACCCGACGAACCCGACGACACCGCCCCTTCGCGAGCCCGCCCCTCTCCCGGCAGACCCTGCGGCCGATCCTCGCCGAGCTCCGCCCGACCCCGGCCCTGCCCACTCGCCCGGCCTTTCCCCGCCGCGCGCACGCTCCCCGTTCCAGTCCGCCCCGCCCACACCACGCCCGTACCCCGCATCCTTTCCGGCCCCAGCCCTCCCGGCCGCCCCCGCACCGGCCTCAGCCCGTGACCCTGGCCGGGCCCCGCCTCCCGAGCCCGCGCCCCCTGCCCCACTCACATCCGCCCCGGAACCCGCCCACCCTCGGGAACCCGCCCCCGAGCCCGACCCGGCCCCCGAGCCCGACCCGGCCCCCCAGCCCGGCCACGCTCCGGCCCCCGAACCAGCCGCATTCGCCCCCGCATCGAGCCCCGCCGGCGCCGTCCCGCCCGTAGACCTCCCGCCGAACCCCCTCCCGCCCCAGGGCGTTCGTACCGCTGTCAGGACTCCCGCCAGCAGCATCATCAGGGCCGTCGCCACTCCCAGCAGCCACACGCGGCTGTCCAGTTCGGCCAGGCGGGGCAGGGTCACCCGCTGGTCGGCGCCGACCCTGAGGAGGTCGTCGAGGGGGTCCGGGAGGACGTTCGTCAGGGCTCCCGTCGCGTGTCCGTCCCAGGGGACGAACAGGCCGATCGGGATGCCCAGCCAGACCCCGTTCGGCGCGCCGAGCAGCGCCGCTCCCGCGATCCGCCGGGGATGGTCGTCGCCGATCGCCGCGTACGCGGCCGCGGCGAATCCGGCCGACACCGCCACCAGCAGCACGGTGACGACGGCGGACGCCGCCGGCCGCACCACGCGGTGCACCGCCTCCCAGCCGCGCGGCAGCGGCGTGCGGCGCGAGGCCAGCAGAGCGATCAGCAGGATGCCGAGGCACCAGCCGAGGCCGCCGAGCAGCGTCGGCGCCACGTCGACGGTGAAGCCGACCGCGGCCTTCGCCTCGACCAGGTCGCCGAGCCGGTCGGGCAGCAGCCCGCCGATGTCCCCGACGTCCCCGAGCCCGGGGATCTCCAGGCCCCCGCCCCCGCCCCCGCCTCCGCCGGGCAGGTCGTCCAGGCCCAGTGCGCCGCCGTCGAAGGTGATGACGTCGTGCCCCGCCCAGACCAGCCCGCCGAGCATCGCCACGAACACCGCGACCACCGCGCCGACGCGGGCGAGGAGTTCGGCCGGGGCGATCACGACTCCGGCCGCACGAAGGGACCGCAGGAAGAACCACGACAGCAGCAGCGCACCCACCAGGCTCACCCCCAATGGCGTGATCTCGACGGCGGTGTTCGCCTCCGCGCCCGTGAGCCCGAAGGCGGACACATCGCCGGACGGGGTCACCGAGCCCCCGGCCCCCAGGGCCACCACCGCGGCCGTCATCGGGCCCAACGAGCCCGCCGAGTCCGCCTTCAGCAGCTGCAGTCCGAGCGCCGCCGTCCCCGCCATCCCGATCAACGCCCAGCTCACCGCGGCAACGGCGGTCAGCAGCACGTCCGTCCACGGCACGCCCCCGCCGCGCGCCGCGCTCCCCCTGCCTTCGACACCTGTGCCGGCACTCATGCAGACCCCCCGATCCGCGGCGCGCAGCGGCGAAGATCGCCGCTTCCGTCCCCCCTCGCGTGCTTTTACCACTCTCCGGGCAGGTTTCAACCCCGTCAACGGGAACGGCCGATACGCTCGTGCACGCTCTTCACAAGGCCCGACTTTCGGTCAGGGGGCCGCTACTGAAATAGTTCCCCCCGATGTTCGACATCCCTAGACTCCCTGTTGATGGGGGTAACTCGGGGGACAACTCAGTGGGGCTGGAGTGCCGGAACTCGTACTGGAATTGAACGGACGCACCTGGACGCTCGATCCGTCCAGGACATACACCCTCGGACGTGATCCGCAGGGAGATATCGTCCTCGACGACGCCAGGGTCTCCTGGCGTCACGCCACGGTCAGCTTCAACGGCCGCAGTTGGGTCGTCGAGGACCACGGCAGCACCAACGGCACGTTCGCGCAGGGCCAACGGATCCATCAACTGGAGCTCGGCCCTGGCTCGGCGCTGCACCTGGGCAACGCGACCGACGGGCCGCGCGTCAACCTGACGGGGGCACAGGCGCCCGTCGCGCAGCCGCAGCAGCAGCCCTTCGCCGCGCAGGCCGCGAACCCGGGCTGGGCCCAGCAGGCCCCGCAACCGCAGGCCGCGCAGGCCGGCTGGCAGCAGCCGCAGCAGGCCGCACCGCAGGTCCCGCAGCAGGGGCCAGCCGCGGGCTACGCGCAGAAGGTTCCCGGTGGTGGCGCGGGGGCGCCGCCGGTCTACGGCGACCGCAGCCCCACCACGTTCCACCAGTTCTCCCTCGGCCGCGTGATGCGCATCGGCCGTGCCCTGGAGAACGAGCTGGTCGTCTCGGACCTGCAGGTCTCCCGTCACCACGCCGAGTTCCACTCGACGCCCGACGGCCGGATGGAGATCCGCGACCTCGGCTCGCACAACGGCACCTACGTCAACGGCCAGCCGATCCCCAAGGGCGGCTCGGTCCAGTTGGGCCCCGCCGACATCGTCGGCGTCGGCCACTCGACGTTCCGGATCGTCGGCGACCGCCTCGAGGAGTTCGTCGACACCGGTGAGGTCTCCTTCTCCGCCCGGCACCTGACCGTCACGGTCGACGGCGGCAAGCAGATCCTCAAGGACGTCTCCTTCGGCGTCCCGGAGAAGTCGCTGATCGCGGTCATCGGACCATCGGGTTCCGGCAAGTCCACCCTGCTCAAGGCGCTCACCGGCTACCGGCCCGCCAACCAGGGCGACGTCCTCTACGACAACCGCAACCTCTACAAGCAGTTCGCCGAGCTGCGCCAGCGCATCGGTCTGGTCCCGCAGGACGACATCCTGCACAAGGAACTGACCGTCAAGAAGGCCCTGAAGTACGCGGCCAAGCTCCGCTTCCCCGCCGACACCACCCCGGCGGAGCGCGACACCCGCATCGACGAGGTGCTGCGCGAGCTGAAGCTGGACATCCACAAGGAGAAGAAGGTCACCTCCCTCTCCGGCGGCCAGCGCAAGCGCGTCTCGGTGGCCCTGGAGCTGCTCACCAAGCCGTCGCTGATCTTCCTCGACGAGCCCACCTCGGGCCTCGACCCGGGCATGGACCGCGATGTCATGCAGCTGCTGCGGGGCCTCGCCGACGACGGCCGCACGGTCCTCGTCGTCACGCACTCCGTGGCCGAGCTCGCGATCTGCGACAAGCTGCTCGTGATGGCGCCCGGCGGCGCCGTCGCCTACTTCGGCCCGCCCGAGGAGGCGCTGAACTTCTTCGGCTACGACACCTGGGCCGACGTCTTCTCCGCCTTCGAGAACTACCGCGACTACGACTGGGCGGGACGCTGGAAGGGCTCGCAGCACTACCAGATGTACGCCGCGGACATCGACGCCATCGCACCGCAGTCCGTACAGATGCCGCCGATGCAGGCGATGAAGCCGCCGAAGCCGCAGGGCTGGATGTCGCAGTTCGTCACACTGGTGCGCCGCTATGTCTCGGTGATCGCCTCTGACAAGGGCTTCCTGGCCCTGACGGTGATCCTGCCGGCCGTCCTCGGCGCGGTGAGCCTGCTCATCGACTCCGGCAACAGCCTGCTGCCCAACCCGGCCAACCCGAAGACCGGCCGGATCATCCCCAACGGCACGGCCACCACCGTCCTGCTCATCCTCGCGGTCGGCGCCTGCTTCGCGGGCGCGGCGAACTCCGTCCGCGAGCTGATCAAGGAACGGGTCATCTACGAGCGGGAGCGCGCCACCGGCCTGTCCCGCTCCGCGTACCTGATGTCCAAGGTGTTCGTGCTCGGCGTGGTCACCGTGCTGCAGGGCCTGATGGTCGGCGTGATCGGCTTCGCCAGCCGGGAGATCCCCAAGGAGGGCCTGGTCCTCGGCAGCGCCACCATGTTCGAGCTCTCCATCCCGATCATGGCGCTGGGCTTCACCTCGATGATGTTCGGCCTGGTCATCTCGTCGCTGGTGAAGACGGCCGAGAAGACCATGCCGCTGCTGGTCATGTTCGCGATCATCCAGGTCGTCTTCACCGGCTGCCTGTTCACCCTGAACGGCGCGGTCGGCGTCAACGAGTTCTCGTATCTGATGCCCTCGCGCTGGGCCGTCGCGGCCGCCGGCGCCACGCTGGACTTCAACAAGATCAGCCCGCCCAAGGACGGCGGCGAGACCGATCCGCTGTGGGAGCACACCGTCGGCGCCTGGGGCATGGACATGGCCGCGCTGATCGTCCTCGGCGTGATCTGCGGCTTCTTCGTGGCTCGCTTCCTGCGCCGCCACGAGCCCGAGGTCATGCGCAAGTAGTCGCTCACGCAGTACGCCGACGGGCGGCGCCCCTGCTACGGGGGCGCCGCCCATCGGCGTATGGAAGGGGTGTTCAGTACGCGCTGTTGACGTTGTCGATCGAGCCGTACTTGTCGGCCGCGTAGTTCGCGGCGGCGGTGATGTTGGCGACCGGGTCGTAGATGTTCCAGGACGTGCCGGAGACGTGGTACGCGGCGAACGTCGGCGGGATCACCTGGAGCAGACCCTTGGACGGGATGCCGTTGATGGCGTTGATGTCCCAGTCGTTGATCGCGTTCGGGTTGCCCGAGGACTCCCGCATGATGTTCTTGTGCAGGCCGTGGTAGCTGCCCGGGATGCCCTTGGACTTCATGATGTCCAGGGAGTGCTTGATCCAGCCGTCGAGGTTGTCGGCGTACTTCTTGACGGTCGCCTTCTTGATCACGACGCGCTTGGCGGACCGGCTCGCGGCCTCCTTCGCCTTGCGCGCGGCGGCGGCCTTCTTCTTGGCGGCGGCAGCGGCGGCAGCCTTCTTCTTCGCGGCGGCGGCCTTCGCGGCGGCCTCCGCAGCGGCCTTCTTCTCGGCGGCGGCGGCCTTCGCGGCGGCCTCGGCGGCGGCCTTCTTCTTGGCGGCGGCGTCGGCGGCGGCCTTCTTCTTCGCCTCGATGGCGTCGACCTTCACGCTCGCCTGGGCCAGCTGGTCGGTCACGCTGGCCTTGACGTCCTGCACCGGCTCGGAGCTGTAGGCGACCCGGGCCGAGGAGACGGCGTCCGTAGTGGTCGTCTGCGCGTCGGCCGGCACCACGGAGAAGGCGAGGGCGGCGGCGCCGAGGGTGGCGGCACCCGCGATCGCGATCTTGTGAGTGTTCTTGGGCATGCGGAAGGACCTCTTCGAATAGCGCGGAGGTCGCTCTCTTCGTCCGACGGCGGACAGCGGGTGCTTTCGGCACGAGCGCCGCGGGGGAGACCCACGGCGCTGAGCGACGAGAGCAATTCTTAGCGGCCGCAAAAAGGGCAGGCAAAGGTGTGACGTACGATCCTCGATAGTGGACCGGGGAAGGGCAAATCGGGACAGATAGAACCATCTGCCCCGCTCACCGGTGCCCGCTTTATCTCCTATTGACCCTCGTAGGTGATCTGCGCCCTATGTGCGGGCTCACACGGCCCCCGTCCCGTTCTCACTGCTGGTTGCCAAAGCAATGCTCTGCGTCAGGGTCCTGAGCTCGGGAGGATGAGGTGCACGTCCCCGAACTCGTGCCACAGGTAGCGCCCGCGCAGAGCCTCGTCGTAGCCCCGGTCGATCGCCGCCCGTCCCGCCACCGCCTCCAGCATCAGCAGATGCGAGGCCTCCGGCTCGTGCAGCCCGGTCAGCAGCCCGTCCACCACCCGCACCCCGCGCGCGGGAGTGACGACGAGATCCGTCCACCCCGCACGCGCGCGTACGACCCCGTCCGCCCCGGCCGCCGACTCCACGGCCCGCACGGCCGTCGTGCCGACCGCGATCACCCGCCTGTCCCCGGCCTTCACCGCGTTGATCAGCCGGGCCGACGCCTCCGGCACCGCGAACCGCTCCGGATACGGCGGCTCGTGCGCCTCCGCCGAGGCCACCCCGGTGTGCAGCGTGATCGGCGCGAACTGCACCCCGCGGCTCACCAGCTCCGCCACCAGCCCCGGCGTGAAGGGCCGCGCCGCACTGGGCATCTCCGCGCTGCCCGCCCCGTCGGCCGACGGCAGCGCGAACACCGTCTGGTAGACGGACAGCGGCTGATCCCGCTCCGTATAGGAGTAGCGGATGGGACGCCCGTGCTCCCGCAGCAGCCCCGGTACCGCCCCGCCGGCGGACACCCGCGCCCACCACAACCGCCCGCTCCCCGGGCCCAGCGGCTCCTCCAGCACCAGCTGCACACCCCCGGGCAGCCGCACCCGCGTCCCCGCCGGCCCTCCCGCACGCGCGCGCGTGGTGCCCTTCCCGTCCGGATCCCGCAGCTCCACCGCCCATCGGCCGTCGTCCCCGCGCGTGGAGAAGTGCACCACCACGCGCGCGTGCCCGACCCGCCCGTCCACGGCCGCCGCCAGTGTCGGCGAGGTGTTCACCACGAGCAGGTCCCCGGCCCGCAGCAGGCACGGCAGCTCCCGGAACGTGTGCTGCGCCACGTCCGTCCCCCGCGACACCAGCAGCCGTACGTCGCCTCGGTCCCGCCCCGGCCCGCGCTGCTCGGCCGGCACCCGCGCCGACAACTCCTCCGGCACGTGCACGGCAAGCGTCATCGCCGTCCCTCCAGCAGGCCCGGAGCCGCGTACCGGCCGCTCGCCGGCCGCTCGTCCAGCAGCCGCAGAAAGGCCGGCGCCACCCCGGCCGGATCCGGCCGGGGATCGTCGTCGTCCGGCACGGCCGCCGCGTACAGGTCCGTGGCCATGTCCCCGGGATCCACCGCCCACACCCGAAGCCCCGGCTCCTCCTCCCCGAGCACCGCCGCCAACTGGTCCAGGGCCGCCTTGGACGCCCCATAGCCGCCCCACGTCGCGTACGCCTCGGCGGCCGCGTCCGAACTGACGGTGATCACCGCACCCTCCCGCGCCCCGTGCAGCAGCGGCAGCGCCTCCTGGACCAGCCCCAGCGCCGCCACGACATTCACCTCCAGCGCCCGCCGCAGCCCGTCCAGCGACAGCTTCTCCAGCCGTACCAGCGGCTCGGCGCCCAGCGCACTGGCGTTGTTCACCAGCAGGTCGCAACCGCCGAGGCGCCAGGCGGCCGCCACCAGCTCGGCCCGGTGCCCCGCATCCGTGACATCCCCCACGCGGGCCTCGACCCGGGTCCCGTAGGACGCCACGGCCGCCGCCGTCTCCTTCAGCACCCCCGCCGTCCTGGCGTCGAGCACCAGATCCCAGCCCCGCGCGGCCAGCGCCTGCGCCAACGCCCGCCCCAGCCCCTTCGAGGCACCCGTGATGATCGCTACCGGCATGACAACCGTCCCCTCGTCCGATCCGCCTCCGTCCGGCGATGCCCCCAACCTAGGAACCGGCCCGCCGGCCCCGCCTCGGACGCGGGACGCAAGCGAGAGGGGCCCTTCGTCGTACGCCCGCACACCTGGTCCCTGCGCCCTCGGCCGCTGTACCGGGGACCTCCGACCTAGGTCTCCCGCCGCAGCCCGCGGCCGTCACAGGTCCGATCCGCGCTGTCACACCCCGCCGGTACCGTGAGGGCATGAGTCAAGGCCCCCGGTCCGGCCTGGCCGCGGTGAGCACCGCGCTGCTGGCCATGAGCAGGCACCTGGAGGTGCGCGACGTCCTCAAGACGATCGTCGCCTCCGCCCGTGAGCTGCTCGACGCGCAATACGCCGCTCTGGGCGTTCCGGACGACCACGGCGGGTTCGCCCAGTTCGTCGTCGACGGCGTCAGCGACGAGCAGTGGAAGGCCATCGGCCCGCTCCCGCGTCAGCACGGCATCCTCGCCGCGATGCTCCAGGAGGCCAAGGTCGAGCGCCTCGCCGACGTCCGCGAGGACCCCCGCTTCGAGGGCTGGCCGTCGGCGCACCCGGACATGTCCGACTTCCTGGGCCTGCCCATCCGCGACGGCGACGAGGTCATCGGCGCGCTGTTCCTCGCCAACAAGAACTGCCCCGAGCCCGAGGGCAGCTGCCGCTTCACCGAGGACGACGAGGAACTGCTCTCGATCCTCGCCCAGCACGCCGCCATAGCCCTCACCAACGCCCGCCTGTACGAACGCAGCCGCGAGCTGACCATCGCCGAGGAACGCTCCCGGCTGGCCCACGAGTTGCACGACGCGGTCAGCCAGAAGCTGTTCTCCCTGCGCCTCACGGCCCAGGCGGCCGCCGCCCTCGTCGACCGCGACCCCTCGCGCGCGAAGGGCGAGTTGCAGCAGGTCGCCGCGCTGGCCGCGGAAGCGGCCGACGAACTGCGCGCCGCGGTGGTGGAGCTCCGTCCCGCGGCCCTCGACGAGGACGGCCTCGTCGCGACCCTCCGCACCCAGATCCAGGTCCTTGACCGCGCCCACAGCGCGCGCGTGACCTTCACCAGCCACGGTGTCCGCGCCCTGCCCGCCGCCCAGGAGGAGGCCCTGCTCCGGGTCGCCCAGGAGGCCCTGCACAACGCGCTGCGCCACTCCGGAGCGGAGCGGGTCGAGGTCACCCTCCACAAGCGCGGCCAGCACACGGTCCTGCGCGTCACGGACGACGGCGCCGGCTTCGACCCGACGACCACCCGCCGGGCCGGCCGCCACCTGGGCCTGGTGTCGATGCGGGACCGGGCGAGCGGGGTCGGCGGCACGCTCACGGTGGAATCGGGGCCCGGCAAGGGCACCACGATCGAGATGGAGGCTCCCGGTGGCTGACGCAATCAAGGTGCTGCTCGTCGACGACCACCAGGTCGTCCGCCGAGGCCTGCGCACCTTCCTCGAAGTGCAGGACGACATCGAGGTCGTCGGCGAGGCCGCCGACGGCGCCGACGGAGTCGCCCTCGCCGAGGAGCTGAAACCGGACGTCGTCCTGATGGACGTCAAGATGCCCGGCATGGACGGCGTCGAGGCCCTGCGCAGGCTCCGCGAACTCGACAACCCCGCGCGCGTGCTGATCGTCACCAGCTTCACCGAACAGCGCACGGTGGTCCCGGCCCTGCGCGCGGGCGCCGCCGGGTACGTCTACAAGGACGTGGACCCCGACGCCCTCGCCGGCGCCATCCGCTCGGTCCACGCCGGCCACATCCTGCTCCAGCCGGAGGTGGCCGGCGCGCTCCTCTCTCAGGACGAGGCCAACTCGGGCCAGGGGAGAGGCGGTTCGCTCACCGAACGGGAGCGCGAGGTGCTCGGGCTGATAGCGGACGGCCGCTCCAACCGCGAGATCGCCCGCGCCCTGGTCCTGTCCGAGAAGACGGTCAAGACGCATGTCTCGAACATCCTGATGAAGCTCGACCTCGCGGACCGCACCCAGGCCGCCCTGTGGGCCGTACGCCATGGCGTGGCCGGCTGAGACGGGCCGGGCCGGCAACAGGGAAGGTTAACTTCCGATCCGAGATTCATACCGTCGTGGGAATGTCCCCCGGATGGCGCATCCTTCGCGGGCCCCCGCCGTTCTCCAGTACGGACCACGGCGACTGCCGCGGTCATCGCTAGGAGGGGTCAGAAGTGAAGAACCTGAAGAAGGCAGCGGCTGTGACGATGGTGGCCGGCGGGCTGATCGCCGCGGGCGCCGGCATGGCCTCCGCCACCGAGGGCGCCACGGCCCTCGGCGAGGCCAAGAGCTCGCCGGGCGTCGTCTCGGGCAACCTCGTCCAGGCCCCGGTAGCCGTCCCGGTCAACGTCGTCGGCAACAGCGTGAACGTCATCGGCGTGCTGAACCCGGCCTTCGGCAACCAGGGCCTCAACCACTGAGCCCTCACCCGAACCCGCACTGACCTCCGGCCTCCCCCGGCCCCCACCGGGGGAGGCCGGCCTGCTTGCCCCTTGCCCTGCCGGGACCTTTCAACGCAGGCCCGCACAACCAGCCCGTCCGGCGTTTGAGGACGAGGCCCCTTCAGGGCCGACACGGGGGCCTGGGGGCAGAGCCCCCAGGGACGCCCACACCAGGAAACGCCAACCAGAAACCCACGCTCACCGCATCCCCCGCTCCCGCCCCTCCACAACGGAGTTGTACGCGGCGACCTGCGCCCGCCGAGCCGTCCGCTCAACAGGCCGCAACGCCTCCGCCCGCGCCGCCATCTCAGCGGAGCTCACCGCACCGCCAGGCCCGTTCTCGAACGCCAGCGACACCAGCAGCCCCACCCGCTGCGCCATCTCCAGCACCCGCACCGCCCGGGGCGGATACCCCGGCGCCAACATGTCCCGCCCCCGCTCGGCCCGAGCCCGGTACGCGTCGATCGCCGCCTCCGCCACCGGCCCCGACCCCGCCAGGTCCAGCCGCGACAGCACCGCCGTCGCGTCCCGCAGCGCCTCCGCCAGCTCCCGCTCCGCCTCGCCCAGCGACGGCACATCGGCCGGCGGAGCCTCCCGCACCGGCAGGCAGTGCCACACGACCTCGACGTGCACATCACCCTCGGGTCCGGCCTCGTACACCTCGGGCACGAGCCCGTACCCGGCGCCGTGACCGATCACCGCCTCCTCCGCCTCCAGCGCCCGCGCGTTGAACTCGGGCGGCCCGCTGAGGCCCAGCGGATGCCCCGGCGCGGGCAGCGCCACCCGCAGCCCGCTCACACCGAGCGTCCGCAGCCGCCCCAGCGCGAGCGTGAGCCCGACGGGCCCCGACTCGCCGGGCAGCCCCTCCACCCGGTGCACGGCATCCTCGCCGACGATGGCGACGACGGCATCGTCCGGCGAGACAAATCCGGCCAACAGGGCATTTCCCCAAGCGGTGAGGCGACCAGAGCGCGGTTCCGAGAGCATGCCCCCACCCTAAGGACCGGACCGATGGAACGGGCCGCCCGACCGGTGGCGTAGATTTTCCCGAAGAGGCCGCGCCCACCCACGCGCGGCGGTGCGAGCCACAGGCGCCCGCGACAACCGACCGGCCACACTGCAAGGGGAGACAACGCGCTCATGAGCGATGTTCTGGAGCTTCAGGACGTATCCGTGGTCCGTGAGGGCCGGGCTCTCGTGGACCAGGTCTCCTGGTCGGTCAAGGAGGGCGAGCGCTGGGTCATCCTCGGTCCCAACGGGGCCGGCAAGACGACCCTCCTGAACATCGCCTCCACCTACCTCTTCCCCAGCGCCGGCACCGTCTCCGTCCTCGGCGAGACCCTCGGCAAGCCCGGCACCGACGTCTTCGAGCTGCGCCCGCGCGTCGGTATGGCCGGCATCGCCCTCGCCGACAAGCTCCCCAAGCGCCAGACGGTCCTGCAGACCGTGCTGACCGCCGCCTACGGCATGACGGCCGGCTGGCAGGAGGAGTACGAGGACGTCGACGAGCAGCGCGCCCGCGCCTTCCTCGACCGCCTCGGCATGAGCGAGTACCTCGACCGGAAGTTCGGCACCCTCTCCGAGGGCGAGCGCAAGCGCACCCTCATCGCCCGCGCCCTGATGACCGACCCCGAGCTCCTCCTCCTCGACGAGCCCGCCGCCGGCCTCGACCTCGGCGGCCGCGAGGACCTCGTACGCCGTCTCGGCCGGCTCGCCCGCGACCCCGTCGCCCCCTCGATGATCATGGTCACGCACCATGTCGAGGAGATCGCCCCCGGCTTCACCCACGTCCTCATGATCCGCCAGGGCAAGGTCCTCGCCGCGGGCCCGGTCGAGCTCGAACTCAGCTCCCGCAACCTCTCCCTCTGCTTCGGCCTCCCGCTCGTCGTGGAACAGGTCGGCGACCGCTGGACGGCCCAGGGCCTGCCACTGTCCTGACCCGGTGCTGCCCCTGTGCGCCCTGTCCGCGACCAGACCCGCGGCCCTACCATGACCGTGTGAACGACATCGACGCATGGGTGTGGTGGCTCGTCGGCGCGGCAGCGCTCGGAATCCCGCTCGTCGTGACCGCGATGCCCGAGTTCGGCATGCTCGCGGTCGGCGCCGTCGCCGCCGCGATCGCCGCGGGCCTCGGTCTCGGAGCCGTCGCCCAGGTGCTCGTCTTCATCGTCGTCTCCGTCGCCCTCATCGCCGTCGTACGCCCCATCGCGATCCGGCACAGCAAACAGCGTCCCCAACTCGCCACCGGCATCGACGCGTTGAAGGGCAAACAGGCCGTCGTGCTGGAGCGAGTGGACGGCTCGGGCGGTCGTATCAAGCTCGCCGGGGAGGTCTGGTCGGCGCGCGCACTCGACACCGATCGCGCCTACGACGTAGGCCAGGAAGTCGACGTCGTGGACATCGAAGGAGCCACGGCGATCGTCATCTGACCTTGCACAACTCCCGCACGACGCAAGTGAACAGAACACCTCGCGAGCCGCACGACGGTCTGTCAGACTCGACCAGCAAGATCTTCAACAGACATAAGATCTTCCGAAAGCGCCGAGGCGGAGAAAGGTACGGGGAGCCGCGATGGAACCGGTCATCATCGTCCTGGTCATTCTGGTGGTGTTGGTCTTCATCGCCCTGATCAAGACGATCCAGGTCATCCCGCAGGCGAGCGCCGCCATCGTGGAGCGCTTCGGCCGCTACACGCGGACGCTCAACGCGGGCCTCAACATCGTCGTCCCGTTCATCGACACCATCCGCAACCGCATCGACCTGCGCGAGCAGGTCGTGCCGTTCCCGCCGCAGCCGGTGATCACCCAGGACAACCTGGTGGTCAACATCGACACGGTCATCTATTACCAGGTCACCGACGCGCGGGCCGCGACCTACGAGGTCGCCAGCTACATCCAGGCGATCGAGCAGCTCACCGTCACCACCCTCCGCAACATCATCGGCGGCATGGACCTGGAGCGGACCCTGACCTCCCGCGAGGAGATCAACGCGGCCCTGCGCGGCGTCCTCGACGAGGCCACCGGCAAGTGGGGCATCCGCGTCAACCGCGTGGAACTGAAGGCCATCGAGCCGCCGACCTCCATCCAGGACTCGATGGAGAAGCAGATGCGCGCCGACCGTGACAAGCGCGCCGCGATCCTCACCGCGGAAGGCACGCGCCAGGCCGCCATCCTCACCGCCGAGGGCGAGAAGCAGTCCCAGATCCTGCGCGCCGAAGGCGAGGCCAAGGCGGCGGCCCTGCGCGCCGAGGGTGAAGCCCAGGCGGTCCGCACCGTCTTCGAGGCGATCCACGCAGGCGACCCGGACCAGAAGCTCCTCTCCTACCAGTACCTGCAGATGCTCCCGAAGATCGCCGAGGGCGACGCCAACAAGCTCTGGATCGTCCCCAGCGAAATCGGCGACGCCCTCAAGGGGCTGTCCGGTGCCATGGGCAACTTCGGCAACCTCGGCGGCGGTTCGGGCGGCGGCAACAACTCCGGCAACGGCGGCGGCAGCGAACGCCGCGAGAAGCCGTCCATCGACTGAGGGCTCTCTTCGACTCCGGCCAGTTCCCCGCGCCCTGAAGGGCGCGGGGCTGTGTCGATATGCGGCTCCGCCTTCTCGCCAAGTGCTAAGCGGCTTCCCCGGCCAACCAGGCGGGCAGGGCAGCGAAGTCCTCCTGCCCCAAAGCCAACAGCATCGCGTCCGCCGGCGTCGGCTCGAACGGCTGCCGCAGCAACGGCATCTCCGCCTGCTCCGGAGTCCGGTCCGCCTTACGGTGGTTGTCCTCCGCGCACGAGGCGACCGTGTTCAGCCACGAGTCCTGACCCCCCTGCGCCCGCGGCACCACGTGGTCCACGGTCGTCGCCCGACGACCGCAGTACGCGCACCGGTGCCGGTCCCTGACCAGCACGCCCCGCCTCGACCACGGAGCTTGTCTTCGGAACGGCACCCGTACGTACCGGCACAGCCTGATCACCCGCGGCGCCGGTATGTCGACCTCGGCTCCGCGCATCCGCAACTCGGGGTGGGCCTGCTCGACGACGGCCTTGTCCTGAAGCACCAGGACGACGGCTCGGTTCAACGTCACCGTCGACAGCGGCTCGAAGCTCGCGTTCAGTACCAGCGTGTCCCGCATACCAGCCCACCTCCTGTGTGCACCGGCCCACCCCGTGGCGGGCTGGGATCAACTCTGGCCGGGCACGCCGAGATGGACAACGCAATATCTGCTGCTCCACGGGAGGTGACCCCCGCGACCCCCGGCAACAAAATGCCCGCCTCTGATCACTTCCAAGACCAGAGACGGGCAAACGTTCAATGAACGATGAGCTGACTCATCCCCCCGTGGGATGTTCGTACTCACCGATCAGCTGGGCGCGGGCGATCGCGTGGAACCGCAGGTTGAATCCCACGACGGCAGGCGAGGCGTCCGCGTCCGGACCGAGCTTCTCCTGATCCACCGCGTACACCGTGAAGACGTACCGGTGCGGCCCGTCCCCCGGCGGCGGAGCGGCGCCGCCGAAGTCCTTGCTGCCGTAGTCGTTGCGCGCCTGCACGGCACCCGCCGGCAGCCCCTTGAACGAGCCGCTGCCCGCCCCGGCCGGCAGCTCGGTCACCGAGGCCGGGATGTCGAACAGCACCCAGTGCCAGAACCCGCTGCCCGTCGGAGCGTCGGGGTCGTAGCAGGTCACGGCGAAGCTCTTGGTCCCGGGCGGGAAACCCTCCCATCGCAACTGCGGCGAGGTGTTCCCCGCCGCATGGACCTGCGCGTCCTTGAGCGTCGCCCCCTCCTGCACGTCCTCGCTCGTGACCGTGAACGACGGCACCGGCGGATGGAAATCGTGGGGCAGCGGCCGCCTCTTCGGCTCGGTCACCTCGACACACCTCCTGATAGATCGGGAAAGGCACTTCCTCCGGAGCCTACGACCTACACGCCGTCACATACCGTTGCCCGATCCCAGAGCGGCGATCATTCACCAGCCGCAGGCGCCGCCGAAGAATCCTCACCGGCGTCCCCGCGTCGACCGCGGCCCAGCACACGCGGAGGGCCCGGAACGCCGTGTGGCGTTCCGGGCCCTCTACGCGTAACCGCCTCAGAACCAGTTGCGCTTGCTGCCGACCTCGGACAGCCACTGGTTGAGGTACGCCGCCCAGTCGGTCGCCTGGTAGTCGAGCAGACCCACCTGGAACGAACGGAACGTGTCACTGCCCTCGCTGAACAGGCCGGGCTTCTTGTCCATCTCCAGCACGACGTCCATCGCGTGCTCGTCGGCCACGAAGCTCAGCTCGACCTGGTTCAGCCCCCGGTACTGCGACGGCGGGAAGAACTCGATCTCCTGGTAGAAGGGCAGCTTCTGCCGCGTCCCCCGGATGTGACCGCGTTCCATGTCCGCGTTCTTGAAGCGGAAGCCCAGCTGGATGAACGCGTCCAGGATCGCCTTCTGCGCCGGCAGCGGGTGGACGTTGATCGGGTCCAGGTCACCGGAGTCCACGGCGCGGGCGATCTCCAGCTCGGTGGTCACCCCGATGTGCATGCCGCGCAGCGTCTGCCCGTCGATCGTCGTGACCGGCGTCTCCCAAGGGATCTCGAGCCCGAACGGCACCGCGTGCACGGCACCAGCCTGCAGTTCGAAGGCACCCCCGAGCCGCAGCTTCGTGAACTCGATGTCCTGCTTGTACTCCTGGTCGCCGCTCTCCACCTCGACCTTGGCCTGCAGGCCGACCGACAGCCCCTCGATCTGCTGGTTGACGGACCCGCCCTGGATCCGCACCTCACCCTGGACGACACCGCCCGGAACGACGTTGACCTCGGTCAGCACCGTCTCGACCGAAGCCCCGCCGGCCCCCAGACTCGCGAGCAGCTTCTTGAACGCCATGTCTCTCCCTCGTGACCTTCTACGACCTCAACTACGGGATCCCTTGATCCCTACAAACGCGATCCGGACGTGGCCGGTTCCGCGCTCCACACCCTGGCAAGCCGAGCGGCCGCTGACCACCCCGACGCACCCACCGCCCTGCACTACGCTCGGAGGGCATGATCGCGACCCCCGACCGTACGCCCCTCCCCAGGACCTTCTTCGACCGCCCTGTCCTGCAGGTCGCCCAGGATCTCCTCGGCCGCCTCCTCGTCCGTACGACCCCCGACGGTCCGATCACCCTGCGCCTCACGGAGGTCGAGGCCTACGACGGCCCGAACGACCCGGGCTCGCACGCCTTCCGGGGTCCCACGGCCCGCAACAGCGTGATGTTCGGTCCGCCCGGACACGTGTACGTCTACTTCACCTACGGCATGTGGCACTGCATGAACCTCGTCTGCGGTCCGGAGGGCACGGCGAGCGCCGTCCTGCTCCGCGCCGGCGAGATCGTCGAAGGCGCCGAGGCGGCGCGCAAACGTCGACTCTCGGCCCGAAACGACAAGGAACTCGCCAAAGGCCCTGCCCGCCTGGCCACCGCCCTGGACGTGGACCGAGCCCTCGACGGCACGGACGCCTGCGCCACCGGGGACACCCCGTTGAGGGTCCTGACCGGCACCCCGGTCTCCTCCGACCAGGTGCGCAGCGGTCCGCGCACCGGAGTCTCCGGCGACGGGGCCGTCCACCCCTGGCGGTACTGGGTCGCCAACGACCCGACGGTGAGCCGCTATCGGGCCCACGCCCCCAGGCAACGCCGAAGTTGACTCGCTGTTGGCCGGGGCGTAACGTAGCCCGAGCCGCTTGAACCGGGTACGGCATTCGCCAGCAGCCGGAAGCGGCCAACCCACTACCTACAACGCCCCTCAACGGGAGCGAATTCGGCATGTCCGCATGCCGAATTCCAACTCGGTGGAACTCGATTATGAGTTGCGGAGGGAATCGGCTAACGTAGTGAATGTCGAAAGGCCGACGGGCGAAAGTCCAAAGCCACAAGACAATCCCACCGACAGGGAATCGGATCGAGAAAAAGATCTGATAGAGTCGGAAACGCAAGACCGAAGGGAAGCGCCCGGAGGAAAGCCTGAGAGAGTCTCTCGGGTGAGTACA
>NZ_JBITCT010000093.1:0-19281 GCF_044453465.1 Streptomyces sp. NPDC051677
GACAGCCGGGCCACCGGCCTGCCCACCACCCGCCCCGGAAACCGAAAAGGCCCGCCGACTCCGTCGACGGACCCTCACGAAAGATCGAGGTTAACCCCTGAACTGCCCGCCACGGCAAGGAGATCACCCAGAACATGGCTGTCCGTACGACCTGGAAAATTGTCCACAGCTGTGGACACGAAGTGACGCATAACCTGTCCGACCGACCTGCCGACCGGCGCGCGGGATTCGCCCGCTGGCTCGAAGGCCGCGACTGCTCCGACTGCTGGAAGGCCGCCCGCGACGCCGACACGGAATCGAAGGAGGACGTGTTGACCGAACTAAATCATGCGTATTCGCAGGTCAGAGCGCCTGTCTGCTAGCTTTCGCGCCGTGCCTGGCGAACGACGTCCCGGAAGGGACCTGAAGAACTTCGTCCTGCCTCAAGTGGGCCAATTATTGGAGACGGGAGACTGTTGGGAGCCCTACCAGATACTGGACCCGCACGGCAGGCCAATCGAGGCCGTTGCGGTGTACCTCAAAGACTTGGTGGCCGCGGACAACTCACCCCTGACCCCGCGCTCATACGGTATGGATCTGCTGCACTGGTGGCGGTACCTGTGGACATTCGAGATCGAGTGGGACCGTGCGATTCGGGAAGACGCCCGGGACTTCATGCTGTGGATGCGACTTGCAGACAAGCCGGTACGCATTCATTGGCGTCATCGAGACAAGGACCCGGCAGAGATCCCAGCCCCCTCCAGGACCGCCAGGACGGAACCCGGAACGCCGAATCCAGTAACCGGAAAGCCCTCCGTCGGCAAGAAGTACGCTCCCAGCACACGGGCACACTGCGAGACGGTGCTGCGCTCGTTCTACGAATTCCATTTGGAGCGCAACACCGGATCGCTGCTGGTCAACCCATTCCCTCTTGTCCGTAGCCGCCGTTCGGCTCGTGCTAATGCGCACCACACCCCTGAGAAGCCCTACAAAAACCAGCGCACCGGCCTCTATCGGCCCAAGGTTCCCAAGCGGATCCCGCGGCAGATCCCCGAGGAGAAGTACACCGAGGTCTTCGCGGGCCTCCGCTCGCATCGCGACCGAGCTCTCCTGGCGTTCTGGGTCGCGACAGGGGCCCGCGCGGAGGAACTGCTCACCTCCGCCCAGAGCGATGCCAACGTCGGCGAACAAACCATCGGTGTGATCCGTAAGGGCAGCCGTGCCTACCAGGAACTCCCCGCTACTCGCGACGCGTTCGTCTGGCTGCGCCTCTACCAGGAGGAAGCCTGGGAGAAAGGCGTCCCTCGGGGACGCAAGCGGCCGCTGTGGTGGACACTGCGCCGCCCTTGGCGGCCATTGCAGTACGACGCGGCCCGCATGATGTTCAACCGGGCCAACGAACTTCTGGGCACGAACTGGACCCTTCACGATCTGCGGCACACCGCAACGTTCCTGATGCTGGACGACCCGGACATGCCGCCCGTCTACGTCCAGCACATCCTGGGCCACAAGTACCTGTCGACCTTGGACATCTACAACCGCCCCACCAAAGACGACGTCATCACGGCTGGGCTCGCCCACCATGCCCGGCAGCAGCAGCTTCGGGAGAATCCACCGCTGGCACCTCCGGCACCTGCCTATAACCCTGACTCTCTCAACATCCTTTTCGGAAGGCCCTTTTCGTGACGAGCCGCCTTGCCGTGCCCTCTCGCCCAGCGCCGGTCACTCATCGGGGAGGGGAGGCTGCCGCCCTGCTTCGGGCGTTCCCGCCTCGTTCACGGGCAACCACGTGGCCACTGACTACAGCACCACGCGAGGCGGTCCTTGACCGCCTGATCAAACCGCCCCTTCGAAGGGAGAACGCAGGAGTTCAGAGCTCTCATATGGCCGGAGCCCGCCTGCTGCTGAGCTGGCTGGAGACAATCTCCGGCGAAACCTGGCAGAAACGATGGAACGCTGCTCCGGCCTCGGCTTCCTACGACAACTGGCAGCACGGCATCCTGGCCTGGGCGTCCACCCTCGGCAAGAGCCCCAGTCGTACTGCGCTCAAGTCTGGCCTGCTGGCCTTGATTTGCGCGGATGTCATCCGCCCCAGCATGGAATGGCTAGCCGGGAATTCATCGAGACACCTGCGGCCCGCCATCGCCGCTACCCGCGACCCCGGTGGATTCGCCCGCTTGGCAGAGGACGTCTCTGAGCACGACTGGGCCAACCGCAACAGCTCAGAAGCCTACAAGTTCATCGCCCAAATCGTCGCCGCTTACGGCGGCGGCGTCGACGACATTGTCGTAGGCGACCTACTGACTCACCCGAAGCTGGTCGCAGGGTCGAGCGGAAAGGCTGTGCGGCTCGCCTACACCTGGCTCCGCAACCGCGGTCAGTTTCCCTCGGACGCCCCCGTCACTCTCAACCACGTGGCTGTCCGCACGGGACAACTGCGACCAGCCGAGCTCATAGATCGCTACGAGCTGCGCTGCCAGCCCGTTCGTGATCTCTTGGTCGATTACCTCACCGAACGCCAGCCCACCCTCGATTACACCAGCCTCAGGACTCTCGCCCGCGAACTGGGTGGCCTCTTCTGGGCAGATCTCGAACATCACCATCCCGGCATCGACACCCTTCGACTACCGAAGGACGTGAGCGATGCCTGGAAAGCACGCATCGCCGTGAAGACCACACGCCGGCATCGCCCTGACGGCACCATCCAGACAACGATCGAACCCCGCGAGAGCGCACCAGCCGTCAAGATTTCGGTGCGCGCCTTCTATTTGGACCTCGCGGAGTGGGCCCTCGACGAGCCCGAACGATGGGGGCACTGGCCAGCACCATGCCCGATCAGCGAAGCGGAGTTGGCGAGCAAGAAACATGAGCAGCAGAAGAAATCCAGGTCGGACCAACGCACCCGTGAACGTCTGCCCGTATTGCCGGTTATTGTCCAAACGGCTGAGCGGCTCCTCAAAGAAGCCACTGCACGTCTCCGAACCATTGAATCCGCCCCGCTGGGCTCTACCGTGAAATTTCGGGGGGAGACCTTCACCCTCCCCAAGTATTCTAGCCGCGCCGACGGAAAGCCAGGACGCGTCCGAGACATCAACGGAACCAGCCGGGACGTCCGCGGCGAAGAAAAACGAGCGTTCTTCGCCTGGGCGACAATCGAAATCCTCCGCCATACAGGAATCCGGATTGAAGAGCTCCAAGAACTCAGCCATCACAGCATCATCCGCTACAAGCTCCCCAGCACCGGCGAGACGGTTCCCCTCCTCCAGATCGCGCCATCAAAAACCGACAAAGAGCGCCTGCTCCTCATCAACCCAGAACTTGCCGACGTCCTGAGCGCAGTCATCAGCCGCGTCCGCCAATCCGACGGGACCATTCCATCAATCCAAACATATGACGCTCATGAAAGGACTTGGAACGCCCCGATGCCCATCCTTTACCAGTGGGCTGTCAGTGGCGAACACAGAGCCATCTCATATGGCACCATCCGCAGATCCCTGGACGAGACTCTTGAAGCATCCGGGCTCACAGACAAAACCGGAAAGCTGCTGAATTTTCGGCCACATGACTTCCGAAGAATCTTCATCACCGACGCCATCATGAACGGCCTTCCGCCCCACATCGCCCAAGTTATCGCAGGCCATGACAGCCTCGCGAGCACGATGGGCTACGCCGCCATCTATCCTGCCGAAGCCATCGAGGCACACCGCGCTTTCATCGCTCGCCGCCGCCAGGCCCGGCCTGCCGAAGAGTACCGTACAGTCACACCAGAGGAATGGGATGAATTCCTCGGCCATTTCGAAAGAAGGAAACTCGCCCTCGGGGAGTGCGGGCGAGCCTACGGAACCAAGTGCAGTCACGAGCATGCCCCGTTGACTGAACGAACCACGTTGATTGTGCAGTTCAGGGCACGGGTGAGGTTGTCGCCCAGTACGGTCTGCGGTCGTGATGAACGATGGCGTGCCCGAGCGGGATCTGTCGAGGTTGGCCGTTCCTCGGTGGGGTCGGCTGGTGGAGACCGGCGACCGGTACGAGCCCTACCGGCTCGTCGACGCCGACGGCGCGGCCGTGGTCCCTGCCGCAATGTTCTTCCAGGAGCTGCTCGCAGCCGGGAAGACGGCGGCGACCGTCCGCTCCTATGGCATGGACCTGCTGCGGTGGTGGCGATTCCTGCACGCGGTCAAGGTGCCGTGGGATCAAGCGACACGCGTGGACGCTCGGGATTTCAGCTGTTGGATCCAGTTGGCGGTCAAGCCGCGAGCGACCGCAGCCAGGCGGCGGTCGGACCGTACAGTGGGCGCCCCGAACCCGGTGACCGGGAAAACGGGCCCTGGGCTCGGCTATGCCCCGTCGACCGTCGCCCACAGCGAGACGGTACTGCGCAGGTTCTACGACCTGCACCGTGATGCCGGATCCGGGCCGCTCCTCAACCCGTTCCCGCTGGACCTGGCTCGTCGTACCGGCCGCGCACACGCACACCACAACCCGATGGAAGCCTGGGCGCCAGAGCGGACCGGCCGTTACCGGCCCACGGTTCCGCGCCGGATTCCGCGCTCGATCCCGGACGAGTGGTTCAACACGTTGTTCGCGGCGCTGCGGTCGAACCGGGACCGGGCCATGATCGCACTTTGGATCTCCAGCGGAGTCCGGGCCTCAGAGTTGATCGGCGTCCGGCAGTGCGATGTCGACCCGGGGCAGCAGCTGATCAGCGTTGTGCGGAAGGGCTCCAGGGCCCGGCAGCAGGTGCCGGCCTCGGCAGATGCGTTCGTGTGGCTGCGGCTCTATCAGCAGGAGCTGCACGGGCTGGTGCCGCGGGGCCGGACGCAGCCAGTGTGGTGGACGCTGCGGCGTCCGTTTCAGCCGCTGACCTACCACGGCGCTCACCGCATGTTCGAGCGGGTGAACGCCACCTTCGGTGCGGACTGGACGCTTCACGACCTTCGTCACAGCGCCGCCGCCCGGATGGTGCGCGACCCGGCGCTGACGCTGACTGACGTGCAGTGGGTCCTCGGGCACGCGCATCTGACCACGACCGAGATCTACCTTGCGCCGCGCCAGGACGAGGTTGTGGCCGAGGTGCTGGCCCACCACGCCCGGCGGGCAGACCGGCTCGCCGAGCCGGTGCCGCCGCCTCCGGCACCCGGCTACGACCCGGAAGCCTTGGACGTCCTGTTCGGGCGGTCTTCATGACCAGCACCACGAAGCACTCGACGCGCCGCCAGCTGCAGACCGCGAATGCAACAGTTGAACAGGCCAGGGCGCAGAACAACGTACTGCGGGAACGCTTCCCGCCCCGCTCCGCGGAGGCGTGGTGGCCGGCGACAGAGCAGTCAGCGGATGAGGTGCTGCGTCGGCTGACGGCACCACCCTTCTTGGCTGCCGCGAACGCCACCCGGGCCGGGCGGCGGCGCGGGGTCGCCAAACTTCTGCGCTGGCTGTCCAGCCTCCCGGGGGATACTTGGCAGCAGCGGTGGAAGGCCGGCCGCGCTGAGGAGATCCCCGGCGCGGACTGGACGGATCTCCCGCTGCGCTTCTTGCGCCTGAGTGGGCTGTCGCCGTCGTATGAGCGCGTTGACCTGACCTCCGGGCTGCTGATGCTGGTCTGCGGCGATGTCATTCGTCCCGACCTGGCCTGGATGCTCACCCGCACGCACAAGCACCTGGCTCCGGTCATGGCCGAGGTCCGCGACCCCGAGGGGTTCGCAGGGCTGGCAGAGCTGGCCGAATCCGGGCCGGCCAGCGCCCGAGGCGAGGCCACCATCGCGGCGACCCGGATCGCCATGATTCTGGCCAGCAAGGGCGGGTCGATCGCGGACATCACCGTCGGCGACTGCGTGGAGCTGGTCGACACCTTGCGCCGGGTCCATGTCCGCGGGGGGCAGCGGAAAGTTGACTTCTACCTTCGACTGCGGGCCCTGGATGTCTTCCCTGAGGACGCCCCGGCCACGATCCGGGCCTTCGGGCTTGCCGCCGGCCGACTGAGCATCGAAGAACTCGTAGATCGCTATCCGATCCGGTGCCGCCCGGTCCGCAACCTGATCGTGGACTACCTGCGCGAACGGCAGCCGTCGTTGGACTACACCAGCCTGGACGCGGTGTCGCGGACCCTGGCCGGGCTGTTCTGGACCCGAATCGAAGCGCTCTCACCGGACATCGACTCCCTGCGGCTGCCACCGGCACTGGCCCGCGCCTGGAAGACAGACATCGCCACCAAGAAACGCACCACGATCGGTCCGGACGGCACCGCCGTCGAGGTCGCCAGCCCCAGGCTGAACGCCAAGGACGAACTCATCCGCGTCCGCGCCTTCTATCTGGACATCGCCCATTGGGCGGCGGAAGAACCGGCCCGCTGGGCGCCGTGGGTGGTGCCCTGCCCGATCAGCGACGACGAGATCAGCAAGGCCAAGGACCGCAAACACCGCAAGGCGCGGATGGACCAGCGCACCCGCGAACGGCTTCCCGTCCTGCCGGTGCTGGCCGACGCCGTCGACCGCAGGCGACGCGCCGCAGCCGAACTACTTGCCGCCGCCGAGCACACCCGTCCCGGGGACCTTATCCCCGACACCGCCGGAGCCTTGCGCAGAGCCGTCACGTCCAAGGCCGCTGGGCACATGACCTGGGCCGAGGAGACCTCGACCGGGCGGCGCCGGAACCTCACCTATGAGGAGACTGAAGCCTTCTGGGCCTTCGCCGCGATCGAGGTCCTACGCCTGACCGGCATTCGCAACGAGGAGCTCCTGGAGCTGACCCACCACAGCATCACCGAATACCGGCTCCCGAGCACCGGCGAAGTCGTGCCCCTGCTGCAGGTCGCCCCGTCCAAGACCGACAGCGAACGGCTTTTGCTGGTTAGCCCGGAACTGGCGGACGTCCTTTCCACCATCGTCCGCCGCCTGCGAGGAAGCAGCCGAGCGATCCCGCTGGTGACCTCCTACGATGTCCACGAGCGGGTCTGGAACCCGCCGATGCCACTGCTGTTCCAGCGCGATATCGGCACCGAGCACCGCGCTTTCACTCCGACCGCGCTCCGCAAGCTTCTGATCAACGCGCTGGCCGCCACGGGCCTGACCGATGCCGACGGAGAACCGCTCGTCTTCTCCCCGCACGACTTCCGCAGGATCTTCGTGACCGACGCCATCATGAACGGTCTGCCACCGCACATCGCCCAAGTGCTCTGCGGGCATCGGAGTCTTGATACGACGATGGGCTACAAGGCGATCTACCCGGCCGAGACCATCGAGGCCCACCGCGCCTTCATCGCCCGTCGCCGGGCCAGCCGGCCCAGCGAAGAGTATCGGACGCCGACCGAGGAGGAATGGGACGCTTTCCTCGCGCACTTCGAGAAGCGCAAGGTCTCCATCGGCACCTGCGGTCGCGCCTTTTCAAGCCCCTGTGTTCATGAACACGCTTGCGTTCGTTGCTCGCTTCTCCGGCCGGACCCGGCCCAGCGCGGCCGGTTGGAGGAGATCCGCGACAACCTCGTCGCCCGCATCGCCGAGGCCGAGCGCGAAGGCTGGCTCGGAGAGGTCGAGGGTCTCCAGGTCAGCCTGGCTGGCGCCGAGGAGAAGCTCAGCCAGCTCGATCGGGGCCACGGGCAGCATACGGCCGTGGACCTTGGCATACCCACCATGCGTGGTGATCGATGAATCCACGAAGATGGGCCGCCGCATGGCCCTCAACCGGCATCGAGAACGTGTTCAAAGAAGTGCCCCGAAAGGCTTGAAACTCTATGCGCTTCATCTCCAAAACGTCGTTGGGCGGCGTGACCGAGCAGCTCTTCATCCTCGATGAGATCCCCGGCGTGCTGTGGACGCCGGAAGACGCCCACGGCACCCGCCCCCTGATCCTGATGGGACACGGCGGCGGGCAACACAAGAAGGCCCCCGGCATTCTGGCCCGCGCGCATCGCTTCGCCGCCGAGGGCGGGTTCGCGGTCGCCGCGCTCGACGTGCCCAACCACGGCGAGCGCCCGACGGACGAGGAGTTCGACCGGATCGCGACCGAGTACCGGGCGCGTATGGCCGCCGGAGAGGATACGGCTGCGCTGGACACCGCCATGTACACGCTCGTGGCCGGGCAGACCGTCGCGGAATGGCAGGCGGCCTTGACCGCAGTCCAGCAACTCGACCATATCGGCGGCGGACCGGTGGGCTATTGGGGCGTGTCGCTGGGCTGCGCGCTCGGTATACCGTTCGTCGCCGCAGAACCTCGAGTCCGCGCCGCGGTGCTGGGCCTGCAAGGGGCGCCCTCGCTGGTCGGGACCGCCGCGCAGATCACCATGCCGGTGCAATTTCTGGTCCAGTGGGACGATGAGCAGATGCCCCGTGCACAGAGCCTGGCGTTGTTCGAGGCCATCGGTTCAGCCGAGAAGACACTGCACGCCAACCCCGGCAAGCACGGAGATCTGCCGCGGTTCGAGATGGACGACTCGCTGCGGTTCTTCACCCGACATCTGGGCTGATACGTCTGTAGTACACGTCGCCGACGAGCGCCTACGCGTGATCGTCACCAGGACGAACGTCGCCTGACACGGCACTAGCTAGTTCAGAGAAGCGTGCGTCCGCTGCCCCGTGCTTATTACCAGCCCTACCGAACGACCTCGACTGATTGAAATCCGGGACAACTTGCGAGACCGCATCTCCGAAGCAGAGCGTGAAGGGTGGCTGGGAGAAGCAGAGGGGCTACGGGTCAGTCTCACCGCAGCTGATGAGAAGATCACCCAACTGAACATTAGGGAAGAACGAAAAAAGTCTCCAATATTCCTTGGCGTCCCTTCGTTTGATCAGGTAGTCGGCCGCACAAGCGAAAGCCCAGGGTTTCACAGGGCCAGCGAGCCAGATGAGTCGACGAGATGAACTCAGAATCGATAGACGGCGAAACGCTGCGGCCTTGACCATCGACAGGCCAGGGCGCGTATCGGATCGTGTACGGCAGGCAGCACCGCCAGCCGACCAGTGACGGAGTCCGTTCCGCCCGCTGAAGCAGTGAGCCTTTTCCAACCTCACGTTGGGGGTGGATGATGGAGACGACTGCAGTGCTTGCTTGCGTATGGCTGTCCAACAGCGTCGTGATTTCGGCGCGGTGCCGGTGATCAGCTGCGGTCTTCGGCACTGCTGTCGGCGATCGCCCGGAACAGCTCGCGAGCTCGCTCGCAGAACTGCTCGACCTCCGTGATGTCTGGCTCGTCACCGTCCGCCAGCATCCGGGCCTGGAGCTGCTCGGAGCGCAGCCCGCCGTAGCGGGCCCGCACCTCCGCGGTCACCGGCTGGACCGCGATGTGCAGGTGCTTGCGCGCGTCGCGGCCGTGCGACCACATGCAGACGTAGGTCTGCTCGGGCCGGCACAACGTCTCCACGACACGAGCGGTATTGCGCAGCAAGGGGCCGAGTTCCGCTGCTGCCGTGTCGTCGAGCTCCGCGATGGCCACGACGTGCTCCCGCGGACCGACGATCAAGGTGCCGAGGTTCATCGGACCGACGACGTGGTTCACCACCCAAGCAGCGGTCTGGTGCAGGACACCCCCAGGCAACTGTCGGCGCCCGGTCAGAAGGTCACACCCAAGACACCCCGTCACATCCACGCGCACCAGCCTATACAGAGCCCGCAGCGATGTGGCGAGAGCCAACTCCGCTGTCGGGTAGGTCGGTTGGCCTGCGCACGTGAAGAAGCTCCTGGTAGACGGGTTCACGACCAAGATCGCCCGTGCCACCACGAGCTTGATGTGCTTGTCTATCCCTCTGCCCTCGACCTATCCACCGGCACCTGCGGTTCCTGGCCGCGCATCGGGCGGCGTGCGGGACTCGGTAGCGTCGGCTGTCCGCCGGTCGCCAGGCGCTGCTGGTACTGGCGCACCTGCGCCTGGGACACACCTACGCCCAGCTCGCGGCCGGGTTCGAGGGCGTGTGAGCGCTCCGTCCCTGGCAGGTCGCCTGCCGACTCCGCCGAGGCTGTCGGCTATGGTGAAGGCATGTGCTGCCCCATGACTACCCGGACCGCCGCTTAGCGGCGGTACCCGAGGTTGCTGTCACCGCGGCCTCAATGCTGCCCCTGCCGGGGCCAGTGCCAAGACGTACCGCCGGATCAGAGTCCTGCCGGCAGTCACTCCCTTAATTCTGTGCTGCCGGGCCATCCTGCCTGATCAGGGGAGTCATGTCTCAGTCGCAGCGTTTCGATTCACAGCACACAAACCCATTCCCATGCCCGGATGCCGCCAGGCCCGTCGTCACCCAGGACCCGCGTGTCGCCACCCTGCTCCTGATGGTCGGGCTCCCCGGAGCCGGGAAAACCACCCGGGCCAAAGAGCTCGCCGTAACGCACCGGGCGCTGCGGCTGACCCCAGATCACTGGATGATCCCGCTGTTCGGCGATTCGATGGCCTGCGGCAAGCGTTGGGTGCTCGAAGGGCGGCTCATCTCGGTCGCTCTGCAGACGCTGCGGCTGGGGACCAGCGTCGTGCTCGACTACGGGCTCTGGGGCCGCGATGAACGCTCGGCACTGCGCTGGCTGGCACGGTCGGCCGGGGCAGCATGCCAGGTGGTCTATGTGCCCGTGGACAAGGACGTCCAGCTCGCCCGCATCGCGCACCGCCAGGCGACGGCACCGCATCAGACGTTCCCGATGAGCGAGGCCGACGTAGACCAATGGCGGGAGCAGTTCCAGGTGCCTGACGCCGCCGAACTCGATGGCGGCGAGATTCCCAGCCCGCCGACGGGCTGGCCGGGCTGGCTGGAGTGGGCGGTAGACCACTGGCCCTCGTGCACCGACAGCTAGCTAGGTCGGCTCCAGCTCGTCCTTTCGGCACAGACCCAGTACTTGGTTCGGAGAAGCGTGGCTCGCCGCCAAGCGTGCCGAGGAGCAGCAGGCCGCCCGCGAGTGGGCCGAGCAGTTCGACATGCCGCAGTTGGAAGGCCCGGCCAAGGCCCTGGACTGGGGCGAGCGCTCCCGCCACCAGCTGATGACGGCCGCGCACACCGCGCTCGTCGTGGAGGGGAGTTGGGACGAGGCGGACTGGGCGGAGCTGGAGGAGAAGGCCCGCGCCATCACCGCCGCCGGATGGTGGATCGACCAGCGCGACGCCGAGGGCACTGACCTGCTCGAACTCCTCGACGCTGCAGGCGAGAACGACCGCGGTACGGAGAACCCGTTCCGCTGACGGCGGGGGAACATAGCCGGGAAACGCCGGTTAGCCAAACCGGCGTTCCTGCGGACCATTGTTCCTCCCACCCCGCCACCGATTGCGTGGAAGGAACCCATGTCCCAGCCCCCGCCCACGTCGGCCTTCGCGCCTACGCCCGACCCGCTCACCCCCGCCCGGGACATCACGCACCAGCACTTCCAGGCCGGTGACACCGTCGTCGTCCTGAAGGGGGTGGCCGGCGGGGAACTGTGGGGCGATGCGATGCGCGTCGTTGCCCCGTCCTGGCACACCCCGACCGACGAGGACGGGTGGCGGCTGCGTGATGCGACCGGCGGCGCCCAGTCCTACGTCACCGGCCACCCCCGCTACCTCGTACACCTCTCGCGCCGCTGCCCGGACTGCCTGATCTACCTGCGGGCCATGGAAGACGCCCTCCTGCCGCGGTACGCCGACCGCAACGAGCTGATCGACTGCGGCTGGTACACCACCACCGCCCTCAACCAGTTGGTGCACATCGCCGACGTCCGGGGCGGCCGGTGATTCCCCGCCTGCACGAGCGGACCCACACGCCGCACGGCCCGCTCGCCGAGGCGCTGGGGCGGCCGGTCTCGCCTCACGAGGGCCTGACGGAATACACGATCGTCGCCCACTGGCCCGGCCTGGATTACTTCACCCCGGACGACGAGCAGAGGATCTGGACGTCCGTCCAGTGGGCCGAGCACCTCGAAGACCCGGATCTGGAGTATCCGTTCGTTGCCAGCCCGGACGACGACCGGCGGGCGATCCTCCACCTTGACATCCGGCTTCACCCGGACGACCGGGAGCTGACCGGCCCCGAGTGGGCTGAAATCGCTCACCGGCTCGCGCGGGCCGCCGGCATCGAGATTCCCGGCAAGGAGCGCGGCTGCCGGTGGATTGCCGTTCAGGCGCAGCCCGGACGCCTCGATTTGATCGCCAATCTGATCAGCCTCGATGGCGCGTGGCACGCACCGCCTGCCGACATCCTGCGGCGCCTTGCGGACGAGGCGCGCCGCATCGAGCAGGACCTCCGCCTGATTCCCGTGCGCTCCGTCCCCACGGCGCGGCCCGCCCTCCGGCCGGCGCCCACGGCATCGGCCCAGCTCGCGAGCGTCCTCACGCAGCTCGCCGACGAGCACGTCGGTCCGCTGGCCACGGTCCGCGGACTCATCGAGCACACCGCGCACCGAATCGCACGCCAGCCCGGCGCCGCCGGCACCGACACGGCGCACCGCCTGGAGCTGATCGCCCGGCGCCTCCACGCCATCCAGCAGGACCTGGACACCACCGCGGCCCACCTGGTCCAGCCCCGGGTCGCCGCCGCACCACCCGCCGCCCGGTACACCGCCCACCGATCGCCGTAGGAGAAACGTCTCCTTGCCCCGTACCGACCGCTTCCTGGACATCCGCCGTGACCCGCACTCCGCCGAACTCCTCGCCCGCGGCGGCGACTGTGAGGCGCACAGCGTCCTGCAGCGCGCGGGCTTCATCGCCGTTGTCCGCATCCACGAGACCTACCACCGCGCCCCCACCGGCCTCACCGAGGACGGCGAGTCCGATCTCGCCATCGACGCCATCGCCCGCCTCCGGGCCGCCGGGTACCACGTCAACTGCGACGAGGACTTCGACACTGACTACCGGCCGGCCAGTTACCTCCCGCTGGGCTCCTCCGTAGCCCACATCGCCGAGCGCATACGCGAAGCCACCACCACGGAAGAGACGGCCGACGCCCTGACCGAGCTGACCGCAGCCCACGACGGCATCCTCGCCGCGCTGGAGGAAGTGCTCATCGCCACCGCCGACTTCCACGACGGGCTCGGCCAGGCGGCCGACCCCTACACAGCACGGCGGTTGCGCTACTTCGTCGGCGAGCACCTGCACGTCATCCGCACTGACCTCGCCCACACCCGCAACGCCCTCGCCGACCGGCACGCCCCACACCCGGGCCGCAGCACCTGCACCGGTCAGGTCCCCGCCACCGAACGCGAACGCTCCGCCGTGTGCGCCTGCCCGCACCCACCGCGCACGCTCCCGGCCCCGCCGCCCCCCGTGGCCGCCGGACTGCGCCGCTGACCCTACTTCGCCCAAGGACACCATGCACGACTACGACACCTCCGAGCGCCTCGCCTCATACGCCGACGTCCTCGCCGGCGAACTCCCCGACACCTGGACCAGCTCCCATCTTCCGCCGGACGCCAAGGACGACCTCGCCGAACTGGCCGACCGCATCTGGGACTTGGACCTGGTCGCCGCGTCCCTCGCCGAGCACCCGCTTCGGCACGCAGCCGTCCTGAGCCGCCCCGACGGTGCCCAGCTCGTCCTTCTGGACCGGCACGACGAACGCGACGGCTTCCTCCTCGCCGCCGTCGCCCCCCGCGCCCTGCCCGACGAGGCGTACCGCGGCGTCCCCGAGCCCAACGGCATCGCCCTGGCGGACGACCCGTTCCTGAGCGCGGAGCAGATAGCCGGCGACCTGCTCGCCCGCTACGACAGCGCCCTCGCCCAGGTCCGGCACAACGCCCTGGGCGGCATCCAGCCCTCCCAGCCGGACCGGGTCGTCCTGACCTGGCAGCCGGACGGCAGCGTCGCCACCGCCCCCGTCGACGACCGTGCCGGCGCGATCCTCGTCGCCCACGGCTTCGTCCAGGACCCGCAGAGCGGCATCTACCGCCTCAACAACGACGACACCAGAGCGCAGGCGCGCGCCCTGCGCGAGCTCGGCCCGCAACTCGACGCACTCGGCATCGGCACCGCCCTCCAGCACCCCGCAGGCCGAACCGCGCCCACCTCCGCCCCAGCCTCCATGCCGCCCTCCCCGGCCGGCAGTCGTGCGCCGGCCACCAGGACTCGATGAAGCAGACGGAGCCCGAGTTCTGGGTGCTGGAGTACATCACCATCACCAAGGACCCCCGCACCGGCCTGGTCGTCGCCATCGGCGGCACCGAGAAGGCGGCTTACATTCTCCAGCGAACCGGCGGCTTCCTCTCCGCTCCCGGACCGAGAGGGGACTACCACCGGCTTCCCCACGGCCTGCCCGTCGAGCACCAGCGCCTGAAGGCGACCGCTGCCTCACACGCCCTGCTCGCCGCCGGTCACAGCGTCCACCTCGACCCCGCCCTGAACGCGCTGGTCACACCGGACAGCGAACACAACGCGGCCCTGCGCTTCCTCACCCAGCTCGCCAAGCGGGCCTCTGCCGCCAAGACCAGCAGTGCGGTGGCCGAGGTGCTCACCGAGATCGCCGCCCCGGTCAATGGGCTGCTGCCCCTTACCAGGGAAGTGATCGTCCGGGCCTGGATCGCCGCCAGTGCCCTCCAGGGGGCCGCCCCCGGCGAGGAACCCGAACCCCTCGCACGACTCAGGGACACCGCGAACTCCATGAGCCAGACCGCGTGCGTGATCCTCCACGCCCGCAACCACGCCGCCCGGGCTCCTCAGCCGGCGGCCCTCACACCGCCGCCGAGCTCCGCCCAGCCCTCGGCCTCCCGCCGCCGTTGATCCCGGAGAGAAACACATGGCCAACCTGGCCGACGAGTACGGCACGGACGTCGAGATCTACATCAAGGCCCTGACGACCACCCTCCACGCCGACACCCCCACCGGCGTCCCCGCCCAGCTCCATGACCTGCTGGAACAGCTCGGCCTCGAACGCCACGAATACCCCACGGGCGCGCCGCTGTACATCTGGCACACGGTGCCCGAACACCTTGGTGCCGACGAGCAGAAACGCCTGGCGACCCGCGCCATCCCCGCCCTGCTCCTGGCCGGGTACGACGTCAACTGCACGCCCGACGTCTTCGAGGAAGCCACCTACCGGCAGGCCGTGCACGACATACGTACCCGCGCTGCCCGCCCTGCCGCACAGCACCCGGCACCGTCGGCTCCCCCTCGCGCCCCGCACCGTCCCGGCGCGCCCCGTAAAACCCCTGGGCGGCCCCGGCACCTCGCCGGGGCCACCCACCGCACCGCTCGATCCCGGAGAAACCCGTAGCAGCCCGCACACCCCCACCCATCAGCAACCGGCTCCAACCCCGACTCGCGACAGCCCTGTTCCGCCGCTACCTGCGCGCTTGCATCCCGACCGGCCCCGACCGCACCACCCTGCTGGCCGGCGCCCGCCCGGAGGCCGTCCTCGCCGAGACCCAGCGCGTCGGCCACCGCCACCACCACTGACCGCACCCCCGCCCCGGAGGAGCATGTCCCACCCCGCCCCCTACCCGGTGAGACTGGCCGACGAGATCACCCGCCAACTCGGCCAGCTCGCCGACCACCTCGCTCAACTTCCCCCTCCCCAGGCCGCGCAGGTCATCGCCCGCGTCCTCGACCCCGACACCGGAGTCCTCGGCGGCATCACCCACCTCGTCGCCACCGGCAGCGTGTTCGCCAAGGACCAGGCCGAACGAGGCGCACTCCCCGCAGAGGTGTGGCTCGCCCTGGGCCGCGCCTCGAACGAACTGCACGACATCACCCTCGACCTGGACGAACACAAGACCACCCTGCAGCACGTCGGCACCCAGCCCGCCACCACCGCGGCGAAGCCCCCGGCCCCCGCACCGCTCGTCGTCCGGCGGCACCGGTGAAGAAGAAGCACTGGCAGGGCTGGGGTCCAGGAGAGCAGGCCGAGCAGCACTACCTCGTCCAGCCCCGTGCCCTCGCCGGCGGCGGCGACGTCCGGCACGTCTCGGAGTTCCTGCGAGCCTCGGGCTGGCGGGACAAGTCCAAGACGAACGGCCCGCTACTCATGGAGAGCCCCGACCGCACCGTCCGTGTCGCCTACGACCCCTACATCCTGCCCGGCGGATGGACCATCCACGGCCAAGCGGACGGCCTGAACGGCGCATGGACGGCGAACCTGGGCCGGCAGACGCCGGTGGAGATCGTCGCCGGTATGACCGACGCCCTCACCCGACCCCGCTCCGCCCACGCCCCCAACGTCTGGGCGCCCCTGCAGGAGCAGAACTGGCACACGCGCTTGGAGGGCGAGCACTATACGGCGACCAGCCCCGACGGCACCGCGTGGATGCAGTACCACCACAGCCCCGACGGCACGGCGATGTGGTGGACCGGAGCGAAGGACCAGCAGGGAAACGGCTGGACGGCCAACTTCACGCCCAACACCCCGATGCACCTGGTACAAGCCCTCTCGGCCGAACTCGCCAATCCCGATCCCGTGATGCGTCCGCGCGGGCGCGTCCCGCACAGCGCACAGATCCGCACATGGTCGGTCTCCGTCAAGCCCTCCCAGCTCAGTGCGTGGCAACAGGCCCGGATCACGGCCGCCCGCGCCGCCACCTGGGCCCGCAGCAGCGCTCGAAGCACACGGCCACGCACCACCGCCCGTACTCATACCCCGGCCGGCGGCGCCCGGACCCGCCGCTGACCCGACGCACCCGTCCCAAGGAGCCCGATGCCCGCACTCACCCCGGACACCATCCACGCCGCGACCGAGACCCTGTCCGACCTCACCGACTACCTGCGCGAGAACCCTGACCCCGTCCAGGCCCTCGCCCTCGTCGAGCCCCTCCTCGATGAGTACGCGGGCCTGCCCGTCCAGCTCGCCGACATCCTGCGCGCCCTCGCCCGGACCCTGCAGGAACACCCGGACACGCCGCGCACCGCACAGGTCGGCCTTCTGATCACCGAGTTGCGCACGGCCGCATGGGAGCAATCCGACCAACACGCCCTCCACTACGTCCTGGACGACCTCCGCGACCTGTACGGCAGCACCGCCGCGAACGGGCAGGGGTACGGCCGGTGCCGCTGAGCGAACGGCAGCTCGCCGCGTTCGCCGACAAGCACGCCGGGCAGATCCCCTTCGACACCAGCCCCCGGCACCTCGCCGGCCCTGGGGATGCCCGGCACGTCACCCACGGCCTGGCCGTCGCCGGTTGGAGCGCCGTCTCCGACCCGTTGAGTGCCGAGATCGTGCTGCGCAGCCCCGACCTGCGCCACCGCCTCCAGTTCGACCCGCAGTCCACCACCTCCGCGTGGTGGCGGCTGCGGGCCGAGCCCACCGACACCGAGCCGGGCTGGTACGCCGAGTTCGGCGAACTCGTGCCCGCCGAGGTCCTCGCCGGGTTCACCGACGCCCTCATCGCCCCGCCGCCACAACAGCCAGACCCGTGGCGGCCGGTGACCTCGGCGGGGTGGCACCGCGACTCAGGCGGCACGGCATACTCGCCGGACTCCATGTGTCACATCGAACTGCGCCCGTTGAGCGAATTCAGCTCCCGGCCGTCCTGGCACGTCGAGACCCGCGAGCCCGGCCACGGAGACTTCCGCGGCCCGTGCATCTGGCACGCCTACTTCGACGAGCGCACCCCCGCCCACCTCGTCGGATCGTTCCTCACCGCGCTGGTCGACGCCAGCCCGCTCCAGCGCGGCATGTACGACCGCACCGGCCACTACAGCGCCGTGCAGGAGCCCAGCCCGCTGCGCCCGCAGCAGGTGGTCGACGCGCACACCGCGCGTATCGAGTCGCTCCGCGCCCGGGCACGCTCCGCCCGCCGACAGCTGACGAAACCCGCGACGCCCCCGGCGAAAGTCGGCCCAGCCCAGCCGGCCGCTCGCCGCTGAACCGACAGGACTCCTCCCCCATTTCCGCCGATCACCGCGCACACCGCGACTCCCTCCGTCACCTCGACCGCTACGTGAGCGACAGCAAGAAGATCCTCGACGCCTGGGACGCCTACTCCGACGAGCACACCGACCTCGACGGATGGCCCTACGACGACCACGCCTACGGCCTGCGCGCGAGCCAGCGCGACGCCGACACCGCCGAGGCGTTCGAATCGCTCCGCTACGGCGCCCGTCACCTGCTGGCCACAGCGGAGACGCAACTGGGCCGCCTGCCGGAAGGCACCGTGCAGAGCCGCTGGGTCTACCAATTGGGCGTCCTGCACGCCGCCCTCGACCGGCTCGAGCAACTGCACGAGCAGTGGCTGGAAACCCGAGACGCCCTTCCCGCCACCGCCAAGCCCGGCACCACGGCCTTCGACAACGCCCTCGCCGAGTACCACGCCGAATCGTGGAGCTACCTCGACGACTGGGCCACCCATGGCAAGACACTCCGCGAGATCAACGCCGCTGCCCGCAAAGCCCCCTCACCGCTGGCACCTGCACCATCGCCGGCTCCCACGGCCGACCGGCGAACCCCGGCACGGAAGTGACCATGCCCCCGGCTCCCGAGACCGTCGAGGTCGACTTCATCACCCCGCGCCGCCTGGCCGGTGGCGGTGACCCCGCCTGGATCACCATCCCCCTCCACCGCGCCTGCGGCTGGAGCCACGGCAACGACCCCCTCATGGCGCACGTCCTGCTCTCCAGCCCCGGCCAGAAAGCCCTCCTGCGCCTGGAGCCCGAACCCGACGGCCAATGGTGGACCCTTCACCACGCGGCGGAGCCGGACCGGCCCGCGTGGTACGCGAGCTTCGGCGCCCTCACCCCGGTCGAACTGATCGCCGCCGTTACCGACGCCCTCACCGATCCGGCCGCAACCGCGAGCACACCAACGGATCGGCTGGTCGCCCGCCTCCGCGGACTACGGCCTCGTGTCACCCGACGGCACCGCGTACGTCCAGCGGCTGGGCAGCGCGGAGGAACTCGGCCCGGACCGGCCGGTGTGGCAGGCCCGCTTCGGCGTGCACACTCCTGCGTACCTGGTCGCTGCGCTCGCCGATCCGAAGCCCGTACCGCGCATCGACAGCGGGCGCAGTCTCCCGACCCGCGACCGGAACGTCGCCACCTGTAGGACCACGGAAGTGCTCGCCGTGTACGTGGCCGGGATGCTGGAAGAACGCGTCCGCTCCCTCGCTGCCCGGCACGCCACCTCGCCGACGAATCCGATCCGCTCCCGACAGCCGCCGGCCAAGAACCACCCCAGCCGCTGATCCCTCCGCCCCGCCCCCGCCCGGAAGCACGTAGCCCTTGCCCCCTTCCTCCTCCACCAGCAACACGGACGGGTACGACCTCGTCCTGCGCCTCCTGATCGGCGTCCTCGCCGTCGTCGTCCCCCTCGCCCACCTCGCCTGGCTGTCCGGCAACGTCACCGCCTATCTCACCGGCGCCGACTGGGCCCCCTACCAGCCGACCAGCGCCCTGCTCCACCCCGATCAGCTGTGGCCCAAAGCGGGAGAGACGTCCCTGCTGAT
>NZ_JBITCT010000094.1:0-19072 GCF_044453465.1 Streptomyces sp. NPDC051677
CCGAACAGGCGACGGCCGAACCAACGAATCTGAACACCCATCAACCCCTGCTGACCAGCTGATCAGCACATCCCGCATGACGGGGGAACCTCAGAACTGGGGACGATGAGGCCGATGTGATGGTCCGACACGGGTTGTCCTTCGGTTGAATGAACGGCGGCTGTGGTCACGGCGTGGCAGGGCTGGACGCCGAGGCAGGAGGCGGGGAGAGGATGTGCCCCAGGGCCGTGCGCAGGGCCGTGACGGCGGTCGCGGGGGCGTCCCAGAAGATCATGTGCCCGGCTCCGGGGATCTCGCGCAGCGGAGCCCACGGGTTGCTCTCCGCGGCCTCCTGAGCTCCCGCGGCTGTCACGACGGGGCTGTCGGCGCCGTACAGCAGGTGCACCGGCTCGGGCACGTGCGGCCACCAGTCGAAGAAGTCCTCGTGTTCGAATCCGTGGTGCGTGGCCACGATGGCCTCCCGGTCGCAGCTGGAGAGCCAGCGGGCCCGCAGTTCCTGCTCGCGCCGTGGCCAGGAGGGCCAGGAGATGGCGACCTCGTCGGCGTCCGTGCCGCGCAAGGCCTCGGACATCTGGCGCAGGAACGCCTCCAGCGTGGTGGGATAGGGCCCCCGGTCCGGACCGCTCATGGGCGGGTCGGCCAGAACGGTCCCACGCAGCGGCGCCTTGGCCCGCACCGCGACGGCGGCCGCGATGCGTGCTCCCATGGAGTGACCGAACAGCAGCGGGCGGTCCAGCCCCAGGCCGGTGATCAGGGCCTCAGTGTCCTCTGCGTACTCCTCAAGGCTATAGCTGTCGCCCTCGTCGGACAGGCCCCGGCCGCGTACGTCGAGCACCACGGGCCTGACCAGGTCGGTCAGCTCTCGGGCGACGAAGTCCATGGTGATCGCCGGGCTGGTGATGCCGGGCAGGACGACCAAGGGAGGCAGGTCGCCCCCGTAGTCGAGGGCGTGCAGCCGGAGGCTGCCGGAGCGGACCCACCGGCTGGTCGCCGGCACGTCGGCGAGATCGGCGAGCGCGGCCTGCGGGATCGATCGCTGGGACACGTCACTTCTCCTCATGAGCGGCCATGCCGGGCGGAGGCGGCCGACGCGGCGCTGACGTAGCGGACGGCGTCGTCCAGGCTGACGACGTCGCCGTACTTGGCCTGGATGTCGAACAGGGCCGCGCCCGCGGGCCCTTCGGCCCGGTCGCCGACGCAGGCGCGGGGTACCAGCACCGAGAAGCCCGACTGGACGGCGTCGACGGCGGTGGCGCGCACGCAGCCGCTGGTGGTGGCGCCACAGACCACGACGGTGTCGCAGCCGAAGCCGGTGAGGGTGGCGGCGAGGCTGGTCCCGAAGAACGCGGAGGCGCCCTTCTTCACCACGAGCACGTCGTGCCCCGTCCGCATGGGCAGGCGCGGGTCGATGGCAACGGCGTCACTGCCCTCGACGAGTTCGCGCAGGCCCGGTGCTTTGCGCAGCCAGGTGACCGAGTCACCGGTGGCCTCTGCCTCCGTGTAGGCGATGGCCGTGAAGATCACCGGCACGTCGGCCGGGCGACCCGCCTCGATCAGGCACGTGGTGGCGGCGACTACCTCAGTGAGGTCCGCGCCCGAGGGGTAGGAGGGCTCGGTAAAACCGCGGGTCAGGTCGACGACGACGATCGCCGGGCGGCTTCCCCGCCGAACCGGGGCGCCAAAGCCCGCCTGCTTGTAGGTGCGGTCGGTGCCGACACCGTAGAGTCCGCCGCTCACCGACGCTTCCCCCGCCCCAGAAGCCAGCCCTGGAGGAGGCCGAGCAGAAAGGCCGCCGCAGCCGGGCCGTACTTCTTCAGCAGCGGGACGGCGACCAGGGACAAACCGTTGAGCTCGGCGGACGCCGCGGCGGGCGCGGCGGCGGGCGCGGCGGCCACCGGAGTGGCCCCGGCCGACGTGCTCGCGGGGGTCTCGGCGCCGCCGCCGGCCAGCAGCAGGTTGCCGAGGTTCTGGGCGAACTGCTGGAGGATACGGTCGGACACGGTGGCGATGGCGCCCTTGCCGAACTGGGCGATCTTGCCGCGGATCACCAGGTCGGTGTTGAGGTTCAGTTGCGCGCCGTCCGCGGTCGGCACCACCTCCAGGAAGACCTCGGCCTCGGCGTCGCCGCTGCCGTGCGTGTCGGCGCCACTGGCGTGGACGCGCAGCTGCCGCTTCTCGCTGTCGATCTCCAGGAAGCGCACGGTGCCGGCGTAGGCGGCCGTGATCGGGCCCACCTTGACCTTGACGGCGCCGCGCCAGGTGTCGCCGTCGCGTCCTTCGAGGGCTGCTCCCGGCATGCAGGACGCCACTCGCTGAACGTCGTTGATGAGGGCGAACACCGCGTCGGGCGCGGCTTTGACGGGAACGGTGCTGATCAGTTGCATGGTGTCTCCTCAGTGCCCTTGGCGCACTGAGCACGCCGGGCGGTCGCGCAGGCGTCGATCGCCTCCACGATGGTCTGGTAGCCGGTGCACCGGCACAGGTTGGCGGCGACGACCTCCCTGATCTCTTCCTTGGTCGCGTCCGGCTGCTCCGCGAGGAAGCCTTCGGCGAGGGTGAGGAAGCCGGGGGTGCAGAAGCCGCACTGCAGGCCGTGGTGTTCGGTGAAGGCCTGCTGCAGGTCGCTGAGTTCGCCGGTCTCGGGGTCGGAGAAGGCCTCGACGGTGGTGATCCTCGAGCCCTCCGCCTGCGCGGCGAACATCAGACAGGCCCGCACCGGGAGCCCGTCGACGAGCACGGTGCAGGCTCCGCAGATGCCGTGTTCGCAGCCGACGTGGGTACCGGTGAGCCGCAGGTCGTGGCGGAGCACGTCCACCAGGGTGCGGCGCGCCGGGGTGACCACCTCGTACGAGGTGCCGTTGACGTCGAGGGCGATGAGCTGGACGTCGTCGCCCAGGCCGGTGGTGTCGGTCATGATGTCTGCTCCGGTGCGGGTGCGGTCAGGGCACGGTGAACGGTCTCCGGTGTGATGGGGGTGTTGTCGAGTTCGACGCCGGTGGCGCGCAGCGCGTCGTTGACAGCGTTGAGTACGGCGGCGGGGGCCCCGATGGTGCCGCCTTCCCCGGCGCCCTTGGCACCGGTCTCGGTGAAGGCGCAGGGGGTCTCCAGGTGGTGGATGGAGACGTCGGGGATCTCGTGGGCGGTGGGGACCTTGTAGTCCATGAAGCTGGTGGCCGACGGCTCGCCCTGGGCGTCGTAGGTCACCTGCTCGAAGAGCGCGCCGGCGATTCCCTGGGCGATGCCGCCGCGGGCCTGGCCCTCCACCACCTGAGGGTTGATGGCCACTCCGCAGTCCTCGACGCAGACGTAGGCGAGGATCTCCACCTGTCCGGTGCCCTCGTGCAGTTCGACGACGACTCCGTGGGTGGCGTTGGAGAAGGTGCCGTCGTTGTGGACGTCGAAGACGGCGGTGGCGGTGAGGCCGGGATCGATGCCCTTGGGCAGCAGGTGCGACCTGAGGTACGCGGTGTCGGCCAGGTGCGCGTGGGTGAGGAAGGCGTCCGGGTCGTCGCGGCGGCGCACCCCGCCCCGGTCGAGTTCGGTCTCGTCCGGGGAGATGCCCCACTCCGCGGCCGCGACCGCACGGAGCTTGTCGCCCAGCTTGGCCGCCGCGAGGCGTACGGCGCTCCCGCCGACCGTGATCGAGCGGCTGGCGAACGAGCCCCAGCCGTAGGTGATCCGGTCAGTGTCGCCCTGGTGGAGCTTGACCTTGGCGATGTCGACGCCGAGCGCGTCGGCGACGATCTGCGCCATGGTCGTCTCGTGGCTCTGCCCGTGGCTCATGGTGCCGGTGGTCACGGTGACCGCGCCGCTGGTGTCCATGCGGACCTCGGAGAGGTCGAACCCCGGGACGACCTCCATCTTGCGCGCGGCGAAGGCCTTCGAGCCGTAGCCGGTGCGTTCGCTGAAGCAGCTGTAGCCGATCCCGATGTGCCGTCCCTCGGCCCGGGCCGCGGCCTGGCGGGCGTACCAGCCGGCCTCCTTCAGCGCCTGCTCGCACAGGTTGAGCGACTCCAGGTACGAACCGGGGTCGTAGGTGATGTCGTTGACGCCGGTGTAGGGGAATTCGGTGATGATGTTCCGGCGCCGGATCTCGAGCGGGTCCAGGCCCAGTTCACGCGCGGCGCGCTCCATGAGCCGCTCCACGACCATGACGTACTGCGGGCGGCTCACGCCCCGGTAGGGGGCGGTCGGCGCCTTGTTGGTGGTGATGGCCCGGCCCCGTACCCGGTAGGCGGGCACCTTGTAGACGCCGGGCATCTCGGCGGCGGCCATCAGCGGCTCGATGCCGGCCGTGAACGGGTAGCACGAGTAGGCGCCCATGTCGCAGACCACATCGGCGTCCAGGCCGAGAATCCTGCCGTCGGCGTCGAAGGCGGCACGCGCGGTGTAGTGCTGTTCCCGGGCGAGGAAGGACGCGGACAGAGCGTCCTTGCGGTCCTCGATCCACTTCACGGGCCGGCGCAGCCTCAGTGCGGCCGCGGCGACTGCGATCTCCTCGCGTCCGACGACGCACTTGAGGCCGAAGCCGCCGCCCATGTCCGGGACGATCACCCGAACCGCGCGCTCGTCGAGCCGCATACAGCGGGAGGCCACCGTCCGCACCTGATGCGGGACCTGGGTGCAGGTGTGCAGGACGAGCTGTTCCTCCCGGTCGTCCCAGTGCGCGACCACACCGCGGGTCTCCAGCGGCAGCGCGTTCTGCCGCCCGGTCCTCGCGTCCACGTGGACCACGCAGGCGGCCTTGGTGAAGATCCGGTCGATGCCTCTGGTGGCGAACGGAGTGACGTCGACCAGGGTGTTGTGGGCCGCTTCCTCGTGCACCAGTGGAGATTCGGCGGCGAAGGCCTGTTCCTCGCTGGTGACGGGCGGAAGGGTCTCGTACGTGACCTTGGCGGCTTCCAGACCGTCCTCGGCGGCATACGGGTCACGGGCGACGACGACGGCGATGGGCTCGCCGACGTAGCGGACCCGGTCGCGGGCCAGGATGGGCATGACGGTCGGCACGAACTCCGAGATCGGGCGGCCGAGTTGAGCGGTGATGTCGCCGAGCTCCAGGTCGGCGGCGCTGAACGCCGCGACGACGCCCGGCACGTTGCGTACCTCTGTGAGGTCGACGCCGTTGATCACTCCGTGGGCCACGGTGCTGCGGACGAACTGTGCGTGCAGTTGGCCGGGCAGCTCGATGTCGTCGACGAAGCGGCCGTGTCCGCTCAGCAGCCGGGGGTCCTCCCGGCGTGCGACCGATCTGCCGACCAGACGGTCGTCCGTGGCGGGCTTCATCGGGAGATCGCCTCCTCACAGGCTCGTTCGACCAGAGTGCGGATGAGGTGCTTGCGGTATTCGGTGCTGCCGTTGGCATCGCCCGGCGGGTCCGCGGCGGCCGCCGCGGCATCCGCGCAGTCGCGGAACGAACCCCCGGCGGCCAGCACCGCCTCCGCCTGGGGGACCCGGACCGGCATCGCGGCGACCCCTCCGAGGGCCACCCGACCGCCCTTGACCGTGTGGCCGTCGGTGTCCAGGTCGACGGCGGCGGCCACGATGGCGAAGTCGCCTCGGCGCTCGGCGAACTCGGTGAGGGCCGCATGCGGCGCGGGGCGCGGGAAGACGATCTCGACGAGGATCTCGTCGGGATCGAGCGCGGTCGTGTAGTAGCCGAAGAAGAACTCCACGGCCGGGATGCGGCGTCGGCCGCGCGGACTCCGGGCCACGAGCTCGGCGTCCAGCAGGACCGCGAGCAGACACCACTCGGCGGTCGAGTCGCCGTGCGCCATGCTGCCGCCGACCGTGCCGCGGGTGCGGATCGGCAGATGACCGATCCACGCCATGGCGTCACGGATGACGTCGAAGCCCGCTCCCAGCTGGTGCGGCGGGGCGGCCTCCACCGTGTGGTGGGTGGTCAGTGCCCCGATGTGCAGTCCGCCGTCGACGTCGACACCGAGGTGGTCGAGTTCGCGCAGACCGGCGATGTCGACCAGGTGGGCCGGGCGGGCGAGCCGGAAGTTCATCATCGCGACCAGGCTCTGGCCGCCGGCGATGACCTTGGCGTCGTCACCCGACTCGGCAAGGAGCGCTGTCGCGTCCTCGACGTCGCGTGCCCGGTGATAGCGGAAGGGAGCGGGCTTCATGTCTCTCCTGTCGTACGGAACCTGGCGGGAAGGCGCCCGGTCAGGCGGGGCAAACCCTCAGAGCACCGCCTGGCCGGATGTCGGTGTCGGAACCGGATGGCCCTCCAGAACGACCTCGATGTCGTCGTCGAGCGCCCGTCCCTTCGTCTCGGGAGCCGCGACCGCGGTCCAGACGACGGATGCCACGACGGCGAGGGCCAGCGCCGCGAAGGTCAGCGGCAGTCCCAGCATCGGCCACAGCACCGAGCCGAACAGCAGCGGGGCGAACCCGGTCAGGACCCGGCTGAACGACGACGCCCAGCCGAAGCCGCTGGCCCGCAGCAGTGTCGGATAGAGCTCGGAGACGTAGGCGTACATCGCCGGGATGGTCAGCTGCATCAGGAAGCCGAAGACCGCGAGGGCCACGACGGACCCGGTCGGCATGTCCAGCAGGAGCGCGAAACCCACCAGTGTGAGTGAGGCGAGCGGTGCGGTGACGCCGATGAGCCACTTCCGGCCGACCATGTCCACCAGCACGGTGGATGTCAGGACGGCGATGATGCCGACGCCGCTCATGAGTGTGGTGCTCATGAAGGCGGTCTTCTCGCCCAGTCCCTGCTCCTTGAGGATGGACGGCATCCAGCTCAGCGCCGCGTAGTACACCAGCATGACGGTGGCGAACAGCAGCCAGGCGGCGGAGGTGATGCGTGCGCTGAACTTCCATATGTCGCGCAGCTGGTCCAGCGCGACCCGCGGACCGTTCGCCTTCACATGCCGGGGCGGTGCCGGGATGACGTAGGGCTCGACCGGTGCGCCGGTGCGGGCCACCAGGTCGTCGATGATCGCGCGGGCCTCGACCTCCCTGCCCTTCTTGCTCAGGTAGACCGGGGACTCGGGGATGCCCCGGCGTACCCAGAACAGCAGCAGTGCCGGGAGGCTCATCACGGTGAGCATCCACCGCCAGTTGTCCTCGAGCGTCAGCATGGCCGTCGACACCAGTCCGCACAGCGTCACGCCGATCGGCCACCACACGTCCAGTGCGGTCAGGACACGACCGCGGTACTTCCTCGGCGAGAACTCCGCCACCAGGGCGTAGTCGACGGGGATACAGCCGCCGAGTCCGACGCCGGCGACGAAGCGCAACAGCAGGAAGAGCCAGTAGCTCGGGGCGAGGGCTCCGAGTACCGAGAACAGCGCGAAGATCAGCAGCGTGACGCTGAAGGCCTTCTTGCGGCCGATACGGTCCGCTACCGCCCCCCAGACGACGGCGCCGAGGGCCATGCCGATCAGATTGGCGGTGGCCACCAGGCCGCGCTGGGAGAGCGTCAGGTCGAAGTGCTCGCCCAACAGCGGCATGAGAAAGCCGTTGAGGGCGATGTCGTAGGCGTCGAAGAGGTAGCCGAGGCCACCGATGATGAAGACCTTGCCCTGAACTCCCCATCTCCAGGGGAGGTCCTGAACAATCTGGTCACCTGTTTTCACGTTCGCTCCACGGGGGTGTACGAGGGGGACGCGCCCGCACTGGGCGGACACCGGGGTGGAAGAGCGGGGTGGTTGGGCCGGAGAAGGGCCCGGAAGGGGGTGAGCGGAGAAGCGAGAAGCGGGGAAGCGGGCCGGGTCAGCCCGGGTCAGCGGGCGAAGCGGTACTCGTAGGCGCCCAGGTCGGGGTCGTTGAGCGGGGTGCCGCTCCACAACCAGTGGTAGGAGACGTCGGATTCGCCGTCGAAGCCGCGCCGGAGCAGCTCGTCCCGGGCCTCCTGCTGAGGGCCGTCCGGGTAGTGGTAGAAGCTCTTGTTCTGCAAGGACGCGTCCTGGACCATGCCGGCGTGCTTGGCGCGCCGGTCGACGTAGCGGCGCAGCGCGTTGTCGACGCAGCCGACGGTGGCTCGGCCCAGTTCCTCCGCCAGGACGGCGGCGTCCTCCATGGCCTGCGAGGCGCCCTGTGCCTGGTACGGCAGCATCGCGTGGCAGGCGTCACCCAGGAGGGCCACGCGGCCGTCGACCCAGATCGGGTCGCGGCGGCGGTGGTAGAGGGCGAAGGCCATGACGTCGTCCTTGGCCTTGGACAGCATCGCCGCGACGCGATCGTCCCAGCCGGAGTAGGCGTCCACGAGCTCGTCGGCGGTGACGGTGGCGGTCCACCTCTCGGCGACGTCGTCGGTGCACGGGACGCAGCCGACGATGTTGAGGTACTCACCGCCTCGGATCATGTAGTGGACCAGGTGGCGGTCGGGGCCGTACCAGATGGTGCTCTGGAAGCGGTCCATCAGGAAACGGGTCGCCGGATCCGCAGCGATGAGGTCGCCGGGGATCAGGGCCCGGAAGGCCATCTCCCCGGAGAATTCCAGGGTGTCCGGCAGGCCCATGAGGTCGCGGACGCGGGATCGGATGCCGTCGGCGCCGATCAGGACGTCGGCTTCGAAGCGTCGGCCGTCCTCGGTCACCGCGGCCGGACGGCGCGGATCACTGCGGTCCAGTTCGGTGACCCGGCTCGCCGTGCGCAGTTCGACGACCGGACCGGGTCCGGCCGGGTCGACGCAGGCGTCCGTGAGGACCTGGTGCAGGTCGGCGCGGTGATAGTGCCAGTACGGGGCGTTGTAGCGCTGCTTGACGGTGTCGCCGAGCTGGGTCAGTCCGACGATGCTGCCGTCCTTCCACCTGCGCCGCACCTGGTCCTGGGGCTCGGTGCGGATCGCCTCCAGCTGCTTGCGCAGACCGAGCCCGAGCAGGATGCGGCTCGCGTTGGGCGCCGTCTGGATGCCCGCGCCGATCTCGCCGAACTGAGGCGCCTGCTCCAGCACAGTGACCCGCAGGCCCCGCTGACGCAGCGACAGCGCGGCGGTCATCCCGCCGAGCCCGCCTCCGACGATGACGACTTCGAAAGATTGGGTGGATGCCATGTGTTTCTCCAGATGCAGGTGCGGCAGGCGGGATCAGAAGTCGACGAGTCGGCCCGCGGTGACGACTTCCCGGCCGTCGACGGAGACGGTGCAGCCGCGCATGGCGATGTCGAGATGGGCGTACGACTCGCGCTTGAGGATCGGGTGCGGTCCGGTGGACCACAGGAAGTTGCCGGCGAACGCGCGCGCGTCCATGCCCATCAGCTCTTCCTTGCCGTACAGGGCGGTGGCGAACCAGTCGGCACTGCGCATCAGGCCCCAGCCCATGTGGGAGAGGCTGCGCGCCCACTGGTCATGGGCGTCCTCGAAGAAGGTCTCCAGCAGCTTCGCCTCGGCGCCGCCCGACACCTTCTCGATGTCGCCGTTCGCGATCTCCAGGGTGACGGGCTGGCGCACGTACTCCTTGAACGGCAGCAGGATGTCGCCCTCGGCGAGCACGATCCGGCCGTCGGAGAACTTCGGCCAGCACAGCACCATGGTGCTGGGCCAGTGGTCCCAACGCCCCGGGTCGTCAGCGAACCCGACCTGGAACTCCGGCTTGGATCCGGGCAGTTCGACGGTCAGGTCGGTACCGGCCTCGGAGGTCACCCGCATCACGGAGGCGCTCTTGAGCAGCTCCACGCCCTGGAGAACCTCGGCCTTGTCGCCCTCCTTGGGCATGTTGCGGATGAGGACGTCCGGGGCGTCGCAGACGAAGAGGATGCGGGTGCCCGTCCGCAGAATCTCCTGCTGCAGGGGGGCGTGGATGAACCCCTCCCGAGTGAGGTCCACGACCAGGTCGGCGCCCTTGAGCAGCTCCTGCGCGGTGGTGTCGTTCAGCACCGCGGTCAGGCCCGGTCCGGCGCCGGTGTGGGTGCTGTCCGTGGGGGACGGATTCCCGCCGGGCACGGTGGCGGCGATGACGTGCGCACCGCAGGCCTTCGCCGCGCCGAAGGCGGCCGCGACGTAGTCACCGCGGCTGGACGGCTCGGACAGGACGACGACGTGCTCGTCGGGCTGGAGCTTGCACAGCTTCAGTTCGCGAGTGAACGCGTCGAGCAGGTCAACGGCGGTGAGATCGAGCATGTCTCGCTCCTAAGGGTGGGAGTGGTGAGAGACGGGCGGTCGCGTGGTCGGGGAGCCGGGGATCCGGGGAGGGAACGAATCAAGCCAGGTGAGCAGAGATCGACACCGGGCGTTGCGATGCAGGAGGGTGCCGCCGACGGAATTAATCCGAGCACGTACGATCTCGATCTGACAAGAGGGTCGCCTCGATTTCGAAGCCACCCGACGAGTGACTTACCTCACACACTGACGCTACCCTGGGTCTGACCTGGGGGTTTTCGCACACCTCCCCCACCCCGCGGGCGCCACACGCGAACGACGGTTGAATGCAGGGCGCACGGAACCTTGCAGCGAGGAGGTCGTACGTGCTCGGATCTAATTCATCCGCATCCGGACTATGCGCTCTGGGTGCCACTCGATGGCTGATTCCCACCAGTGCACGCCGCCTCTGAGGAGGGCTCCGATGTCAGCTCCCGTTTCCACGAAGCGAACGGTCGCCGCGGTACACGCCGCCCCCGTGTTCATGGACACCGAGGCAACCGTCGACAAGGTCATCAGCTTCATCGAAGAGGCCGGCCGCGACGGCATCGACCTACTGGTCTTCCCCGAGACCTTCGTACCCGGCTACCCGTACTGGATCGAGGCATACGCCCCACTTGACCAGCAGGGCGCCAACGCCGCCTACGCGGAAGCGTCCATCGAGGTGCCCGGCCCACAGGTCGCCCGCATCCAGGCGGCGTGCGCCCGTGCCGGCGTCGGTACGGTCCTCGGTGTCAGTGAGCGCCTCGCGGGCACCCGCACCTGTTTCAACACCCAGGTCTTCATCGAGCCCGACGGCAGGCTGCTCGGCGTGCATCGCAAGCTTCAGCCCACGTATGTCGAGCGGATCGTGTGGGCGCAGGGCGGCGGCGCCACGCTCAGCGTGTTCGACAGCGCGCTGGGCCGGATCGGTGGTCTGGCCTGCTGGGAGCACACCATGAACCTGGCCCGCCAGTCTCTGATCACCCAGGGGCAGCAGATCCATGCCGCCGCATGGCCCGGCCTGTCCACGATGGCCGGCTTCGAGACCGTCGCCGACGTCCAGATCGACGCCATGATGAAGACCCACGCGCTCACGGCCCAGACGTTCGTCGTCTCCGCCGGCAACCCGGTGGACGAGACATGCCTGCAATGGATGGAGTCCACCATCGGACCGCAGAAGCACATCACCGCGGGAGGTGGTTGGTCTGCCGTGATCCACCCCTTCAACCAGTACCTCGCCGGGCCGCACACCGGCCCCGAGGAGAAGCTGGTCACCGCCGAGATCGACCTCGCCGACATCAACGCCGTCAAGGTGTGGGTCGACTCCCGGGGCCACTACGCGCGACCGGAGATCCTCGGCCTGCGAGTCGACCAGCGCCCGCTGTGGCACGACGAGGGACCCCGCGAGTGGCCCGCCGCCCCGAGCGACGTCGACACCCCCACCCCGGCGACCGCAACGACCTGAGCCCGAGCGGGGATACCGCAGAGCCAGGGGCTCGGCCCAGCGAAGAGCGGCGCTCGGCCGGGCCCCCTCACCATTCCTGTCAGGCAGATATCCGGCAAGTCCGCCGAGGCCGCCTCACCCCACCGATGGTTCCTCCCGGAAGCAGACGGCCAGTTCGCTGCGGGAGCGGATACCCAGCTTGGTATAGACATGTGTCAAGTGGTACTGGACCGTCTTGACGGAGATGAACAGTTCCAGCGCTGCCTGCTGGTTCGTCGCACCGGAGGCGACCAGACGGGCCACGGCCCGTTCCTGCGGCGTGAGTTGGGCCATGTCGGCGGTTGACCGGCCCGCGTGCACACCGCCTGCCTGCAACTCCCTGTCACAGCGCTCCACGTAGGTGCGGGCGCCGAGGGTGGCGTAGGCGTCGCGAGCGTTCTTGAGGACGGTGTCGGCCTCGCGACGTTTACCAGCGCGGCGGAGGGTCTGACCGTAGGCGAAGTGGACCCTGGCACGGTCGTACCCGAGGGGAAGGCTCTCGAGGTGAACGAGGGCCTGCTCGAACTCCTTACGGGCCGTGTCGATGTCACCGCGGGCGGCGGTGACCCGACCGCGGGCCAGGCCCAGCCGGGCCAGCGTGGAACGGCTCGCGCGGTGGGCCGCGCGTTCCTCGTGCGGGGCGAGGAAGGCGTCGGCCTCCTCGACGCGGCCCGTCATCACCAGTGCGTTGGCGTAGACGTCCGGCCAGGGCCAGAAACCCGGCTCGTCGATCGACTCGCGCGTGGTGAGCTGGGCCACGGGGGAAAGGGCTGCGATGACGCGTTCGTAGTCGCCACGGGCCTCGGCGACCTGGGCACGAGCCAGACACGACGGGATCAGCATGAGCTCGTAGTGGTGGAGGTCGGCCGCCGCTTCGCGCACATGATGATCGGCCGCCGCCCAGTCCCCGCGCAGAGCGTTGATCTGGGCCCCGGTCCAGTGCACCAGGGGACGGATCAGTTCGACGGGGGCCTCCTTGAGCCTGGCTGCGGCCCGCTGCACCGTTTCCAACGCCTCCGGCCACGCCCCCAACGTGAACTGGGCACGGGCCAGCCAGCCCTGCGCCGCCAGCGGGATTCGGGTGGAGCCCATGCGGTAGCCGGCGGGGACGGCGCCTTCCAGCCTGCGGCGAGCGTCTTCCGGTTGGTCCATGGCGAGATCGACCAAGCCGCGGCCGATCTGGAACCGCTGGGGCGGGGCCCCACGGGGCAGTGTCGCGGCGGCCGCCCCGTATGCGGCCACGGCCTCCTCGGGACGACCCGTCATCGCGAGTCCCAGGCCCAGCACGGCCTTCGCCTGGGTGCCCGACGGGTCGTCCGCCTTCGCCAGTGCCAGCGCTTGGCGGGCCCAGGCGACCAGGTCATGGCCGTCCCAGCGGCCCAAGGCGTGCAGAAGCAGGCGTTGGCAGATCATCGCTGTGAGGCCGGGGTGCCGTCGAGGATCGCTGCGCTGCCACGCCTGGGTGAGGAAAGCCTCGGCTTCGGCGGGGCGGCCTCGCATGAGGGCCAGGTAGCCCAGGACCGCGTCGCGCAGGGCGCCGGCGGAGAAGCTCTCCAGTTCGGCGGCGAACGAAGAGGCCTGGGGCACGTCTCCGGCCCCGATCATGGCGTCGACCGCGCGCAGCAGGCGATCCTCCCGGGCGGCACGCGCGGTGCTCAGACGACCGGCCCGCACGAGGCTGTCTGCCACGGCGGACCACTCTCCGACCGAGGCGCGTTCAGCGGCGTACCGGTCGAGTTCGTCAGCCAGTGAGTCGTTCGCCGTGGTACTGGCGGCCACCCGGTGTATGAGCCTGCGACCGTGGTTGGATGTGACCTCCGCCGCCCTCAGGTGCAGTTCGGTGCGGTGGGTCAGCCCCATGCCGGTGAGGACAGCTGCTCTGAGCAGGGGATGGGGGAAGGCCAGCAGAGCCCGGCCGGGGTCGAACGTGGCCACCAGCAGCCCCGCTTCGCGCGCCTCGTCCACGGCCGGCAGCGGATCTTCGATCCCGGCCAGTTCGGCGGCCTCGACGAGCAACGCCTCCTCACCCAGGACGGAGCCGGCCTCCACCAGCGCCCGAGTGGCCTCCCCGCAACCGGCGAGGCGATACCGCACGACGGAGGCGTAGATCGTGGGAGCGGGCAGTTCGGAGCGGCAGTCCTGCAAAGTCTCGCGCGGCAGTTCACGTAAGAGCTGCAACAGATGGCGGGGGTTGCCGACTGTGTGGTGGCTCAGACGGCCGGCGGCCGGCAGCTCCAGGGTGAGACCGACGCGGTCGCGGGCCACTGCCCGAACGTCCAAGGGGGACAGTGGGCCGGGGCGTATGGCGTCATCGCGGCAGCCGTCCAGGAAGTCCAGGGTGGCCAGGACCGACGCGGGGAGTCCCAAGTGCCGCTCCTGGACTTCGTACAACTCATGAGGCGCGTCTCGCGCGATCAGGACGACCAACACCCGCTCCCGCGACAGCCTGCGCACCGAGGACCGGATGGCGCGCAGGCTGTCGACGTCGGCCCAGTGGGCGTCGTCCACGACCACCACCAGCGGCTCCGTCTCCTGCTGGGCAGCCCACTGGCGGTGCAGCACCCGCGAGGCTTCGAGAACTGCGGCCGGCGCCGTCGAATCGGGCAGGGTGGTTCCCTTGCCCCAGGCGCGGACGAGTTGGGCGGCGACACCGAGCGGCAGGTCCGACTCCCAACGGACCCCGGTGACGTGCACCACACGTGGCGCGAGGCCGTCGACACGGGTCCGCTCCATGTCCAGGACGTGCTCGACCAGAGCCGTCTTGCCGATACCGGCCGGTCCCGCGACCAGCACCATGGCCGGATGCCCCGCGCAGGCGGAGCCCACCGAGCGGGTCAGCGCGGCTACCTCAACGACCCTCCCCATCAAGCGGGGCGGCAGCTCCGGATGGTCAGTCATGGGCCAGAACGTTAACACCGGGCCTGTTGCTTCCATGTCAGTCGCTCGGCCGACGGCAACCACGAGGCCGATGCCCTGGACCGGCCCCATGACGACGCCTTCCTGCCGGCGCAGCTCGTCGCTGGAGCGGGCTCGCATCTGGGCGGCTGTGCTGACCGGGCTGCAGACACGGGCCGACGCTGCCGGGCTGATCACGTGGGAGGTGAACGTCGACTCCGCAATCTGCGAATGGCAGTGACCGCACGGCGTCGTCCGCCCCGCACCCCATCCTGGCGGCGGCGACCCGGCGCCACCTCGGCACCAGGGACGCCCGGTGCGATCTCATCATCTGGCTGGCCGGCCGCGACTTCCCAGGGCGGCCGGCTCAGCGGACCAGCGCTTTCTGCAACACGGCCTAGGTCAACCCTGGGGGAATCGCCGAGGCAGTGAGTTGATCAGCCTGGCACGCTGCCGAGGCGAACTGTCCCTCACTCAGAGACTCTGAGGTGAGCCGTGCACGAGGAGCTCGATGAAGCGCTTGCTCGCCCTTTTCTGTACCGTTCTCACAGCCTCGGTGTTGACAACATCGGCCCAGGCGGACGACGCCGCCTCCATACGCAAGTCGCCGCAACAAGCGTGCGGTGACCTGTCCGTACCCCAAGTGCCCGGTGCCGGCGTCGAATCGGTCACCGCCGTGATCCGGCCCCCCGGTGATGTGGCCGGCACACCGCCGTTGCCGCCTGTCACGTCCGTACCGGCCGTGTGCGACGTCACCGTGTTACTCAGCCACCCGGGCGTCGGTGACCGTGTCACCACGCGTGTGTGGCTCCCGCTGGAATCGTGGAACGGCCGTTACCAGAGTACCGGCGGCGGAGGTTACTCGGCCTCGGGTGGGGAGGCGGCGCTCGCCACCGCCGTCAAGAGCGGTTACTCGGCGGCCTCCACCGACGCCGGAGTCTCCACCAATGGGCTGGACCCGTCGTCCTGGGCACTCGACTCGCAGGGCCGCGTCAACACGGGTCTGCTGGAGGACTTCTCCAGCCGCTCCCTGCACGACATGGCGGTGATCGGGAAGCAGATCACCGCCGGCTTCTACGACCGGCAGACCTTCTACTCCTACTGGAACGGCTGCTCCACCGGCGGGCGTCAGGGCTGGATGGAGGCCCAGCGCTACCCCGACGACTACGACGGCATCATGGCAGCCGCTCCCGCCGCCAACTGGGACCGCTTCACCCCGGGCAACATGTGGGCCCAAGTCGTGATGAACCAGGAGAAGGACTTCCTCAGCCCCTGCGAGCTCGACACGTTCACCCAGGCAGCCATCACCGCCTGCGACCGTAACGACGGGGTCGCCGACGGCGTCGTCGACGACCCCGACCGCTGCCACTTCGATCCCCGCTCCCTGGTCGGCCGACAGGTGGTCTGCGACGGCAAGACGCTCCAGATCACGGCTACCGATGCCATGGTCGTCGGCCGTATCTGGTCAGGACCCACCACCCGCACCGGACAGTTCCTGTGGTACGGGCCATTGAAGAGCACGTCGCTGACGACCGCGGCCGGCACGGTCGTCTCCCCCGACGGAACCCGCACCGGAAAACCGTTCCCCGTCATCGACAACTGGTTCAAGTACTTCCTCAAGCAGGACCCCGCGTTCGACGCCTCCACGATCACCTACGCCGAGTACGAGAAGCTCTTCCGCCAGTCCCAGCGCGAGTACAACGGGATCATCGGAACGGACGACCCCGACCTGAGCGCCTTCAAGGCGGCAGGCGGAAAGATGATCACCTGGCACGGGGTGTCCGACCGCAACATCCCGGTCCAGGGAACCGTCGATTACCGCAAGCGTGTCGAGCGCGAAATGGGCGGCGCACGGCAGGTCGACTCGTTCTTCCGCGTCTTCCTCGCACCTGGCGTCGATCACTGCGGATTCGGAACGGGACCCGCGCCGACGGACCCGCTGGCCGCCGTGGTGAACTGGGTGGAACACGGCAAGGCCCCTGCGACCCTGCCCGCGTCCACCACCAAGCCCGACGGCACCGTGATCACCCGCAACCTGTGCCGGTACCCCCTCCAAGCCCGCTACTCCGGCCACGGTCCGACGACCTCGGCCGACAGCTACACCTGCCGACGCTGACCCGAGAATGACCCGCGCGACGCGGGCGGCGGGCCTGTGCGCCCACCCGCCCGCGTCTGGGGCCGGCCCCAGACGCGGGCGGGGCGTCAGCGGTTCCAGCGCGGCGATATCGGGACCTCACGCCGGTCGTGGAGGCGGGGACGTCGGCAGCCGCACGGGACACGTCGGGTGTCCAGCATCCACCAGGTCGGCTATCTGTCCGCCGGGACTGCGACGGCAGACGCGCGGCAGGTAAGCCCACGGGCCGCCTGTCCTGCCCTGGCAAACGATCGCGTTCACGACCTCCCTGATCCGTAGGCGCACCGGTGACCGGTGACCGCCGGCCGAGCGGTGCCGGCTCTTTCAGGCGGTGATCCGGCTCGATCGAGCCCACTGCCCACCCGACAAGTCGGTTGGGTACGGCCGGCGTTCACTCACTTCGTCACACCAGCAGCCACCGGCCGCGAACCAGTGTTCGCGGCCGGGCAGGCCTATTGACTCACCCCAAACGGAGAAATAACCTCCGCCCACTTGTTCGTGTGACGAAATTTAATTCGCATCTCGAACACCATTCCTCCAGGAGGGCCCCATGCGAAGGCGCGTTCTAGGGCTTGCTGTAGCGGTGCTGACGGTCGCGGGAGCGGCCGGATGCGGATCTTCGTCATCTGCAACCGACGCCTCATCGTCGGACGGCGGCAAGACCACCGAAGTCAAGGTCGGGATCATCCCCATCGTCGACGTGGCACCGCTGTATCTGGGGAAGGAGAAAGGGTTCTTCAGCAGCCGGGGCATCGAGCTGAAGATGGAAGCCGCCCAGGGTGGCGCCGCCATCATCCCCGGTGTGGTCAGCGGTCAGTTCCAATTCGGGTTCAGCAACGTCACCTCCCTGATGATCGCTCAGAGCAAGGGCGTGCCGATCAAGTCCGTGGTGAACGGAGCCGCCTCCACCGGTGACACCACCAAGGACATCAGTGGGGTGGCCGTCAAGAAGGACAGCCCGATCAAGTCCGCCAAGGAGCTCGTCGGCAAGACAGTGGCGGTCAACACCCTGCAGAACATCGGGGACACCACGGTCCGCGAGGTGGTGCGCAAGGACGGCGGCGATCCCTCGAAGGTCAAGTTCGTCGAGATGCCGTTCGACCAGATGCCGGCCGCGCTGGACGGCGGGCGGGTCGACGCCGCGTGGATGGGCGAGCCCGCGCTGACCATCGCCAAGGGCCAGGGCGCCCGCGTGGTGGCGTCGCCGTTCGCCGAGACCGACCCGAAGCTCACCATCGCGGCGTACTTCGCCTCCGCCAAGCTGGCCCAGGAGAAGCCCGACCTGGTGAAGAAGTTCACCGAGGCGGTGACCGAGTCGCTTGAGTACGCCTCCGAGCACCCGGACGAGGCGCGCCAGATCATCAGCACCTACACCAAGATCGACGGTGAGGTGTTGAAGGACATGACGCTGCCGACCTGGCCGACCGAGTACGACATGGCCTCCCTGGAGAAGCTGGCCTCGCTCGGCGAGCAGGACGGCATCTTCGGCGGCAAGAAGCCCGACCTGAACACCCTGTTCTCATGAGCGCGACCGGGAGCACTTCCGTACCGACGAAGCCCTCCGGGACCGCTGCCGGTCCCGGAGGGCCGGGCGGCGGCCGTGTCCGGCGCGCTCTGGACGGAGCGGGCACCCCGCTGCGGGGACTGGCGGGACTGGCCGGGCTGGTGATTCTGCTGGAGGTGCTGCCGCACACCGGTGTCGTCTCCGCCGACTACCTCCCGCCCGCCTCCGAGATGGGCCGGGCCCTGTGGCAGATGCTCGACGAAGACGTGTTCTGGACCGCGCTCGGTGACACCCTCACCGGTTGGGGCCTGGGACTGGCCATCGCCGTGGTGGCCGGCGTGGTGACCGGCGTGGTGATCGGGGCAGTGCCGGTGCTGCGGTCGGTGACCGCCTCAACCATCGAGTTCCTTCGGCCGATCCCGTCGGTGGCCCTGATCCCGGTGGCGGTGCTGCTGTACGGCACCGACCTGGAGTCGACGCTGCTGCTGGTCGTGTACGCCTCCTTCTGGCAGGTGCTCGTCCAGGTGCTGGCCGGCACACAGGACGTCGACCCGGTCGCCCATGACACCGCCCTCAGCTACCAGCTGGGCAGGTGGGGGCGAGTGCGGTATGTCCTGTGGCCCACAGCGCTGCCGTATGTGATGACCGGCGTGCGGCTGGCCGCGACCGTGGCACTGGTCCTTGCGATCACCGCCGAACTCGTCATCGGCGCGCCCGGCCTCGGGAACCAGCTCGCCGTCGCGCAGACGTCCGGCGCCGTGCCGCGGGTCTACGCCCTGGTCCTGGTCACCGGACTCCTCGGCGTCGCGGTCAACCTGCTGGCCCGAGCGGTCGAGCGGCGGGCATTGCACTGGCACCAATCGATGCGCAGGGAGGGACAGTGACCACCGTGAGGTTCCCCCGTCATGCGGGATGTGCTGATCAGCTGGTCAGCAGGGGTTGATGGGTGTTCAGATTCGTTGGTTCGGCCGTCGCCTGTTCGGC
>NZ_JBITCT010000095.1:0-11546 GCF_044453465.1 Streptomyces sp. NPDC051677
GCGAAAGGGCTCCCACTTCCTCGCCTTCCTCGGCCTGGCCGCCACCCTGACCTGCTACAAGAAACTCGCGAAACTCGCCACGTGAGACAACCTCTAAGAGAGGTCGGTTCCGCTCACGATGAATGCCCTTTTCCTTGGCATGGCCTGCCTCCTCGCAGCGGCTGCCGGCTACTGGGTCTTCGGCCGGGGCACCCCTCGTCCCGCCGGAACGTGGGCCATGGGTGCCCTCCTCGCCTCCTTCGCCCTGGCCTTCGTCTCGTACGCGCCGCTGTTCGAGAACGCTGTCGAGGCAGTCGTGCCGCATGTAGCCCGACTGCTGAGCAACTCCGCCTCCCTGGCCGCCGCCACCTCGGTTCTCGCAGTCGCTTTTCAGGTCAACCTGGAACCCGCGGAAGCGCGGCGCCGCATCCGTCTACCCCTCGTCCTCCTCGCCGTATCTGTCTTCGGCATGACGGTGCTGTTCACGTTTGAGCAGATGACACACCGCTCGCCGCAGGTGTACGCGCTCTACCTGCTGCTTTTCATCTCATACCTGGCCTTCGCCATCGTCGACTTCCTGCGGCAGGCCCTTCGGCAATCGAAGTCGACCCGCAGAAAGAGCGTTCGGATCGGCCTGCTGCTGGCAGCCGCCGGCTGCGTGTTCGCGCTGGTCTACGCCGCGTACAAGGTCACGGTCCTCGTCTCCCTCGGCCTGGGCCTCCAACTCATACCCGACCACGCGCGGTGCTCCTCGCTGGTATCCGCGCCGTGCGTATTCAGCGTGACCTCCCCGGCGCTCGCGGTCCTGCTGATCTGCCTCGGTCTCACGCTGCCCGCCGTGGTCTATCCGATCAGTCAGGCCCGCCGCCACCGCTGGGAAGTGCGGTCCTTCGACGCGCTCGGCCCCCTCTGGCAGGACCTGTCGGCCGCGATGCCGGAGATCGTCCTGCCCGCCGCAGACCTCGACAAGGACGCAGCAAGCAACTCCGACTTCCTCCTCCAGCGGCGCGTCATCGAGATCAACGACGGCATTCTCGCCCTGCGCCCGTACCTCTCTCGGAGCGTGCACGAAGCCGCCCAGCGAACCACCGACGCCGGGACAGAGCAGCGCGTCGCGATCGTCAAGGCAGCACTTGCCGATGTGAAGGCTGGCCATCCTGCCGGTGAGTTCGCCGGGCCGTCGGCGACGGACACCGCTTCCCGTGGCGGGGACCTCCGTGCGGAGACGCAGCGGCTTCTCCGGATCGCCGACGCTTACGGCCCCGCGAGACTGCGCGTGTCGCCGACGGCGGCCAACCGGAACCGGTAGGAGCCTGACAGCATGAACGACCCGACCAAGGACCCTCGATTCCTGCACGACCCCTACCCCACCTACGCCGCCATGCGGTCCGCGTGCCCGGTGCAAGCCGTTCCCACCGGCTCAAGTGGACACAGCAGCTACCTGGTCACCGGGTACGCGGAGGCCCGGCAGGCACTCGGCGACCCACGGCTCTCGAAGAACACGGCCGCCTTCTTCGCCGGCAAGGAGTCGCGACGCCGCCTGCACCCCGCGGTGGCGCACAACATGCTGGCCAGCGATCCGCCCCAGCACACCCGCCTGCGCAAGCTGGTGACCAAGGCGTTCACGACGGGCGCCGTCGCCGAGTTGCGCCCGTTCATCAGCAAGGTGACCGACACACTGCTCGACCGATGGCCCGTTGGTGGGCAGGTCGACCTCGTCGCTGATCTGGCAGTACCGCAGCCGGTCATCGTGATCTGCGAGCTGCTGGGGGTGCCGGAGGCAGACCGGCCCACGGTCCAGCGCTGGTCAGCCGACTTGTTCGCCGCAGGGAAGCCCGACCGCATCGACGCGGCCTCTCATTCCGTTGCTGACTACATGACCAACCTCATCGCAGCCAAGCGGCTGCAGCCAGGTGATGGGTTGCTCGACCGCCTCATCGCGGCCCGCGACGGCACCGACCAACTCAGCGAGGAGGAGCTGGTCTCTCTGGCCGTGCTGCTGCTCGTCGCCGGACACGAGACCACCACCAACTTCCTCGGCAACGCCGCCCTGGCCCTGCTCCAGCACCCCGCCGAGCTGGAACGCCTGCGCAGCAGCCCCGAGGACGTCCCAGCCTCGCTGGACGAGCTCCTTCGCTTCGACTCGCCCGTCAGCACGACCACCTTCCGGTACACCACGGAAGCCGTCACGCTCGGCGGCACCGAGATCCCCGCCGGTGTCCCTGTGCTGGTCGCTCTTGGAGCGGCCAACCGCGATCCGGAGCGGTTCCCATCACCAGACCAGCTCAACCTAAATCGGGATGCCGCCGGCCATCTCGGCTTCGGCCACGGCATCCATCGCTGTGTCGGTGCTCCGCTTGCCAAGGCCGAAGCCGACATCGCCCTGCGTGCGGTTCTGACCCGCTTCCCGGGGCTCCGGCTTGCGGTCCCACCTGATCAACTGCAGTGGCGGCACACTCGCCTAGTACGCGGGCTGGCCTCGCTTCCCCTCCTCACCTAGGCCGCCCCTTCGGATCATCTGATCGTCGGTCTGCCTTCCATACCCTGGGGAAGATTCCTCCGTCCGAGTGCGCTCCGCTCCCCGTGGGGGGGCAGAGACGGTCACGAGTGTCTCCGGAGTCGTCGAAAGGCATCGCGCCCTTGGGCGCATCGAGGACCGGGCCGAGTCGCGATCGTCAAGGAAGTGGTCTGTCGCGAGGTGTAGAGGGGTACGGTTCACTCGACGGACTGCACCTCGCCAAACCCAACGGAGGCTGGTGCGGTATCACAACTCGCCGAAGCGTCAAGGCATCTTGCGTGACGGGCCTGCGGACAGACTGTCCTCACACAGTTCTTGCCGGGTGGAAGGCTTCTGTTCACTGAGGCCCTACCAAGGTGAGGTTTTCGTCATGGCGCGTCGCGATCCCGAACGTCCGAAGTACGGATTCACGGTGGCGGCGGCTGTCGATGCTATTCCGACGGCACGTCGCCAGGTCATCGCGCTAGCCCAGGACTTGGGCCTTCTCTTGTCAAATCAGATGCTGGAGAGCGTCGAGTTGCTGGCGAGCGAGGTAATCGCCAACGCCGTCCTACACACAGATGCTCCGTGCGACGTCGCTGTGACCCGGACTGAAGATCGGCTCCGTGTCGAAGTCACGGATATCGACCCCTCGTTGCCGAGCCCTGTTGAGGCTGGGTCGGACGATGAGAGCGGTCGGGGTCTGCTGCTCGTGAACGCCTTGGCTGACGCCTGGGGGACGCGACCGGAACCGATGGGCAAGACGACATGGTTTGAGATCACGCCGGAACCTTCTGCCACGGTCACGGGCAACAACTCTGCGGATGCGCCGCCTTCACCTCAAACGGATGACGCTGCAGTGCGACGGACTGAGTGTCACGCTCGCGTGGCCTCACCGACCGACCCGCGGTCGTCGTTCGGCACAACAACGCCTGCGCAGCAACATCAGGCTGCCTGAGGGTGTGAGCCGAGACAGCCGTCCCCAGCGGCCTGCTCGGAAATCGGTTTCCTTGCGGAACCGCTTGCGCTGTCGGAGTGCGAGCGCGGCCCGAGGTGGTCGGTGACGCAGTCGGCGGTCGACATTGGGTGTGTCCGGGCCGGGCTGGACTCCGGGCTGTTGGGTGTGGGGCGGCGGGGGCGGGCTGCGGCCGGGGGCCGTGTGCGGCAGCGCATTCCCGGTTGCCGTCCTGGAGCTTGGCAGCCATCTTGGCGGCGGTGTCCTGAGTCCTCACACGACAGTTATCGGCCCTGGCACGCCGCACCCACCTCTCCGAGCCGGGACCGAGTAGCACGCGCAGTCGTTCGGAGCGGGCCAGCAGCTCGGATTGATGAATGACAGCGACGTATGGACGTGGGCCCCGTGAAATGACCGCCGGAGGACTCGCCTGACACTCAGTGGGTGGAATCGGTCAATTCACGAACGCGCTTTCTGCTCACGACCGGTTCCGTTTCACAGAGACCTCACAGGTCACGCAGTGGAGGACGGGTGATTCCGCATTCGGCCCAGGCGGAAACGGCTTCTTGCCATGTGCCCGACCAGAGCTGTGACTGGCCGCCGCATCGTGCCTAGAGTGGCTAGGCATTGAACAGAAAGCGGGGCTGACCACTCCACTTACTGAGTCATTCAACGATGCGCGGGGGAACATCTGCTGTACAGGGTCGCAGGTGTGCCCCCCGTTCTGTGAAGAGGAGGGGGATCGTGAAGGCTGCGACGAAGCTTGGGGTGCCCGCGCTCGCGGCGCTCGCCGTGACCGGGACTCTTGTGGCCGTGTGGCCCGCTGCCCACCACACCGACGGCACCGCTGCCGCACCGCGCTCGCATGCGGCTGGACAGGAGCCGGTGGCCAAAGCCCAAGTCGGGGATCCGGAGAATCCGGCGACCTGGAAGCTGCCCATCGAGGCCTACACGGCCACGAAGGCGGAGCATCGACTGGTGTCCTCAGCTCGCGACAACGTGATCAAGGAGTGCATGAGCACGGCCGGGTTCCCCGGCTGGAGCCCGGCGCCTGACCTGCCCACCGTGGGCGGCACCACGCTGACGGACTGGCGGTATGGGATCCACGATCTCGAGCAGGCCAGACAGTTCGGCTACCACCCGGACCCGGAGCAGCAGGACGCCTATGACGTCGCGTTGGCGGCCGACCAGTCAGGGGAGGCGGACCAGGGTGTTCTCGAAGGCTGCGCCTCGCAGGCAGGCAGCACGGCTGGGAACCTTCAGCAGTCCGCTCTGGTGGAGCAGATCAGCGGCGACGCCTACCACCAGTCCATGGATACGCCCGAGGTGAAGAGCGTATTCGCGAAGTGGTCGGCGTGCATGAAGGACAAGGGGTACACCTACAGCGTGCCCCTGGATGCCAGCGATGACGCACGCTTCGCCACCGGTGCCGACGAGATCAGCCAGGCGGAGAAGGACACCTCTGTCGCGGATGTCGCGTGCCGCGACAAGTACCACGTGGAGAAGGTCTGGTTCGACGCTGAGGCGGCGATCCAGACGAAGTCGATCGCAAAGCGGCTGGGCGAGCTGAACCAAGAGAAGGCAGCCGTCAAGTCGGCTGTTGCCAAGGCCCGTTCCGTTAACTGATCTGGAGGGAGAGAGACACATGCGAAAGACAGCCATGCTGGGCGCCGCGTCGTGTGCGGCCCTCGTCCTCGCTCTCGCCGGTGCGCCGGCTGCGCAGGCCAGCGAGATCAATGACGCTGAGACCCTTCAAAGTATGGAGGCCTGCGAGTTACCCGGAAGGTCGGGGTTCAAGTTCGCCCTCTGGTACAACTCCGGGCAGGGGGGTGCTTTCCGGAACATGCACTATGCGGTCTACAACTTTGACGCGCTGCGGCCGGGTGACGGGCACGACCATCCGCTCAAATTCTGCTTGGAGGGCGCCAGCAGCCCCTGGCCGGGATCGCTGCAGCGGGTGAAGAACAATGCCGCATCGGGGGAGAACTTCCACTACAAGTACAAGGCTCGAGTCTATTTCAAGAGCGGTTACAAGGGTGCCCAGGACTGGATGGCCCCCTACCAGCACATCGACCAGTTCCGCAGCGTCTACAACGAGAACGCTTCCTTCCAGTTCACCACGTAGGGGCAGGATCGCGACTGGCCGCTCCTTGTCCTTGTCTACCGCCGTAGGTCTCACTCCCCCGTACGAGGTCTGCGGCGGTTGCCTCTCGGTGCACGCACCCCAACCGCCTTTATAGACAGGTACCAGGACCCGCACGGAGAAGACGCGGGGCTGTACAGCCACCGTTGCCCTGGCATGCCTGCTCATCCAGGTCCGTCTGCTGCCGTCAACCGCCGGCCCGTGGATGCTCTGAACCCCTGAGGCGGCGAGCCTTTCGTGTGCCCGGCAGCACTCTCACCCTCTTGGCGAGGATCGAAAACTTGTTCGGAAGGTCATTGGCCTCAGCCGCGGACCTGGCCCGGCGTAGCAGCCAGGTCCCCTGCCGCCACGCCTGAACCAGGGTCGCTGACGACCTGACAGACCCGTTCAAGCACTGGCATGCCATCACGGCACTGAACGAGCCGCCGCCACGTCTGCCATTCCCGATGACCGACTGGCTGCTTTCCCATGCCGAAAACTCCAGGAAGAGGAAAACAAGTTGAGAATGCCGAAACGGCTGGGGGCCCAGATCGCCGCCCTCGCCTCGACGGCCGTCCTCGTCAGCCTCTTACAAGCTGCACCTGCGACTGCCGCACCCGACAACACTCCGACGAGCAAGAGCGCAAGCACCCCGTCTCCGCCACCGCCCGGGCGGGTCAGCAACCCGGACGAGAGCCTCGGCAACGGATGGAGAACGTCGCCAGACCGGGCTGTCACCTCGGCAGCCGACAGTGGCGGCCTCCGTGTCCTCGTCGCAGACAGCCGAGCAGCCTACGAGTGGCAAACCGCCGCCGTGCTCGCCGAACCGGGCGTCCAGGCCGACACCTGGATCGGCAACCAGTGCGTCATGGACCGAGGACACGCCGCTGTCGTCTATGCTCCGCGTGCTTTCGTCAACAAGCCGGATCTCATGCAGGGCGGCGCATTCGCTGCCATCGTCGACCTGGACAACGGCAAGGTCACCAAGCTCGCCTTCACAGCCTCACTCGCCTATTTCAGCCCGTCGTGCAACCCCGATACCGGCGCGGCGGTGTTCACCTCGTACCGGGACGGCAGGACTCGACTCGTCACGGTCGACACAAGTGGAAAGACGACGGGTGAAACAGTCGTCGCGGGTCAGGTTTCGTCACCTACCCCCGTAAATGACGGCGTCGTAGCAGCGCGAGGCCATCGCCTGGTGCACGTGGATCCCTCGGGCAAGGTGGACGACCTAGCCGCCGCAGACAGTGCTCCCTTCGAGATCCGCTCCTTGAACGGCGGGAGAGTTGCCTATCTCGACCATGCGAACGGTACCGCCCGAGCCAAGCTGTGGAACGGGCACGGCACACCGTCCACCCTGGCCTCGGGGAAACTGGGAGAACTGTCCCTCAAGCAGGGGACGGAAGGTCGGGCGTTCCTAACCGGCCACGCCGAGATCAGCCTCACGGACAGCGCAATATCCCACCTGAACGCCCCGGCAGACGCTGACGTCTCCAGCCTCGGCCGACTGGCCGTCGACCCCCTCCTCATGCCGGGCGTACGCACAGGCCTGGACCGCATCAAGAACGCGGGCAAGAATTTCACCAAGGCCGAACCATCGTCCCAGGCGCGAACCGCCCAAGACCCCACAGAGAACACTGCGCCGCTGACCATCACAAGCACCTCCACCGTCACCGGCGACAAGATCAGCCAAACCGTGTCGGACACGCCCAGCACCGCTGGAAACGAATCCTTCTCACCCGCTCTCCGCTCCGACGACAAGAGCCGGCGAGCCCCGACGGACGGAGACGAGCGGGAACACAATCCGGTAGACACCGACCGCTGGTGCTCCATCCCCCGCAACGACGTAAGAGCACTCGCCCTGCAGCCGACACCGAACCAAGTCGAGTGGGCCGTCGATATGGCGATCCGCGGTGAACTGCGCGCCAAGTGGATCAAGCAGGGAGGATGGCGCACCCAGGCCGGACTAGGAACCATCGACCCGCAGGGGCTGTTCCCGCCCCCAAGTCTGAAGGGCGGCGGGCGCATCCCCGCCCAGGTGCTGCTGGGTGTGCTCGCCCAAGAATCGAACCTGTGGCAGGCCGAATCCGGGTCCGTTGCCGGCCAGATGGGCAGCCCACAAGCGGCAATCGCCGGGTTCTACGGCCACAAGGGGGACACGCCCGAGGAGTACTGGAAGGTTCACTGGTCCAACTCGGACTGCGGCTACGGGGTCGGCCAAGTCACCGACGGCATGCGCCTCGTCGGCCATGAGAAGCCAGGCGAGACCAGCCTTCCCCCGGCAAAGCAGCGAGCCGTCGCACTTGACTACGCGGCCAACATAGCCGCCTCGATGTACATCCTCGCCGACAAGTGGAACGAACTCCATACCAGCGGGCAGACCATCACCGTCAACGACGACGACCCGTCTAAGCCGGAGAACTGGTTCGCCGCGCTGTGGAACTACAACCTCGGCTTCAACCCCAACGCCGGCGACGGCAAGCCATGGGGCCTGGGCTGGTACAACAACCCCGCGAATCCGATCTTCCCGCCGGCAAGGCATCCGTTCATGTCCGACCCCCGTGACGCTGCGAAACCGCAGCAGTGGCCCTACGAGGAGAAGGTGATGGGCTGGTCCGCCTGGTCCATGGACACCGGCTACTCCTACTCCACCGAAGGACGGCAGGACTGGCCCGGCGAATCCGGATACTCCACCGCTGGATTCCGGCCCGCCTGGTGGAACAGCCCCGCGCAGCGCGACTTGGTGAAACCGCCGCTCAGCGCGTTCTGCAACGCCGCCAGCCCGCCCGACTGCCCCGACGCGGAGTGCTACAAACAGTACTGGTGGCGCGGATCGAACGTGACATGGAAGCAGCACTGCGACACCGACTGCGGCCACGAGAACATCAAGTACGCCACGCTGCGCGACGAGCCGGGCCGAGGGTACCGACTGGAGTACGGCACCCCGAAGTGCGGCGCTGCCCCCGCTGGGGCGCTGATCGTGGAATCCGTACCCGACAACATCGACACCTACAGCGACTGCGGGTCCAGTGGCACCGACGCCGGGAACTTCCAGTTCACGTTCTACCCCAACTCGTCAGCGACCGGGCCCGGCCTGGGCCCGTACCAGGCCAAGGGAGACCTGCACCAGGTTGGCGGCGGGCACGGCGGCCACTTCTGGTACACCCACACCCGCGACACGGCACACCTCGGCGGCGACTCCGGCCTGATGACCATCAAGGGCACCTGGACCCTCGACAAGAACGTCGAATGGGCCCGCGTTCTGGTGCATCTGCCGGACACCGGAGCCCACACCCGGCAGGCGGCGTACGTAATCGGCGGCTCCGACAGCACCTCCACGCACCGGATCGTTGAACAGCGCGCCAACCGCTGGGTGAGCCTCGGCGCCTTCCACTTCACCGGCACTCCCACCGTCACCCTCTCCAACGCCACCGACGACGGCACAGCAGACGAAGACATTGCCTGGGATGCAGTCGCCTTCCAGCCCCTCCCCGGCAAGCCCAACCATGTGGTTGTCGCCATGGGCGACTCATATTCCTCTGGCGAAGGTGCCTCGGAACCGGGAGGGGATGACTACTACCCGGAGTCGGACTATGTCGGAAAGGTGGATGGCGACAAGGTGCGGGACGACTGCCACCGCTCCAAGTATGCCTGGACCCGGCAGGCGGTTCTCCCCGGAGAAGCCCTGTCGACACGCGAGTTGGACGACTCGTGGAGCGCACGGATGGACTACCACCTCATCGCCTGCTCCGGCGCCCGCCATTACAACATCCTCAACACCCCCCAGACCGGCGAACTGCCACAGATCCAGCAGGGCTACCTGGACCAGAACACCACCCTCGTCACCCTGTCGATCGGCGGGAACGACATGGCGTTCGCCGACATTTTCCAGAAGTGTGTGCTGGGCGTGACACAGAAATGCCAGGACGCGTCGATCGACGAGCGAAACCCGGATACCGGGGATAAGACAGGCAACACTACGCCTGCGTTGAAAGACTGGGCACCAGCCTGGGCACACGGTACGGTCCGGCCCCGAATCGTGAAGACCATGGTCGCACTTCACAAGCAAGCCCCGTACGCAAAGATCGTCCTGATGGGGTATCCGAGGCTGCTGGAGAACGCAGGCCAGTGCGTGCCCGGCATAGGCACCGAAGAAGGTCCGTGGCTCAACGACATGGCCGACACCGTGGCCCAGGAGATGAAGGGAGCCGTCGACGACGCCAACACGCAAAGCCAGGTGAATGGCGTGTTCGCCGACCCCCGTAACGCGTTCGCGGGGCAGGCGATCTGCGGTGACCCCGAGACGATTCACGGCATCGTCCTCAACGGACGCTCCAAAGCAGACGCGGCAGCACCGAAACCTTCTATGAAGTCATTCCATCCGAAGGTGTCCGGAACACTCAACTACGCGAAGGCATTCGTGGGAGCTCTCGCACAGTAGCGGTCCACCGATCTCGCCTAGGTGGTGTCGGTCACCTTTCCGGCACCACCTGGCATTTCGGCCTGAGTACGTTGACGGATACAACCCGCCCGGCGGCAGGAGGACGATGGCGGCCATGGACTATTTCATACGAACAGTGAAGGCGACTGCTGCGGCGGTCGCGGCCACGTTGGCCGGATGGCGTCTCTTCGAATCCCTCTATGTGTGGGCCGATCACGCTGCGGACGCGGAAGTTGACTCCGGGCAGCCGGAGTGGTTCGCAGGAACCAGCCAGTACCTTGTGGCCAACGCGGCCGGCTGGGCGTTCTTACCGGTAGCCGTCTGGGGACTTCTAAGGCTCATACGGGTACGAGGTAACCACCTTGCGGTCATCACCTCCGCCTTCGTCTGGGTGACCTTCACTGCTCCCCGTCTCGTTGGTTCCCACCCCTCCCCGGGCGCGGTCGTCGCGTGGGTGGCCGTACAGACCGCCGTGACGGCCGCAGCGTCCGTGGTGCAGGTGGCTGCCATGCCCGCGACCACCCAGGTGAAGCAGTGAGCTGGAGAACGAGGACGAAACAGGCGATGGAACGGGTGGCCCGTATCTCCGCCACCACTGGTGTCGTCGTCCTCGGCAACGCCTACAACTTCGTCAGCAGGACTCGCCCGAGGACGGTGCGCCGACTCGCCGGAAGGTGCCAGGCCAAGCAGGCCCGCGAGACGGCCGAACAACTACTTCGTGGCATCACTCGCGCCTACGACGCCGTCCCCTCCCTCACCTTCCGCCTACTCACCGCGGAGGACGTATCCACCGGCGGCGGGGGATGGACCTTCACCGCCGACAACGAGTACAAGGTGTCCTGCACCCTGTACGTAACCGCCTACTACAGCACCCAAAGCGACGTGGGCGACGTACTCGATGAGATCCTCACCGCGGGCGACCGCCCCGGATCACCCATCCCCTTCAGCCACACGACCACCCCCCTGCACGGCGCGCGGGAAGTGGGCCAATGGGTCGCTGTCGGCCAGACCCTGTCGTGGGACACCTCACAGCGTGGAGTCGAAGAACCTCGCCCATGCATGAGGCAGCAGAGCGATCCACCGGTGTACCGGTGTATGCGCGAACCTGAAGACATGACCGTGGCCACTATCCGGCAGATACACGGCACAGTGCTCCAACTGATGTTAAATCCAGTCGAATATTTCCGGATCGACAAAGATGGAACAAAGTTCACAACTTGATAGAGAGACCTCGCCGCTCCGCAGGAAGCGGTACGGGTTACCACCGCGTGCGGCAGAGCATCCCCCATCGCCAGCCAGCCCCGGCCCGCATCGTCGCCCTCGAACTCACCCGCAGAGAGGGCTCGCGGGGAACACCTTCCAGCCTACGAACACCAGCAGCCCCCGGTACAGAGAAGTACTCCACTGCGGGAAATGGGAAGCGGGGGGGGCCCCCCCCCCCCCGCCGCGGCCCCCCGCCCAGTGAAAACCCCCGCAAACCACAAGGGGGGGCCCCGGGGGGAGGGGGGGGGGGGGGGGGGGGGCCCCCGGCGCGGGGGCCCCCCCCCCCGGC
>NZ_JBITCT010000095.1:11556-18688 GCF_044453465.1 Streptomyces sp. NPDC051677
CCCTATGGTGGGGCGGGGGCAAAACCATCCCAACCCAAAAACCCCCCCCCCCGCGCTAAAATTTCATTCCCCCCGGGGGGGGGGGGGGGGGGGCGCCCCCCCCCCCCCCGGGGCCCCCCCCCCGCCGACATGTCACACCAGGCGATCACCTCATGGCTGCGCCCTGCTGGAAGGCGGGTGGGTCAGTGGCGGCCGCCGCGGCGGTGGCCCCAGGACTCGTCGAACGACGAACCGGCCACGGTCGTTGCGCAGAGTGGCGGTGTCGTGGTCGTTGTTCCACACGTAGGCGCGGCGGTCCTGGTAGAGGTCGGTGCACGTGCCGCGGCCTACGCCGGTGTGGGTGCGGGCGGTAGCGCGGCCGGCCAGGCGGTAGTGGTCGAAGGTGTAGCGGTGGCCGGACTCGTCGCTCAGAGCCCAGCCGTCGAGGTTGACCGCGTTGCGGGTGGTGTTGGTCAGCTCCACCCATTCCTTGTTCAGGGAGCGGGTGGAGCGGTCGTCGCGCCCCGGGGAGTCATCCGTCGACGGATGTCCCGTTGAGCTGCAACCCTAGCGCGCCATCATGCGGAAGAATGAGGGATGGTTCCCCGCGGGCTCGACGCTGCCTGGCTGTGGGGGAACTTGCTCGTCATCCCGGAGTTGGCCGCGCGTGTACGCCGTGCGCGGCACAGTGACTTGGAAAGCCGGGATGGAAAGCTGATGGCGCTGTTCTTCTGCACCAAGATCGTGGGCCCGCACGCTAACCCGGATGACTCCCGGCTGGGGCTCGCTCAGCTGGAGACGGAACGGCCTGTGGCCGAACTGCAGGCCGATTGAGGGATGGTCTGGTCGTAGAGGAGCCCCTCGCCGTTCCGAGATCAATCCGGCCCTGTCGGGGACGGAGCCCTTCTCTTCAGGAAGCCGCTGCGGCGGATGGTCAGCAAGGGCCACAATGATCACTTCCACATCATGTCCCCCGGCGTAGCGACGACGCTGGCAGCGTCGAGCATCCCGTCAGGGGACGCGGATGCTGCTGTCTGCGAAAGGGTCTACTGCTCATGTCGGGTATCAAGGTGGCGATGTGTACGGGGAATTCAGGGAAGTTCCGTACGGCTCAAGAGCATCTCGCGCCTTGGGGTATCGAGGTGGAGCAGGTGGCGTTGGAGCTGGACGAGATCCAGACCACGTCCGTCGCGGAGATCGCCCAGCACAAGGCCCGGCAGGCCTTCGCGGTCCTCGGACGACCGCTGTTCGTCGAGGACTCGGGGTTCTACATCGAGGAGTTCGGCGGCTGGCCGGGGCCCATGGTCAAGCAGGCCCTCGAAGCCTTCGGGCCCGGCGGATTCACGCACCTCGCAGACCTCACAGAAAAACGGACGTGCCGTTTCGCGAGTGCAGCCGTGTACGTCGACGCGCGAGGCGAACTTCGCACCTTCGCGGATGACTCCCGAAAGCCGGGCTCCATCGCCTCTGCCCCCGACCGCGGTGACGGGCCGCGGTCCTGGTCGGATCTGTGGTCGATTTTCGTCCCCGAGGGCACCACGTCGACGCTCGCGGCCCTGCCGGCCGCTGAACAGGAGCGGGTGTTCGCCGAGTGGCAGGCGGAATCGGTTGTTGCCGCGCTGGGAGCCTGGCTGTCTGGGCGCGGATGACTGCTCTGACGGTGCCCGCCACCCAGTGATCTGTCCGACGCGTCCCGCCAGCCGGTGGCCCGCCGCTGTCAGCTCTGCTGTCCAGCGGTTCGGCGGCTACCTGGTCGCGATGACGTAGACGCTGCCCCACTGGCGTTTCGGGTTGGCGATCTGCGGGTCGAAGTTCCAGGGATCAACCGTGGTGAACCCCGCCTCGGTGAAGAGCTGGACGAGCTTGTCTTGGTCGTAGGCCCAGTAGTGCGGGTTGTAGGTGGGATCGTCGTCCTGGTCTCGGAAGACGTAGTTGATCAGGTCCAGGTGTGTGTTGATGTCGTCGAGGCAGTTCCGATTCCCGTACCACTTCTTGATCATCTCTTCGCTGTCAACGGTGCCCGACGGGTACTGGGCCAGCACGAAGGCGGCGTCAGGTACGCCGGTGATGAGACGCCCGCCGGGAGCGAGTACGCGGTGAGCTTCCCGGGCGTAGTGCTTGGCCGAGCGGGGGTAGTCGATGTGCTCCAGGAAGTGTTCGGAAAACAGTTCGTCGACGGTCGCGTCGTGGAGCGGTATGCCTTCGCGTACGTCCCACAGCAGGTCTGCGGGTGGTACGGCGTCGATGTTGAAGAAGCCGGGGATCCGGTGGGCTCCTCCGCCGATCTGCACCTTGCGGGGTGTGTCGTCGACGCGGCCGTCGGGCCACGCCTTCTGGCTGACCTGGTGGGTGCGGTGGAGTTCGAGCTCCTTGACGGTGGCACGCAGAGCCCGGGCGAGGCCGTGTGTCGTGGTCGGCTGTCGCAGCAGCTGCGATATCTGCTCCATGACCTGGTCCGGGCTGGCTGTCTCGATGTTCGGCTGAGGCGTCACGTGATCTCCTCGGAGTTCGTCACGTACGGGCGAGGTGTGCGGGTGCGTTTCCTCAAGCGGCCGTCGGCGACGGACTCGCCGACCGGCTGTTGCGCATCAGGGTGTACTTGATGTCGACCAGCCGAGGGGCAATGGTCACGTTCAGTTGCTCCGTCGGGTGGAGTCGCCCGGCGTCATCCTGTTCGGCGCGCCAGACCCGGTACGCGAGATCGGGGTAGGCGGGGTTGATGCCGATCTCGCCCTTCGGGATCGTGCCGTTGAAGGGCGTGATGATGTCCATGTGGTTCCAGTAGTTCCAGGCCTGGAGTGCCTTGTGCTGGTCGAAGTAGAAGTAGAAGTCGGGGTATCGGCCGAAGGTCCGCAGTTCGCGGTGAATGAGGTGGCCCAGTAGCGGGCCGAGGTGGGTGGCCAGGCTGTCGAACTCCCACCGGGTGTGTCGCCACTCCTCCGGGACCTGGCCGGGGGCGAAGAGGCGGGCGGCGACGAGGTAGCTGATGCGTTCCATGAGGTAGTTCCGGGCGTGCTGTGGATCTATCGTCCGGTCCACCTGCGCGAGGAAACCGTCTAGCTTGTCGGGAGAGGGGCGGAACTTGGCGAGATCGAACTTGCCGGCCATGGCCAATTCGGAGGAGAAGATCATCTCTTTGTAGAGCCAGTTGTTGAACTCGCCGAGTTCGGCCAGGCGCCGGGTCTCGTCGCTGGTGGAGTGGAGCATCAGGTACTCGGCGAGCGCTTCGAAATAGATGTAGCCGAGGATCGGCAGGCGAGGGATGGTCTCGTCGAGTAACTGGAGGAACGGCTCGGCTGCGACAGTGGCGCCTGTGTGGGCGATCGTCGAGGCGAGGGCGAGGAAGCTGGCGGAGTTCCTCGTCCTGCTGGTGATCGTCTCGCGCAGTTGGTGCCGCTCGGTCTTGGACAGCAGGTATTCGAGGTGGCTGTAGATGCTCAGGTGGATGGCGCCGAGTCGCAGGTAGTCGACGCCGGCGAGGCCGCGGTATGCCTGGCGTGGCACGTCGATCTCGAAGAGCAGCGGAGTGGGCGTCGCCTCAGGTTTGCCGATTCGCTTCAGGAAGGCCGGTGCTTCCCGGTTGAGGACGTACGAGGCGAGGTTGTGCATTCGGAAGCCCTGATCGGCTGCGGTGAGCGGGGCGCAGTAGATGCTGCCTACGAGGCAGCCGCCCGACGGGTACAGCACACCGTGCTCGTTGATCTCCTCCAGAGCGTGGGTGACGTGCAGCAGGTGCAGCTTGGTGTTGCTGTTGAGGGCGTCGAAGAGGGCGTTGCTGCGCAGGAGAGCGCCGTGGGGGGTCTGCTCGGCCAGGCGGGCCTCCCAGGCGGCGGTCTGCTCGGCCAGCGGGTCGGTCGCTTCGGCCGGGTTGGGGATGATCGAGGCCTCGTAGAACTCGTGGGCGTCGGCCCACAGGTGGTACGCGTCGAGGAAGTCCATCAGCCGATCAGCTCCCGCTGTTCGAGGGCCTTGAGGACAGCGTCCGCGCTGTCGAGTCCTGCCAGGTGGTCGGCTTCGGACCAGAGGACGAGGTCGAAGGCAGCTGCGCGGAGCCGGTCGAAGCCTTCGACGCGTACGTGTTGTGTGTCTGGCCACCAGCTGAGCTTCGGCAGCCGGTAGCGGTCGAGCGCGTCGGCGGCCTTCACGAGATCGCTGATCTTCCGGGCGCGCGCGTAGTCGGCTTCGTCTTCCACAGTGAAGGTCGTGTACGGCACGTCGTGGAGACGCACGGCGGTGGCGGCTTGGGCGACGGCTGATGCTCTCGCCGGCACGTGGAAGTGTTCCCAGACGAGGTCCGTGTGGCTGGTGAGCCATCGCGCTGCGCGGGCTCCGTGGCCTCGGTCGTCCTTGTCGTGGAGTCGCCGGCAATCGTGGACGGCGGCAGCGACGATCAGTGTGGCTGTATCCGGTTCGTCGAGACCGGTGGTCTCGGCGAGGAGGGCCGCGAGTGCGGCGGTGCGCATCGCGTGCCGAACGCCGTGCAGGGAGTCGCGCAGGCGGGATTCTGCGAGCCAGTCCGTCGGTATCGCCGCGCGCGTGAGGAGCCTGCGGGACGTGTCCCGGATCTTCGTCGGCGCGCCATCGACCAGGTGCGGCCGGTTCTCCTCGAGCCAGCGCACCGTCGCGTGGTCGACGAACTGGTGGTGCGGAAGCTGCTTGCGTGCGGCAAGGTCCACCAGGCTGGTGGCCGGCGGGGTCTTGCTCATCTAGTCCACCCCTCTCGGTGGTCCATCGCGACGAGTTGGCTCAGGTGGCGGGTGCCGCGTGTGAGGAGCGGTCGGCGGTCTGGTGTGCTGCTTCGAAGGCCGCAGTGAACTCGGCGAGCTCCTCCTCGCTCATCAGGGTGACTCCAAGCTCGCGTGCTACCGACTCGATGCTCTCCTGGGCCACATGGACCGCTGCCGGGCTCGGTTCGTCGCCCAGGAGCACCTCGAACTCGGCGTGGTACCCCCACGCTTCGCTCCACTTGACCGCGATCTCGACTCCGCCGAAGCGGAAGTTGCGGCGTTGGTTGTACGCCTCGTGCATCGTCTTCTCGAAGCCGAGCGCGTTGAAGACACGGACCGCGGCTTCCACGTCTTCGCGGGCGATGGGGACCTCGGTTTCCGGGAATGCCGCACCGTGCCCGATCTTGCTGGCCTTGAGGGTGATCTTCGCGGTGTTGGTGGCGATGTTGTCGGTTACCTTCAGCAGCTGGTCGGGCAGCACGTAGAAGTAGATGTGTTTGTCGTCGCGGCTGAGGTCTTCGCCGTCCTGTTCGAGGCGCGAGATGAGCTGGTCGTGGGCTTCCTGGCTGAAGCGGGCACGCATTTCGATCTCGACAGGCACGGTGTCCTCCTTGTTCGGGCATGGGTGATCCAGCCGAACCAAGCGGGGTGGAGCCCGGCTGGTCCGGATCGGTCGCGATGTTGGGCTGTTTGCGCTGGTGCGGGCGGCGCGGGCGTCGTTTGGCGTCCGCGCCGCCCGCCAGTCGGAGATCGGTCAGGCGACGTCGCCGAAGCGGTCTCTCACGACGCCGTCATGCAGGTAGGTCGGGAGCTGCACGCCTCCCACCGAGAGGCGCTTGGTGGCCACCTGGTCCTCGGTATCGCTCGGGAACCCTTCCAACAGGCGCAGGCACTGCTGCACCCATTCACGGGACTGGTCCCAGTTGCCGTTGTCGCGATGCCTCGCGGCCAGCGCGTACGCGGTCTCCGCCGCTGCCCATCGGTTGGCGCCCAGTTCCCGCTGGAAGCCGGTCTCCAGTTCTTCGACGGAGGCGACGCGGGTTTCGCTGGTCATGTTGTCCTCTCTCATCCGGTGGATCCCCGGTGGTGTTCAACGCGGCGACGACCAGCTGGTGACGTGGAGGTCGCCTAGTAAGTGAAGATCTCAGCGAGGGTGCGGTAGTCCTGGAGCTCGTCCTTGTCGAACCAGAGGTCCACTTCCTGGACCGCTTCCTCCTCGTTGCCGGAGGCGTGCACGAGGTTTGCGGCGGCCTTGCCGGAGGCGACGCTGGCGGCCTTGCTGTAGTGCGAGAAATCCCCGCGGATCGTGCCAGCGGGCGCCTCGTTCGGGAAGGTGCTGCCGACGATCTTCCGGACGGTGGCGACGGCGTCGGCTCCTTCCAGAACGAGTGCGATGACGGGGCCCTGCTGCATGAACGTGGCAGTGATGTTGTAGACCTCGGGACCGAAGCGTTCTTCGAGGTCGAAGTAGTGGCGTCGCGTGAACTCGGCGTCCATCTGCTTCATCTTGATGCCGACGATCTTCAGGGCCGCATCCTCGAATCGGGAAATGATCTTCCCGGCGAAGCCACGCACAACGGCGTCGGGCTTCAGTAGCACGAGAGTGCGCTCCACCGGCTGCTTCTGATCCTGGGCCATCGGTTCCCTTTCAGCGTTCAGGCAGGCGACATATGACGCACACTCAGTGCGCCATGAGCCTGAGGTTACCTGCGCTTCGAGGGCTCCCCTCGGGGTCATCCGAGATCGACAATCCGGACGAGCACCTTGATCGCTTTTCCCGGAACGTCAGCAGTCCTCTGTTCGTCAACGACATCCCGCTCCGCCCTCTTTCGTGAATCCCGCCTTCGCCGTTTCGGCACGGTCTTCGTTCGCGCCCTGCCGCAGCAGAGCCCTTGCATCCGAGTCATCAGCGGCGTCTGGGCGCTGGGTAGGACGGGCCAGTGGCTGGCCGCTGAAAGAGCCTCTCAGCCTGCGCCGCTCCTGAGCGGACAGGCTGTCCGCAGCCTCGTCCCCCAAAAGCCCCTCTCCCGCCCAGCAGTTGTGATAACGGAATCGCGAACCTTCTTTGGACATGGGGACGTTGGACGGCAACGATGACGGAGGTTCGGAGACGGCCCGCGGCAGGCCTGCTCGCCTCGCCGGGACGGCCTATGGCCCAGGGGGCTGCGCCTGGAGCAGAGAGCCACGGACGCTGGGACGGCCGACCGGGTGAACCGCCAGGTGTCGTCAACTAGGCTTCTACGAGGGCGTTCATCTCACTCAACACGCCTTGCTGCATGAGGCTTTGCGCTCGCATGTTGGCCTGTGGGTCCTGCGCGGGGTCCATATGCAAGAGTAATTGTCAAGACTTGTGGATCAGTTGAGGTGGATCACGCTGCGAGGGTCTTGTCTCGTTCGACGAGGAGGCCGTTCTCGAAGCGGGCGCC
>NZ_JBITCT010000096.1:0-18039 GCF_044453465.1 Streptomyces sp. NPDC051677
GTCACCCGCAGCCGCCTCGGACGCCTCGTCCGACAAGGCTTCCTCACCCAACCCGGACGAGGTCGCTACGAGAAACGGACTTAACGTCCACTGACGAGGCCGGCGCGGTGGTTGTCCCGGAGCCGGTCCGGATCACTCCAGCCGACCTTGTGCGGCTGCGCGTCGAGTCGGGCTTGGTCCTCGGCGAGATCCGCGCCGAGGTGCAGCGCGCCGAGAGCGCGTGGCGGCAGCACCTCATCCGCTGGTACCGCGACGGTCGGCTGGCGGCTGAGGCCCGCGCACCGGACATCAGCCTTCTTCAGCGAGTCCTGGACGGACTGCGGAATCCCGTCCGGCTTTGACGCAGACCCGGCGCCTCTTCTTCCTGGCGCCCATGAGATCCCGCACCAGCAGGACTGCCTTCCGCGACGCCGTGCGGGTGAGCAAGGCACACGAAGGACAGGAACTTCCAACAGAGAGGAAGACCGTGTTCAACCACATGGACCGATTCCCCACCGGCAGCCCCCTGCCGCAGGGGCACCTGACCGCGGCCCCGTGGGGCCTGCGCCGCATCGCCCCGTATCCGCCCGTCGCTGGCCCCGCCTACGCGGCGGTGAAGCTGGACCCGGAGACGCAGACCGCCCGGTACTTCGACGCTTCCGGGGCGCCCGCCATGTCGCCGGGCCACGGCACGTCCTCCGGCACGAATCCCGCGACCGGCACCACGGGCCAGGGCGACCGCAACAGCGACTCCCCGGACAGCGACACGGGCAACGACACCGACCAGTGACTCCGCAGACGAATGACGATCGTCCGGTCCTGGTCGTCACCAACCTCGACGACCCGACCGCGGACTTCGTGATCGCCGAGCTGCACGACCGGGGCGTCCCGGTCGTGCGGTTCGACTCCGGTGACTTCCCCGCCACCCTGTCGTGCTCCGCCGCCATCGGCGGCGACAGTGACAGCTGGCGGGGAAGCGTGCAGACCCCGAGCCGACGAGCCGACCTGGGCGCGGTGCGTTCCATGTACTACCGCCGCCCCTCCGGGTTTGCCTTCCCCCACCTCGACAAGCAGGACGAACGGTTCGCTGTGGCCCAGGCCCGCTACGGGCTCGGCGGCATCCTGACCTCCCTGCCCGGCTGCCTCTACGTCAACCACCCCAACCGCATCGGCGACGCCGAGTACAAGCCGGCCGGGCTCGCGGCAGCGGCGGCGGCCGGCTTCACGGTGCCGCCCACGCTCATCACCAACGTTCCCGACGACGCACGGGCCTTCATCAAGGAGTACGGACCGGCCATCTTCAAGCCGATTTCGGTCCCGCTCTACCTGGTCGACGGCAAAGCCCAGACCGTCCCCGTCACCGAGGTGGCCGTCGACGAGATCGACGACTCCGTGACCGGCACCATGCACCTCTTCCAAAAGTGCGTGGACAAGGTCGCCGACATCCGGGCCACGGTGATCGGCGAGCAGATCTTCGCCGTGAGGATCGACTCAGGTCTCCTCGATTGGCGCACGGACTACGGCACCCACACCTACACGCCGCTTGCCGCGCCGCCCGCGGTGGAGCGGTCGATGCGTGCCTATCTGAAGCACTTCGGGCTCGTCTTCGGGGCGTTCGACTTCGCTCTGACCGACTCCGGCGAGTGGATCTTCATCGAGTGCAATCCTTCCGGGCAGTGGGCATGGATGGAGCCGCCGACCGGTCTGCCGATGACTGCCGCACTCGCCGATCTTCTGGAAGGAGGCATCCGTGGCCTGTGAGCCCGATATCGAGACAGCCGCCGTCGATCTACGGCTTCGGCTCGCCCGGCAACTGGAGAAGGAGGGCCGGCTGCGCTCGCCGCAGTGGCGGGATGCTGTGGAGGCCGTGCCCCGCCACAAGTTCATCCCGCGCTTCTACCGGGAGAGCGACGCTGTCGGCGTCACCACCTGGGAACCGGTCACACAGGGGACGGTAGGCAAGGAGGAGTGGCTCAGGCTCGTCTACACCGACGAGACATGGATGACTCAGTTCGACGGCCACGACATCGACTGGGCCGACCCGAAGCCGATCAGCAACGCGACCCCGAGCTCGTCGTCGACGTTGCCGAGCCTCGTGGTCCGGATGCTCGAAGACCTCGACGTGCAGGACGGCATGAAGGTGCTGGAGATCGGCACCGGAACCGGCTACTCGACCGCCCTGATGTGCCACCGGCTCGGCAGCGAGAACGTGACCTCGATCGAGACGGACGAGGGCGTGGCCCGCCGCGCCCGCGACGCTCTCGCCGGATCCGGTCATATCCCACACCTGCTGGTGGGGGACGGCCGCGTCGGCCACCGCGCCGGAGCCCCGTACGACCGGCTGATCGCCACATGCGGCTTCCGCAGCATCCCGCCCGCCTGGCTGGAACAGGTCCGGCCGGGCGGCATCATCCTCACCACCCTGCGCGGCTGGATGCGCTCCCTCGGCCTGGTCAAGCTCATCGTCACCGGGGACAGCGCGAGCGGCTGGTTCAGCGAGGACGACCCGAGCTTCATGATCGCCCGCCAGCAGGACGCACCGGAGAGCCTCGGCAGGGTGCCGGGCCCCGACGACGGGACTGCGCGGAAAGCCGCGTACGGGCCGGAGGCGCTAAGCACTTCAGGCCCGGCCTTCATGGCACAGCTCGCGGCGTCGGACGCCCGTTTCTTCTCCATGGGGGCCGACGGCGGTCCGGTCAGCACGTTCCTGCTGGACAGCGTCACCGATTCCTTCGCCGTCCTCTCTCCCACGGACGGCGGCGGCTGGCAGGTCCGCCAGGGCGGTCCCCGTCGCCTGTGGGATGCGGTCGAGTCGGCGGTGGGCACTTGGGAGGAGTACGGCTCACCGAACACCGCCGCGTTCGGCGTGACCGTCTCCCACGACCAGCAGGCCATCTGGCTCGGGAACCCGAACGGCCCGCAATGGCCGCTACCCTCCTGAGACAGCCACCACCGACGCGAGGAACGCCAGGATGGACGACGAGCCGCTGAAGGACTGGGCGGAACGCCGTGACGCGAAGATCGGCCGACTTCGCGCCGTGCCCGTCGTGTCCGGCGACGGGTCCCGGGCATCGCATCTGAACCCGGATGCGCCCCGCGCCATCGAGCGGTGGAACGGGCACACGTGGGAGCCGCACGGATTCGCCGCCACCCTGGCCGAGGCCAAAGCCATCCTGTACCCGGAGACCGACGGGCCATCGCCCCCAGGGCCGGTGCCGAAGCCACTCGGCTCCGGCACCGGCAAGCACCGCAAACCCCAGGCACCCAGGCCGGATGGTGGCGGTCGGGCGCAAGGGTGATCAGCGTCGCCGCGCCTGCGGCTGCTGTGGAGCGGCGGGATCCATCACGGCGTGATGAGCATTGGGTGCCTGGGCTCGTGGGCCGAGTACGTGGCGTTCACCGAGGCGTTGGATGCGCCAGGTGAGGGTACGGGCGGTGGAGCGGGCGTCTTCCAGTGCACGCTGGTCGGCGGCGTGTTGGAGGAGTTGTCGGGGGTCGTGGCCGGCGGTCTCGGCTTGTGCGAGAGCGGCGGCCAGTGCCGGCCAGGCGGGGTCGTCGAGGACCTGATCGGCGTGGTCGGGCAGGACGGCTCGTATGTGCTGGGCGTGGCGTTCCACAGTGCGGGCGGGTGGTTTGCGCTGGGCCAGGGCGGACAGTGGCTGGGCCGCAGCATGCTCGTAGGCCGCCTGAAGGTGGATCAGGGCCTGGTGGGCGGCGGCGACTTGTTGGTCGTGGTGGCGGGTGTGGTGCCAGCGGGTGGTGGCGATGACGACCAGGACGGCGATGTCGAGGAACATGGCCAGCCCGCTCCCGTCACTGGTGGCCGGTGTCGTGCGCAGTGCTCGTACGGCGCCGCGCAGGGCGCGTGCTTGGTCCTGCTGGTCCCGGATGCGGGAGCGGGAGGCGCGTTCGAACGCGAGGGCAGCCTGCTGGAGCTGTGCTCGCAGGTGGTCGGGGGCCAGGAGCGGCAGGATGTCGAGGGCCTCGGCGAAGGCCGCGATGTGTGCCTGGGCCACGGTGACTTCGGCCTGGTCGAGGTGGTGGGGGATGCGTTCGGCCGCCGCGGTGGCCTGGTGCCAGGGGTTCGTCCTGCGTCGGCTGCCCGGCTCTGTGGCTGGTGGGGGTTCGATGCCGGTGAGGCGCTCGCGGATTTTGGGGAAGGACAGGTCGGGGGCGAGTTGGGAGCCGGAGAACCAGACCGGCTCGCCTGCGGCGTTGGTGTCGCCTTCGACGGCGACCTTGTAGCCGCGTATGTCCCCGGAGGGGAAGTGCTGGACGTCGACGCGGACGCCGTCGACGCCGTCGACGAGGGTGAGGAACTCTTCCGGGCTCGTGGCGATGGACACCAGCTGGCGGACGGTGGTGCGCAGCTGTTCGCGGGAGGTCGTCTTGCGTCCTTGGCGGCGGGCCTTCTCCTGCTCGGCGCGGGTGGGGCGTTTGGCGGCGGTGCGGTCTCCGCGGACGACCTGGTGGAGGCCGTATTCCTTCTCGATGGCGGCGAGTTCGCGGTCGGCGGTGAGGTAGTCGTTCCAGTGGCGTGCGGTGCGCAGGTCGCCGCGGACTTTGGTGGCGGCGATGTGGATGTGGTCGGGTGCGTGGCGTACGGCGACCCAGCGGCAGCCGTCCGGATCGCCTTCGGGTGCGATGCCGGTGGCGGCGACGACGCGGCGGGCGATGTCGGCCCACTCCTCGTCGCTCAGGTGGCGGTCGCTCTCGGCGGCGCGGATCGAGCAGTGCCACGTGTGTTTCTCGGGTGCGCGGCCGAGCCGCCGGGCCTGCTTGACGTGCAGGTCGAGGTCGGCCACCAGGAGCCTCTTCGTGGTGTCGAAGTCGTCGGCGCGGCCGGGGTCGGGGGCGAAGCCGTCCCAGGAGGCCACCAGGTGCGGGTCGGTGTGGTCCTTGGCTTTCTTGGTGTCGAAGAGGTAGCGGATCAGGCCGGCGGTGTCCTTGCCGCCGCTGATCTTCGCGATCATCGGGCCGCCTTGTGGCTGACGGCCTGGTTCGCAGCTGCCGCGATGTGGCGCACTGCAGCACCGACGGCGTCCAGAGTGCGGTCGGTCTGGGCGAGGAGGGCACTGTCCCCAGGGTGTGGATGGCCGCCGGAGTTGAGCTTCTTGGCGATCTGGTTGACGTTGCGGCCGATGGTGGCGACCTGCTCGCGCAGGGCGGTCAGCTCGTCGATGTAGTCGTCCAGCTGGGTGCGTTGGCCGGGCACAGTGAGGTCACCTTCAACGTGGGCCAGGGTGACGGCGGCGACGTAGTGAGCGCCGCTCAGGTTCAGCGACGTGGCCTTGGCACGGATTGCGTCCCTCTCCTCAACGCTGTAACGGGCATCGACGCGCTTCTTGCGCCGGCCGCCTGGGTCGGGCTTGCGACGTTGGGCGACTCGATGCAGAGCGGCTGCTTCGGCGGCGCGCGGCAGGGGCACGGCAACGGCGACGGGCTCGGCGTCAGAGTGTTGCTTCTCCTCCTCGGGCACCCCCTGGTGCCCGAGTGCCTCCGCCACCCCTGGGGCGGAGGCTTCCCCGTGGAACCGGCCTGTGGACGGTCCAGCGGGATACCTTGCTGCGCGGTTGTCTGGGGCGATGGGAGTCTCCTGCCGGTTGGTGTGTTCGTGGTGTCGGTCGTGCACGAGTGGTTCTCCAGGGGGTGTTCGGAAGGGGAGCTGAGCCGCCGTTGCGCCGACCGACGGCAGAGGAGGGCCGTGGCCGGAGCAATTCGGCGGCTGTGGGAGGGGATCTGGACAGGGCAACCGAGGTCGGCGCTGTCGGGTTCGGGGCTATGGCTGCAGAGAGCGCAACGGGGACCGGTCCCCACAGCGCTGCGGTGCACGGTCCCCAAACGCTTGGGGACGGGGATCGCGACGCTCATCGGGGACGGTCCCCCTGACGCATCGTCAACGGGACGGTCCCCTTGACAGGTCGTCACCGGGACCGTCCCGTTCCCTGCACGGTTGCGGTCCCCGAGGGGGACTCGAACGGGCTGGTGCGGGGACGGTCACCGTCCCTGGGACGCTCTGGGGACGGGCACGAAACGACCTCTGAGCTGCGGTTTCCTCCGGGACTGGTCCCCTCTCGGTCCCCGGTGCGTCGTCGTCATGGTCCCCGCGATGCGGTCCCCGTGCGCCACCGTCCCCGCCATGAGGTGATCGTGATCTCGGGGACCGTCGGGGACCGAGGTTCGGTCCCCGATCTTCGCGGGCTCGGTCCCCGGGACGCGGTTGCCAGGATGGCCTCGTCGATCGCGTACGGCTCGTCCGGGACCGATCGGTCGTAGGACGGCGCAGCTGCCGCGTCGAGCGAGGCGGGCTGCGTCATGCAGAGTGCTGTCGGTCGAGCCGGGCGATGGCGAGATCGATGCGCGACGGGTGGGGAGTCGCACGTACGGCATTGCCCCTGGCGGTGCCGTCAGGGCTCGTCCGCCGTTGACGGCACGGGGCACCCGCAGGTGCGTGGCACCACTCGCACCGGACGCTGAGCGCGTCCGGGACGCCGCTGGTGCCGGCAGCTTCGCGCGCGGCGCGGGTCGGACGGTATCGGGTCAGCTCGGCGCGGACAGCCGGCGGGATGCACGACCCGATCTCGCGCAGGCGCTCCTCGATGTCGCGGGACCGGCCACCGCTGGTGATCTGCTGGTGCGTCGAGGGGGCGGCCAGACCGGCGGCGACAGCGTTGCGGGATCGGAGCAGCTCGGCTCGCCAGGCGGCTGGATCGTCCGGGTCGGCAGCTGGTGTGGGGTCGGTGTGCCGGTCGAGGCGGTCGCGTCGGTGGGCACGCCACTTGCGGGCGACGTCCACGGGCAGGATCGGGTACGGAGAGTCGAGGACGTGGGACCGTATCGCCTCGCGGACGTCCCATCCGTGGTCGGTGGCGAAGGGCACGTCGTCGAGCAGCTCCTGCCACTGGGCGATCTGGTCACGGGCCTCGCCCGTGCCGGTGCGGATGGTGCGGGGGTCCAGGCGTCCGATGTAGGCGAGGACGGCGGCGATTTCGTTGCGCTCCAGGGGTGGTTGCTCCTTACGATCCGGTCGGTTCGTCGAGGGCGGCGAGCAGGGCGGCCATGTGCGCCTCGGAGCGCGTCATGCCGGTGGTCGAGGTGGGCGTGCCGCCGGGCAGGGCGTAGAGGTTGGGGCGGCCAGGGGCGGGGGTGCGCTCGCGGGCGATCCACGCGCGCCAGTCGGCGGCCCAGGCTGCAGCGGTGCGGGTCGCCCAGGTGGCCCGGTAGGTGCGCCACTTCTCGTCGGCGGCGTGCAGGGCGGGCTCGCCGAGTCGGTCGAGGTGGCCGTGGTCCTGCAGCCAGGCTCGGGCGTCGTCGTCGATCCGCCAGTCGGTGGCTGGGATGAGCGGGGCAGAGCTGCTGCTGTTACTACCGTTCACCTTCGGTTCTCTTCTGTTCTGGGGGTCGGAATCCGCACCCCCTGAGGGTCTGAATCCGACCCCCCTGGGGGTCACATTCCGTGCCGGGGGATCAGATTCCGGCCCCTCGTCGAAGGCGTCGGCAGGGTCGGATTCCGGTCCTCCAGGGGTCGGATTCCGATCCCCCGGGAGGGTCAGATCCTGATCCCCCTCGGCGGTCTGTTCGGCGAGGAACCGGGCAGCGTCCGGCAGGTGGTAGTACGTCTCTCCCCGTGGCCCCTTGCGTCCGGGGAGCGCGACCAGTTCCCCGTCGGCGATCAGCTTGGCCAGTGCGTCACGCACCGCGGTGCGGGAGGCGTTGGCGCGTTTCATGAGGGTGGGCACGGACGCGTACGCGATGCAGCGCCGGTCGATGCATCGGTCGGCGATCAGGGCGAGGACCAGGCGGGCGGTGCCTTTGCTGTGGCTGTGGTTCCACACCCATTCGCGGGCGTCGTGGCTCATGAGGCGGCGGCTCCTAGGTGAGGGCGGGGAGGTGCGGGTGGCCCTCGACGGGCGGTGCACAGGGAGGGGGGTGGCACACAGCCCTGGTCCGAAGGGGCGGGGGAGGGCTGGTGGCGTCGTATGGCCAAGACAGCCTCACCCATGCCGCACAAGTCCAGCATTCTGCCGGGAAATCAGACAGCTGACGGCGAACGCAGACGGCGAGCGAGGGACCAAAACTATAAACGCGAATCGGCGGTTGCCGAAATAATGCTCCGTCAGATGAAGCCAGAAGCATCACATCGAGAACCCGTTGACTCCCGATGCGAGCGCACGCTACAACACAACACCCCACGTCAGAGCACGTATCCGGGCTGACGAAGACACCGCCGACCGGATATTCGAAACCCAGCCCGCAGGTAGGTCCCGGCCGCTGCGCCGGGCGCAACATAGCCGACGATCGCCGGTTAACCAAACCGGCGATTCGGAGCTACAAATGGAGCTATGGCAGCAAGATCCCTGGCAATCGGTCCGGCCGGAATACGGACCGCCTGCACCATCGAAATCCTCCGCACCGAACGCGGCCTCGCCCAGCGCGAGCTCGCCGCCCGCGTCTCCGCTTTCGGCCGTCCGATGACCAACACGATGCTGTCCCGCATCGAACGCGCCCAACGCCGCTGCGACATCGACGACCTCGTCGCCCTCGCCCAGGCCCTCCGGGTCTCGCCCCTGGCCCTTCTCCACGGGGTTCAAGCCGCGTAGGCCCGCCTGCCACCGGCCCGGACTGCTGCCGCCCCGAACCGCTTCCCCGAGTAAAGGACGCTTCGCCCTTGCGCCGACCTGCAATACCCCCTGCCCACGCCCGCTCTCAGTGCACCGCGAAGGAGGTGATTGTGAATGGCTGACCGCCTCCTGACCGTGGCCGAAGCCGGCGAGCTGCTCGGCACGGGCGAGCGCTTCGTCCGCCGCCTCATCGCCGAGCGCCGCATCCGCTACGTCAAGCTCGGCCGCCCGGTGCGCATCCCCGAGAGAGCGGTCGCCGAGTACGTCGAGGCGCGCACCGTCGAGCCGGTCCGCCGCAGCCGTGCCCGCTACGGGAAGGCGGCCTGATGGCGGGACGCAAGCCGCAGCGGCGGCGCGAGTTCGGCACGGTCCGCAAGCTCCCCTCGGGCCGGTGGCAGGCCCGCTACATCGGACCGGACGGCCAGCGGTACACCGCACCGGAGACGTTCGAGACCAGGTCCGACGCCCAGGACTGGCTCAACCTCGTCCGCGCCGACATCGAGCGCAACACCTGGCACAACCCGGATGCAGGCGCGCTCAACTTCGAGAAGTACGCGCTGCGGTGGATGGAGGAGCGTGGCCTGGCCGCGACCACGGTCGACCGGTACGTGGGTCTGCTGCGCGGGCACATCCTGCCGACGTTCGGCGGCAAGGACCTGGACGAGATCACCCCGCCCTCCGTCCGCACGTGGCGAGCCGAGCGCCTGAAGGCGACCGGCCCGACCACGGTCGCCAAGTCGTACCGCCTGCTGAAGGGCATCCTGCAGACGGCGGTCGACGACGACCTCCTCCGAACCAACCCGTGCCGCATCAAGGGGGCCGGCAAGGAGGAGGCCGACGAGCGCCCCACCGCCACCATCGCGCAGGTCTTCGACCTCGCCGACGCCATGGGCCCACGCTGGCGCCTGATGGTCCTGCTCGGAGCTTTCGCCTCGCTCCGACCGGAGGAACTGGCCGAACTGCGCCGTCACAGTGTCGATCTCGACGAATGCTCCCTGAGGATCACGCAGGCGTCCCCGGAGCTGACGAATGGCCGTCGAGTCACAGGCGACCCCAAGTCCCGCGCGGGTAAACGCACCGTGTACCTGCCCGACGTCCTGCTCCCCGAGCTCCGCCGCCACCTCCAGTGGTTCGCCGAGAAGGACCGGGACGGCCTGATCTTCGTCGGCGAGAAGGGCGCCCCCTTTCGCCGCTCGACCTTCGGCCGCAAATGGCGCAAGGCACGCACCAAGGTCGGGATGCCGGACAGCTTCCGTTTCTACGACCTCCGCCACACCGGCAACACCCTGGCCGCCGACACCGGCGCCAAGCTGAAGGACCTCATGGTCCGCGCCGGCCAGTCCTCGGAGCGCGCCCAGCTGATCTACCAGCACTCGACGGCCAAGCACCAGCGCAAGCTCGCTCGGGGCATCGACGCCGAGGTGCGGCAGCAACTGCGCCAGGCAGATGTTGAAGGGAGGCCGGCCGCAGAAGCGTGAGGGTCGGCGAAGTGCCCCGGCCGGCGGGCGGACCAGACAGAGGCCCCTGGCCTTCTGGCTCAGAAGACCAGAACGGGGCGCCCGCGCACGCCACCGGCCTCGATGAGCTGGTGTGCCCGGGCCGCCTCTTCGAAGGGGAAGGTGGCCGCGACGCGGAGCGTGAGCACGCCCGCCTCAGCCTGGTCCCGCAGCTCCGCCAGAGTCGCTGTATCCCGGATCCGCTCGCGGACGAACAGGGGATGCCAGCGGACGCCACGGTCGGTGGCCCCGGTGAATCCCACGTAGGACACGATGCCCCCGCCGTCGCGGACAGCCGCGGTCACCGTGTCGTTCAGCCCCGCACCGTCGATGACCCCGTCCACGCCCTCGGACCGCAGCCCGCGGACCCGCTCGGCCAGTCCGTCCCCGCGGGGGAGTACGTGGTCGGCTCCGAATCCGGCGACGAGGTCTCGATCCTTTTCGGCCGCGTCAGCGATCACGGTCAGCCCGCCGGCCTTGGCCAGCTCCACCGCGTAGCCGCCAACAGTGCCGGCGGCGCCAGTCAGCAGGACGGTGGCCCCCGGCGGCAATTCGAGGGCGTCCAGGCCCATCCGCGCGCTCAGCGCGTTCATCAACAGGGTCGACGACGCCACCGGGTCGGCTCCCTTCGGCGCCCGCACCACCGACTCCACAGGCGCTACCACGTACTCCGCTTGCGCGCCCAGCGTCAGCTTCGGTTCCAGCAGGGCGATCACCTCAGCGCCCGCCGCCAGCTCAGGCGGCGCCCCCTCGCCAACCTCGTCGATCACCCCGGCCGCGTCCCAGCCCACCACATAGGCCCCGGACGGCGGGAACATCTGAGGGTTGTGCCGCGCTATGAGCCCTGACCGCGCTCCGACGTCTGACCAGTTCACGTCGGCCGCCGCCACCTTGATCCGCACCTGTCCCGGACCGGCGTGCGGCTCCGGCAACTCCAGCACCCCCATCACCTCCGGGCCACCGAACTCGGTGAAACCAACAGCCCTCATCACGCCACCTCGCAATCATCGGAACCATCGAACCCGATACGATCTAGTTCCGGGTTCGCTGGCACGCTAACAGGACGCTAAACTCGATACAAGTCAGTCCTAGTGGGAGGTGGCGGCAGGCATGAACGGGTCCAACTCGGAGTTGCGGCGTCCACCCGGTACGTCGGGCCCGCCGCGCGACCCCGCTCGGGACGCCCGCATTCTGCGCGCGGCCACGGAGCTTCTCGCGGAAGGCGGATATCCGGCACTGACCATGGACAAGGCGGCCGCACGGGCCGGGGTGGGCAAAGCGACCGTCTACCGCCGCTGGAAATCCCGTGCCGAACTCGCCATCGAGGCCCTCGACCACGCCGGCCTCACCAGCGACCTCGTCGCGGTGAGAATCGGCCCCGGCCAACTCCGAGACGAACTCGTCGCGACGCTGGCCCGCGCCGCGCGCGGCCCGGACACCTCACGCGCCGATCTGGTCGCGGCTCTGGCGACGGCGCGCGAGGCGCCGGAGGTCTGCACCCTCATCCGCCAGCGCTACGTCGACTCCCTGCATCAAGCCGTCGAAGACGTACTGGCGCACGCCACTGAACGCGGCGACCTGCCCCCGCGCCCGGCCATGCCATCCGGGAGCCACGCGCTTGAGGTCTCCGCCACCGTTGCCCTCGTACTCCACTGGCATTCGCTGCGCAATCAACCGATCACGGACGGCGACATAGGTGCGATCGTTGACAGGATCCTGACGCCACTCATCCTTAGCCGGTCTGCTAACTGATCGGCATGCCAGCCGTGGTGGGACGTCGGCCGTTACCTCGCCCCCGGCCCGCCACTAGCAAGGGGCCTGCGCGCCATGTCGCGGCTGCCAAGCCGACCTGCGTGGTCGTCCGGCTGGGCAGCAGGAGGGACGCGATGCTCAGCCTGGTGCAGGCCACCGCGCAGAACCTCTATGCCGACCGCCGTCCTGGGTGTCCGCTCGCACGGGTGACGAGTATTCCGATGGTGCGCCGCGAGCGCGGTGGCGGTGATCTTCCCGCGCGGCAGTTTCCACCAGCGTCAGCGCATCCCGCTCGGCCGACATCCGCCGCGTCGACCATCGGCTACGAACGTGCTGTAGTGCTCTGATCCGTTCCGCACTTGGCGACCGCCTCGTCCAGGATGTCCCGGGTGCGGATGAGTTCCTCAATACGCTGGGAGAGCTTGTCCCGCTCCTGCGCCATGCGCTCCAGCGCCGCCCCGGAGTTCTCAGGGCCGGGAGCATCGATGTACGGCAGGATCTCGGCGATGGACCGGCTGGACAGCCCGGCTGCGTACAGATGCTGGATCAGGACGACCCGCTCGATGCCGTCCTCGGTGTAGTGGCGCTGTCCGCTGGGGCTGCGGGTGCTGCTGAGCAGGCCCTGCTGCTCGTAGTACCGCAGGGACCGAACGCTGACGCCGGTCCGCGACGCCAGTTCCCCGATGCGCATGCCGTCCTCTCCCAGAGCTGACCTGGGCCCACCCACCTTGCCCCTGACATCAGTGTCAGGTTTTAGCGTAGCCGCCGTGCCCGGGCGACCGGGCGATACGGACTTCGGATACGAAGGAATCCTGCTGTGACCACGCTTTTCGACAGCTACCAACTCGGCGGCCTGTCCCTGCCCAACCGACTGGTGATGGCCCCGATGGCCCGAGTACGCGCCACCGCCGACGGCCTGGCAACTCCCTCCATGGCGGCCTACTACGGGCAGCGGACAACGGCCGGACTGCTCATCACCGAGGGCGTGCAGCCCAGCCTGGTCGGCCAGTCCACCCCCAATACGCCGGGTCTGTACAACGATGAACAGACCGCCTCCTGGCGCCAGGTGACCGATGCCGTGCACGTCAACGGCGGACGGATCTTCGCCCAGCTCATGCACGCGGGCCGGATCGCCCACCCCGACACGACCGGTCTCCAGCCGGTCGCCCCCTCCGCGGTGGCCGCCGGCCACGTCTTCACCCCGACCGGGTTCCAGCCCGCGCCGGTCCCGCGCGCTCTGGGAACGGCCGAGGCTGCTGAGGAGGCCCGCTCCTACGCTAAGGCCGCCCGCCGTGCCATCGACGCCGGTTTCGACGGTGTCGAACTGCACGGCGCCGCCGGCTACCTGATCTCGCAGTTCCTCTCGTCCAACGCCAACCTGCGCACGGACCGCTACGGCGGCTCGCTGACCAACCGCATCCGGTTCGCCGTCGAGGCGGTGGCCGCGACCGTCGACGCCATCGGCGCGGAACGGACCGGGATCCGGCTCTCCCCCGGCGGAGGGTTCCTGGGTACCGACGAGACCGACGTCGTCGACCTTTACTCCGAACTGCTGGCCGAGTTGGCTCGTCTGGACGTGGCCTATATCCACCTGCTGTTGAGCGCGGACGACGAGGTACTGCTCGGCCTGCGCCGCGCCTGGCCCGGCGCCCTCATCATGAACCCGACGCCTCCCCTGAAGGGACCGCAGGCTGGCCGGGGACCAGAGGTCGGCCGAGAGGAGGCCGACCTCTGGCTCAAGCATGGGGCCGACCTGATCAGCTTCGGGCGCGCCTTCATCGCCAACCCCGACCTCGTCGAGCGCCTGCGCTCCGGGCTCCCGCTCGCCCCCGTGGACGAGACCACCTTGTACGAGGGCGGCGACGCCGGCTACATCACCTACCCGACCTATCGCCACACGGCTGGAGCGGCCCAGTGAGGCGGCGGACTCACGCGGTGAGCCGAGTGGGCCGCACTAGGCTGCCGTGAACTGACGCTTTGCGTAAGCGACTTCGCATACACGGCATACGGTAGTGGCGCAGCTCACACAAAATGCGTCTCAGTATTTGAGACGTTTGAGGGTTGGGTTGTCCAAAGTGACCTGCGGGAGCCTCTGTTGCGGCTGATTCGCCTCGACTTAGGGCACGCAGAGGGCACGCCACCCCCAAATTGGTCTAGACAACAAACAAACCCCAGGCCACTGACCTGGGGTTTCATCATGGAGCGGGTGACGAGAATCGAACTCGCGCTCTCAGCTTGGGAAGCTGATGTTCTACCATTAAACTACACCCGCGTAAGACGCCGGTCCGTGACCGGTGTCGGAACGCTCCGTCACTCTACCCCATGCCAGGCCCCGGGCGCTGAGGCCCAGGGGACTGAGACGTCGACTGCGGGGCCAAGGGGATCGGTTGGTCGGGGTGGGGCGCCTCCTGGTGCTCGGTTGACCGTGGTCCGTTGCGCGGTTGCCCCGTTCTGCCCGCTGTCCCGAGCTGCCAAGAGGTCCTTCGTCAGGGGTTCCCGGGGGCTCTCAAGCGGTTGCCGGGGCTGCCACCCAGTCGGGGTGGTTGGGCATCGCGGGTGTGGTGGGGCCGAAGAGCCACGGGGTGAGGAACGGGGTCAGGTCCTGGCCCGAGACCTTGGAGGCCAGTTCGATGTAGTCCGCCGTGCCGGCGGTCCTCCCGCGGTACTGGGTGATCCAGGCACGCGAGATCTTGTCGAAGGCGGCCTCGCCCACCTTCTCACGCAGCGCGTACAGCACCAGGGTCGAGCCGTCGTAGCGCATGCGCTTGAAGAGGTTCGGTTCGGTGGGCTCGGCAGGGGCGCCGTAGTCCCGACGCCACAGGTTGTGATTCTCGTACGCCGTCTTCATGGCGGCCTCGAAGCTGCTGCCGCCGTGCGACTCCGAGTACAGGCGCTCGTAGAAGCGGGCGTACCCCTCGCTCAGCCAGAGGTCCGACCAGGTGCGGATGGCGACGCTGTCGCCGAACCACTGGTGGGTCAGCTCGTGCACCAGATTGCGCTCGGCGTCGACCTGGGTGCCGAGGAGATCGGCCTTCGGGACCAAGGACAGGGTCTGGGTCTCCAGGGCGACGCCGAGGTCCGTGTCGCCGACCAGGACGCCGTAGCGGTTGAACGGGTAGGGGCCCAGCCGCTGTTCGAGCCAGGCGAGGTGCTGGGCGGTGAGGTCGCGGTAGGCCTTGGTGGGGGCGGCGAGTTCAGCGGGCACGTAGTCGCGGATCGGCAGTTTGCCGGGGCCGGTGCGGTCGTCCGTGGTGAACCTGCCGATGCCCAGCTGCACCAGCTGCGGGGCGATGGGCTGTTCGGACCGGTACGTCCAGCGGACTCGGCCGTCGGGGCGCTGCTCGCGGGACTGGAGTCTGCCGTTGGCCACGGCGGTCAGGTCGTCCGGTGTGCTGATCCGGAAGGTGAACGGCGCGCGCAGGCTGGGGTGGTCGTCCGCCGGGAAGATCATTTTCGCGCCGTTGGGCTGCGGATAGAGCACCGTGCCGTCGGGCGTGGGGATCCAGCCGTAGTCCTCTATGGCGTCGTCGCGGTGCCGCATCTGGGTGGGGTCGGCTGTGTAGTTCACCGTGACGGTGAACGCCGCGTTCTTCGCGATGGCCGAGCGGGGGGTGACGACGAGTTCGTCGCCCTCGCGGGCGGCGTCCGCCGGGGCGCCGTTCACCGACACCGACGTGAGGGTGTTGCCGGCGAAGTCGAGGTTGAAGCGGGACAGCGCCTGGGTGGAGGTGGCCTCGATGGTCGTTTTCGCCGCGAACGGCGTCTTGGGCGCCTGCCAGTCGAAGTCGAGGGTGTAGTGGCGCACCGTGTAGCCGCCGTTGCCGTCGAGCGGGAAGAGCGGGTCGCCGAGCCCGGGTGCACCGGGCGACGGGACGGTCGTCTCGTCGGCCGCCCGGGCGATCGAGCCGCCCGTCAGCGTCGCGGAGGAAATGGCTGCCGCGGTGACGGCGGCTGTCAGGGCTCGACGAGACGCTCGAAGAGGGCGTCGGCGAGAGGGTTGGTCAGAGGGTTGGAGAGAAGGTGCGGGCGTGGGTATGGACGCGGGTTTGGACGCGGGTATGGGAATGGGCGTAGGGGCGGGCATGGGCATGACAGGTGGAGGCCTCTCAGCGGGATGATCTGCGGGTGAACCGGATCGGTGGCGGGATATCACGCCTGAAGCGGTCCCAGCTTCTCCAAGAGGCGTTCAAGGACGCAAGCAGTTCAAAGCTATTCGAAGGGTCGAATCCGGCCGTATCGCGCGGATGCCCCGCGAGCGCTGCACAGCTTCTTTGCGGTTGGGCTGCCGGCCACGCCTCGATCCCGCGGACCGCGCACACGCCCCCGTCTGACCATGGCCGAGACGGTGTGCCTGGTCAGTCAGTCGCCCCCCTGTGAACCTGTCGTACGACCGTGCCCGGCTCCGGCGTGCCGGCGTGCCGAGGGGAGGGATCCGGGTGCGAGGGGCCGGAGTTGGGGCGTACGGTGGGGGAGCCGAAGAGGGGTCGGGCGGGGTCGGAGTGCCGCCTGCAGGGTCGTCCCGTTCGTCCCGTAATGTGGCTTTCGTTGTCCGGTGGAAACAGCCGGACGGGGCTCTTGGGGAAGGGACTCTAGGACTTGATGGAGCGCACCGTCGTCCGTTGTGCCGATGGGCACGTGTTCAGCACCACTTCGTTTCCGATGCAGCAGGCCGAGCGGCTCGGTCCCGGGCGGCTCGTCCGATGTCCTCGGTGCGCCCGGTTGCGGAACGCCGTGCCGGTGACTCTCGAGAAGCGGTAGCGAGTAGCGGTAGCGAGTACCGGTATTGAGTAGCGGTAGCGACAGAGGGACGCGAGGGGCCTGGCGCGTGGAGTCGTCCGATTGTGGCGGCTCCGCGCGCCTTGCGTATCCTCGGGACGTGCTTCTCTCAGACAAGGACATCCGGGCCGAGATCGACGCCGGACGGGTCCGGATCGATCCCTACGACGAAACCATGGTGCAGCCGTCGAGCATCGATGTCCGGCTCGACCGGTACTTCCGGGTGTTCGAGAACCACCGGTACCCGCACATCGATCCGTCCGTCGAGCAGGCCGACCTGACCCGGCTCGTGGAGCCCGAGGGTGACGAGCCGTTCATCCTCCATCCCGGGGAGTTCGTGCTCGCCTCGACGTACGAGGTCATCACACTGCCTGACGATCTTGCCTCGCGGCTGGAGGGGAAGAGTTCCCTCGGGCGGCTCGGGCTGGTCACCCACTCCACCGCCGGCTTCATCGACCCCGGGTTCTCCGGGCACGTGACGCTGGAGCTGTCCAACCTCGCGACCCTGCCGATCAAGCTCTGGCCCGGCATGAAGATCGGCCAGCTGTGCATGTTCAAGCTCAGCTCGCCGGCCGAGTCCCCGTACGGCAGTGAGCGGTACGGATCCCGGTACCAGGGCCAGCGCGGGCCGACGGCCTCCCGGTCCTTCCTGAACTTCCATCGGACCCAGGTGTGAGCGGCGGCATGGGCGGGACGAAGGGCACGGAGGGCGCGGAGGGCACGGAGGCAGTCAACGCAGGCGTGAACGCAGGCGTGGGCGTGGCTCGGGAGAATCTCACCTACGAGCAGTTCGGGACCGCCGTCCGCGAGCTCGCGCAGACCATCGCCGACGACGGGTATGTACCCGACATAGTCCTCAGCATCGCCCGCGGCGGCGTCTTCGTCGCGGGAGGGCTCGCGTACGCCCTCGACTGCAAAAATCTCCACCTGGTCAACGTCGAGTACTTTGGGCTGGCTGTTTAGCACTCGGTGTCTGGCCTTGGCAAACGGGCAGATGAAGTGGCCTGTGAGACTATTTTGATCTTGCTGTTCGTTTGCGTTGATCGTCACTGATCATGGTCGGTGTGCTGAGCTGGTGCTGACCACTCAGCGCTCGCTCAGCCCCGCCCCTGGGCATCTGGGTGCGGTCGTGGTCGCGTCTGGCCCACGTCGTTCGGTCACCCGAAAGCGTGTGCTGCGCGGTGGCTGACAAGAGGGCCGTTTCCCGCTGCATGGATAGGGGAGCGGATGACCTGGCCTCAAAGCCTCGCTCCTTTGGCGGACGGCCGTCGGCCGTAGCAATGACGGCTTGATCCATGTCAAGCCGCGTTCACAGACCTTAGTGGACGTTAAGTCCGTTTCTCGTAGCGACCTCGTCCGGGTTGGGTGAGGAAGCCTTGTCGGACGAGGCGTCCGAGGCGGCTGCGGGTGACGTT
>NZ_JBITCT010000097.1:0-17221 GCF_044453465.1 Streptomyces sp. NPDC051677
CATGGGCATGACGAGCAGTCGCCCCGGACGAGTATCAGTCCCACGATCGAGCGATCACGAACCGGGGAAGATCGGACTTAACGTCCACTGAGAACTTGGGACCCCCGGGCTGTCTGGGACCCCCGTGCCCTGTGTGCGCCCCGGGACCTGTGTACCCCCCCGGGACCTGCGTGCCCCCCGGGACCTGCATGCCCCCGGGACCTGCATGCCCCCGGGACCTGCATGCCCCCGGGACCTGCATGCCCCCGGGACCTGCATGCCCCCGGGACCTGCATGCTCCTGGGAGCCATGAGACCCCTCGCCCCCTGGGCCCCGGGATCTGCGTGCCCCGGGCCCCCTCCCTCCCCTTACTCCTTACTCCTTACTCCTTCTCGACCAGCGTCAGCAGCGTTACTTCCGGCGGGCACGCGAACCTCACCGGGGTGTAGCGGTTCGCGCCGCAGCCTGCCGAGACGTGGAGGTAGGACGTACGGCCCTCCGCCGTGTGCGTCGACAGACCCTTCACGCGGTCCGTGTCCAGGTCGCAGTTGGTGACCAGGGCGCCGTAGAAGGGGATGCAGACCTGGCCGCCGTGGGTGTGGCCGGCCAGGATCAGGGGGTAGTCGTCCGCCGTGTAGGAGTCCAGGACCCGCAGGTAGGGCGCGTGCACCACGCCCATCGAGAAGTCGGACGACGCCGACGGGCCGCCGGCCACCTGTGCGTAGCGGTCGCGCTTGATGTGCGGGTCGTCCAGGCCCGTCAGCTCCACCGACGCGCCCTCGACCTTCAGCACGCCCCGGGTGTTCGTCAGGTTGAGCCAGCCCGCCGCGTCGAAGCCGTCGCGCAGGTCCTCCCACGGGTTGTGGATCACGCCGACAACGGGCGCGTTGCCGTTCAGGCCGTGGCGGCCCTGGGCCTTCTCGAGGAGATACCGGGCGGGATTGCGCGGTTTCGGGCCGTAGTAGTCGTTCGAGCCGAAGACGTACGCGCCGGGGAACTCCATCAGGGGGCCGAGGGCGTCCAGGACCTCGGGGATGCTGTCCGGGTCGGACAGGTTGTCGCCCGTGTTGATCACAAAGTCGGGGCGCAGGCCGGCCAGCGAGCGCAGCCAGCGCTGCTTCTTGCGCTGGCCGCCGACCATGTGGATGTCGGAGACCTGCAACACGCGCAGGGGACGCATTCCGGAGGGCAGGACGGGGACCGTGACCCGTCGGAGGCGGAAGGAGCGGGCTTCGAAACCCGCCGCGTACACCAGGCCGGCGGCGCCGGCCGCCGCAATGGACAGAGGTACTCCGTATCGCGCGCGCATACGTCCATCGTGTCAGACGCCGTCGATGCTTCTCTCCGCACCGCCCCTTAACTACGTTGCCCCGCAAGTGCCCTTCCCGCGCCGCGGTTTCGGCGTGCGTGTCGCACCGCCCGCTAAATGAACGGGCGTCCGGCCGTCCACACCTGCGACAATCACACCCATGACCACGCTCAAGTCGAAGCTGCAGGAAGACCTCAACGCCGCGATCAAGGGGCGCGACGAGCTCCGCTCCTCGACGCTCCGGCTGACGCTCGCCGCGATCACCAAGGAGGAGGTCGCGGGCAAGGAGAAGCGCGAGCTCTCCGACGACGAAGTCCTCAAGGTGATCAACAAGGAGGCGAAGAAGCGCCGGGAGGCGGCCGACGCCTTCGCGCAGGGTGGTCGGGCAGAGAGCGCCGCGCGGGAGAAGGCGGAGGGCGAGATTCTTGCCACGTACCTGCCCAAGCAGCTCAGCGACGAGGAACTGGACGCCATCGTCGCCCAGGCCGTCGAGGAGGCGAAGGCGGCGGGTGCCGAGGGGCCGCGTGCCATGGGCGCCGTCATGAAGATCGTGAACCCGAAGGTGGCCGGTCTGGCCGAGGGCGGCCGAGTAGCCGCCGTCGTCAAGAAGCTGCTCGCGGGCTGACCCGACCCGCACGCCCACGCCCGAAGGCCGGCCCAGGAGGCACGACGGCTCCGCCTGGGACCGGCCCGCGCGACGGACGGCTCCGCTTGGAACCGTCCCGCACGATGCCCGGGACCGTCCCGGCGCGCACCGGTCCCCTCTCGACGTGGTCCGGTCCCGTCCCGACGTGCACCGCTCCCGTCCCGCCGATCGGCCGTTCGCCGCGTCAGCGCCGGAGGCCGTCCGCCGTCGACCGGCCCCTGCGCCTGACGCCTTCGCGCCGGCGGCCGCCGCTCCCGTACGACGAACGGCCGCCGCTCCCGTACGACGAACGGCCCCCGCTTCTCCCTGCGGGAGAACCTCCTCCTGAGGGGAGAACCTCTCCGTAGGAGGAGCGGGGGCCGCTCGTCGTGGGGTTACTCAGTACTGAGGGGCTTCGGTGGGCTCAGTTGCGCCTGCCGCCGCCGCCGTTCGCGTTGCCGTTGGTCTGGCCCTGGAAGAACGTGCCGGTGCCGGCGTTCGTCGTGCCGTTGGTGAGCAGGCCGCCGATGAAGCCGTCGTTGTTGCCACCGTCGTTGCCGGTGCCGCCGTTGTTGTTGCCACCGCCGTTGTTGTCGTTCTCGTCGCCCTTGTTCTTGTCCGGGGGGTTCGGGATGTTGACGAGGTTGAAGGACGGGGCGTCCTTGCCCTCGAGGGCGCCGGTCATGGCGTCCCGCCAGATTGGGCCGGGGGTGTCGCCGCCGTAGACCTGCGCGTGGTAGACGCCGCCGATCCTGATGTCGGTCATCTCGACCTTCTGGGTGGCGCTGCCGACCCAGACGGCGCCCGCGAGGTTCGGGGTGTAGCCGACGAACCAGGCGTTCTTGCGGGAGTCCGTCGTACCGGTCTTACCGGCGTTGGCGCGGCCGGAGAGGCCGGCCTGCTTGCCGGTGCCGGAGTCGGTCACACCGCTCAGCAGCGTGTTGACGGTGTCCGCGGTCTTCTCGTCCATCGCGCGCGAGCAGGTCGACTTCGGCACCTCCAGCGACTTCTTCGTGCCGCCCACGGTCTGGGTGATCGACTCGATGGCGATCGGGGTGCAGTACATGCCCCGGCTGGCGAAGGCCGCGTACGCGCTCGCCATCGTCAGCGGGGAGAGGCCGGTCGCGCCGAGGGCCATGGACGCGGGGCTCTCGGGGACCTTGTCGCCGTTGCCCTGGACCACGCCCAGCTTGTCGGTCATCTTCACCACGGGGCACATGCCGATGTCGCCGAGCATCTGCACGAAGTAGGTGTTGACCGACAGCTCCATGGCCTTCTTCAGCTGGTACGGCCCCTTCTCCGACTCGCTCTCGTTCTCCACCGTGTCGTTGTTCTTGTTGGTCCAGGGCTTGCTGCTGCACGTCTGGACCGTCTCCGGGTACGGCATCTGGTACGGCGCCGAGTAGGACTGGTTCGGCGGGCGGCCCTCCTCCAACGCTGCTGCGGCGAGGAACGGCTTGAACGTCGAACCGGTCGGGAAGCCGTAGTTCGAGCCGCCCATGGAGGAGTTGACCGAGTAGTTGTACTCGGTCTCGTTCTTGCCGTAGCCGTACGGCTTCGACTGGCCCATGCCGAGGATCTTGCCGGTGCCGGGCTCGACGAGAGTGGCGGCCGCGGCGACCTTGTCCGACTGGTAGACGTGGTCCTTGAGCGAGTCCTGGACGGACTTCTGGGACTGCGGTTCGAGCGTCGTCCGGATCGTCAGACCGCCCTGGTTCCAGACCTTCGCCCGGTCCTCCTTGGTCTTGCCGAAGACCGGGTCGCTGAGGAAGACGCGCTCCACGTACTTGCAGAAGAAGCTGGCGCCCTGAACGGCGGTGATGCAGCCGTTCTTCGGCTGCTTGACCTTCAGACCCAGCGGGGCCCGCTGCGCCTTGGCGGCCTCGCCCTCGGTGATGTCACCGACCTCGGCCATGCGCTTCAGCACGACGTTGCGGCGGTTGATGGCCGTGACGTCGTCCTTGACCGGGTCGTAGACGGTCGGCTGCTGGACGAGGCCGGCCAGCATGGCCGCCTGGGGGAGGGTGAGGTCCTTGGCGTGCGTGGAGAAGTAGCGCTGGGAGGCGGCTTCGACCCCGTAGGCCTGCTCACCGAAGAACGTGATGTTCAGGTAGTTCTCGAGGATCTTCTTCTTGCCGAGCTCTTCCTCGAGCTGGATCGCGTACTTCAGCTCTTTGATCTTGCGGCCGATGGTCTGCTGCGTGGCCTGTGCGACCTTCGTCGGGTCGTCGCCCGCCTCCTCGATGGCGACGTTCTTCACGAGCTGCTGCGTGAGCGTGGAGGCTCCCTGGGACACCCCGCTGTTCTGCACGTTCTTGTTGAGCGCGCGCAGCACGCCCTTCAGGTCGATCGCGCCGTGCTCGTAGAAGCGCGAGTCCTCGATCGCGACGATCGCCTTCTGCATGTACGGCGAGATGTTCTTGAGGTCGACGACCGTGCGGTCACGGGAGTAGACCGTGGCGATCTGGCCGCCCTCGGAGTCGAGGATCGTGGTGCGCTGGCTCAGTGGCGGCGTCTTCAGGTTGGCCGGGAGTTCGTCGAACGACTCCACCGACCCCTTGGCGGCCAGGCCCAGCGCGCCGAAGGCGGGCAGGGCGATACCGGCCAGGACCGCTCCAGCGAGCACACTGACACCGAGGAACTTGGCGGCCTGCTGAGTTGACGACAGACCACCGCCCGAGCGCTTTTTTGGCATGGGGGCAGCCTACGTTCTCATTCGCCGGACACACGTCAATGCCTTGGCCTAAGCTGCTCTCAACTGTCACAGCAGCAGGGCTACGTATCAATACGTCCGGCGACCCCGAATCGTTCCGGAGGTTCCCCAACTTTTTTGTCGGGGGCGTGTCCGAATCCGCCTTGAGTGTCACCCGGCATCCGTTGTGACCCAGCTGAACTGTCCCGTTTGTCGGGAAAGTGATGCATGTCGCAGGCTCACTCCCCCGGGTGATCTGCCGCTTACCCATAGTCCGTTCGGGCCATTCAAGATTGGGCCCGAAGGGGGTGTTGCGCTGTGCCCACCTTCCGTAACGTCCTCAACTGGCGGCGGTGAATATGCCGCTGCCGCCGTGGGGGAGCCTCGATTCGGGAGAGGACGGCGCCGGTATGGGCTGGGTAACCGACTGGAGTGCGCAGGCTGCCTGCCGCACTACCGATCCGGATGAACTGTTCGTTCAGGGAGCAGCGCAGAACAGGGCCAAGGCGGTGTGCACCGGATGCCCGGTACGCACCGAATGCCTGGCCGACGCGCTCGACAACCGCGTCGAGTTCGGCGTGTGGGGAGGCATGACGGAGCGCGAGCGCCGCGCACTGCTGCGCAGGCGGCCGACAGTGACCTCCTGGCGCCGGCTCCTGGAGACGGCGCGTTCGGAGTACGAGCGTGGGGTGGGCATCCTGCCGCTCGACGACGACCAGATGTACGAGAACTACGCGGCGGTGAGCTGAGGAGAACCCTCGGCTCAGGCGTCGGCAGCCTCGGGCAGCTCCGGCCGGTTGGCCGCGAGCCGGTTCCCGATGTCCCGCAGCCCCGTGAGGTCATGCACGTCGCCGGGCAGTGCGGCCACTTCGGCGACCGACACCTCGGGGTGGAGCGCGGTGAAGCGGTCACGCGTGCGCTGCTCTCGGGAGAGCAGGTGCATGCGTTCCGCGTGCAGCCTCAGCAGGCCTGCGGTGAGGTCGTCCACGGTCCGGTCCGCGTCTGTGGGGGCGTCGCGCTCCGGATCGGGTGCTGGAGATTCTGAACTGCCGTACGTGTCGGGAGAGTTACGAAGTCCAGCTTTCCCGCCGTCCTGATCGACAATGCCGGGCTCTTCAAGATTTTCCGCAGCGGCGAGCGCCCGCTCGGCGGACAGCTGGGCGGCGCCGCTGCCGTGGACGCGGTTGAGCACCAGACCGGCCAGCGGCATGTCCTCGGCGGCCAGCCGCTCCACGAAGTACGCGGCCTCCCGCAGCGCGTCCCGCTCGGGAGCCGCCACCACCAGGAACGCCGTACCGGGCGCCTGGAGGAGTTTGTACGTGGCGTCCGCGCGCGTGCGGAAGCCGCCGAACATCGAGTCCATCGCTGCCACGAACGTCTGCACGTCCTTCAGCAGTTGGCCGCCGAGCAGTTTGCCGAGCGCGCCGGTCATCATCGACATCCCGACGTTCAGGAACTTCATCCCCGCGCGTCCGCCGACCTTGGCGGGCGCGAGCAGGACGCGGATCAGCTTGCCGTCCAGGAACGACCCCAGCCGCTTCGGCGCGTCCAGGAAGTCCAGCGCCGACCGCGAGGGCGGGGTGTCGACGACGATCAGATCCCACTCGTCACGCGCGCGGAGCTGCCCCAGCTTCTCCATCGCCATGTACTCCTGCGTGCCCGCGAAGCCCGCCGACAGCGACTGGTAGAACGGGTTGCCCAGGATCGCGGCGGCCCGCTCCGGATCCGCGTGCGCCTCGACGATCTCGTCGAAGGTGCGCTTCATGTCGAGCATCATCGCGTGCAGTTCGCCGTCGCCCTCGACGCCCTTGACGCGGCGCGGGGTGTTGTCGAGCGAGTCGATGCCCATGGACTGCGCGAGCCGGCGCGCCGGGTCGATGGTGAGAACCACCACCTTGCGGCCGCGCTCGGCCGCCCTGAGCCCGAGCGCCGCCGCCGTGGTCGTCTTGCCGACGCCGCCCGAGCCGCAGCAGACCACGATGCGGGTCGCCGGATCGTCGAGCAGCGGATCGAGGTCGAGCAGGGGGGCGGGGGAGAGGCGGTGCCGGGCGCCTCCCGTGTCGTGGGCCTTGGCGTCGGCCGTGCCGCGGGCCTTGCTGCCCTGGGCGTGAGCCTGGTCCGGACTCATGCGATCCCCTGCTTCCGCAGTTCGGTGGCGAGCTGGTACAGGCCCGCGAGGTCCAGGCCCTCGGCGAGCAACGGCAGTTCATGCAGCGGCAGGTCCAGCTCGCCCAGGGCCGCGCGCTGCTCGTGCTCCAGCGCGTGCCGCTCGGCGTACTCCCCGGCCTGCCTCAAGAGCGGATCCACCAGCCGCTCGGCGTGCCCGCCGCGCCGTGCTCCGCCGAGCCCGGCGGCGGACAGCGAGCGGGCAACAGAAGAACGCGTCACGGTCCGGACGAGTTCCAGCCCGCCCTCGTCCAGCATCTCGGGCCGCACCATGTTGACGATGACCCGCCCCAACGGCAGCTTCGCCGCCCGCAGCTCGGCGATGCCGTCGGCGGTCTCCTGGACCGGCATCTCCTCAAGCAGCGTCACCAGGTGCACAGCCGTCTCCGACGACTTCAGCACCCGCATCACGGCCTGCGCCTGATTGTGTATCGGGCCGATCCTGGCCAGCCCGGCGACCTCGTCGTTGACGTTCAGGAAGCGCGTGACGCGGCCCGTGGGCGGGGCGTCCATGACGACGTAGTCGTACACGAACCGCCCGTTCTTGTCCTTGCGCCGTACCGCCTCGCACGCCTTGCCGGTGAGGAGCACGTCCCTCAGGCCGGGCGCGACGGTGGTGGCGAAGTCGATGGCGCCGAGTTTCTTCAGGGCCCGTCCGGCGCCCCCCAGTTTGTAGAACATCTGGAGGTAGTCCAGAAGGGCCAGTTCGGGGTCGATGGCGAGGGCGTACACCTCACCGCCTCCCGGGGCGACGGCGATCTTGCGTTCCTCATAGGGCAACGCCTCCGTCTCGAAAAGCTGCGCGATGCCCTGCCGGCCCTCCACCTCGACGAGAAGCGTGCGCTTCCCTGCCGTGGCGAGGGCCAGCGCAAGGGCCGCGGCGACCGTCGTCTTACCGGTCCCGCCCTTGCCGCTGACGACCTGGAGCCTGCTCACGTCTTCGAGCGTAACCAGTCCGCGCCCGAGGCATTCGGGAGGCTGTGGACAACGGAGGCGGCAATCGGCCACATGGCCTGTGGAACAGCCCCTCGGGCAACAGCCGATACAGTCGGCCCCATGACCAAGTGGGAATACGCAAAGGTTACGCCACGAACGATGGCACGCCAAGGCTTGAGGCCCGCGACCAGGCAGAACAGCCGCGCCCACGCGCCACGGGGTCGGACGCACGGACGGGACAGCCGACACGTTGAGCCTTGCTTCCGGTCCCCAGCGTGCCCACGTGTGATGCGCAATCAGCAGGTACGAACAAAGATCAAGTACCCGACAACGCGAATATTGGCGATGCCGCATAGACGACCATGTCCGGCCCCCGTACCGTCGTTTCCAAGAGCCCCAACAGGGGCCGGACACAAGGGGTTTCAGCCATGGCGCGCGAGGAACTGACACGGCTTACCGGCAACGGGAACGGAGAGTGCGGACAAGGGGACTGCCCGAACGTGTATCGCACCGAAAATGGATCGTTCGTTGTGCAGGGCGACGTGTTCAACGGCTTCACCCCGCCCGAGGGCGAAGGGTTGGTTGAGATCCCGGAAAGCGTGCTGAAGGAGGCTTTCCGTGCTCTTGGATGGTGAAGCCTGGCAGGCGAAATTCCGGGACTTCAAAAGCGAGGCATGGCGACTGGAAACCCTGCCCACGTACCGCGTACCGCAAGAGGCCGATGAGTTCTCCCGCTTCCTGGCGGGCGAGCGGTTTCCGGGGCCGTACGAGGATTCATGGACGGCCATGATCCGGCACCGCAAGGAATCCGGTGGAAGCGTCGGGCGAGTGCACATCCTGACTCGGCCGCTCTCCGATTACCTGCGCTTCGAGTTCGAGCGGTACTACCGCCATCAGGCCCCCATCGGGGAAGACATCCGAATCCTCGACGTGACCGAGCGAGAGAATCCGTTGCCGAGCGTTCAGGACTTCTGGATGTTCGACAAATCGGAAGTCGTCCTCATGCACTACCAGCCGGACGGCACACAGATCAGCCGGGAAGCTTTCGAGGGCGACGTGTCACCCTTCATCGAATATCAGCGCATCGCACGCGCCGAATCGGTGCCCTTTGAGGAGTACGTGAAGGGCCTTGACGTTTGAACCGGAGGAGCTAGGCCAGACCAAAGCTGATCTAGCCGACACTCTCAAGACGCTTCGTAAGCGGGCCGGGATCACACAAATCCGGCTCGCTCAGCGCTGCAATATGTCCCAAACGAAGATCAGCAATATTGAAGGGGCGAAGCTAACCCCGAGCCTTGTTGACGTAGAACTGATCCTCAGAGCGTTGGACGCACCGCCGGAACTTGTTGCCCAGGTGGTGGCGCTTACCCGTTCCGCTAATACCGAATGGCAAGACGCTTGGTCTCAGCGCCGCACCGGTCTAGAGAAGAAACAGAACGAGCTAGCCGGGTTTGAACAGTCCTCCACAGAGTTTCGCTATTTCTTGCTTTCCATGGTGACTGGCCTACTCGCGACCCCTGAATACGTGCGGGCGAGTCTCGCTCATATCTCCGGGGATCACAGCAAGGCAATTGCCAAGAAGCTAGAGCGGCAATCAGTCCTTTACGACACGTCGAAACGCTTCACGTTCATTCTGACCGAACAGGCCGTTAGATGGCCGTTTCTCCCGCCGTCTGCAATGGCTATGCAGATTGACCGGTTGGCTTCGATTAGTCTGCTGTCGAATATCCGACTAGGGGTAATCCCCTTGGATGGCCATATGCCAACCGCCCCATTGAACACCTTCACCATCTACGACACGCGGATAGCGACCGTCGAGACACAGACCGGAGTAATGGTTTTCCGGGATCACCGGGACGTGTCGGCGTATCTAGACGAGTTCGCCACGTACGAGGATTACGCATTGTTCGGCGAGGCAGCGCGGGAACGGCTGTCCGAATGGGCCCACCGTTTCCGTTCATGATCTTTACCCGACCACGGAAATATTGGCCGGAAACTTCCGTCTCACCCCCTACCTTGGTCCCACGACCAAAGCAGGCGGAAGGAACGGCATATGACGACCCTTCAGGAGGCTCCCAAGGTAGCGCGCTGGAGTTGGACACGGAACGCTAAATGTGTCCGCCTGGCCCGGTCCCAGTTGGGGAAATACCTTCAGCGCTGGGAGGCCGAGGAACTCACAGATTCCGGTACCTTGCTTCTGTCGGAACTCCTCACCAATGCCGTACGGCATGCGCGTGTGTCGCCGGGGCGTGAAATCGAGACCGTATTTGAGGTTACTGAGGAAAAGCTACGTGTTGAAGTCTCCGATGCTTCTAACGAGCTTCCAGCGCTGCGCCACGCCAGCGACGACGACGAAGAGGGGCGAGGATTGGCGCTTGTCGCAATAGTGGCCACACGATGGGGCACAGCTCCCCGAATGGTGAACGGGCAATACGTGATCGGAAAAACGGTCTGGTTCGAGATCGACCGGAAGGCCGACGCGTGACCCGCGCGGTATACCGCTTCGTCGACTACAAAGTCAGGCTTGATGAGACGGCGCATGCAGAATTCTCGGCTGTCTGCGTTACAGGCGACGAAGCCGATTGCGGAGCATTTTCGGGTGTGATGGTGGACGATGAAAGGGTCACGCGCTGGATTGCTGAGCATTGTCGAGACACTGGTCACGCGCGATTCAAGCGAACCTACTCCGACTATGCGACGGTCGCCCGTAATGAATAGAGCCCCCGCCCCGGCCCTGCTTTGGTCGAGCGCCCGGGGCGGGTTCCACGTAAGGCAACCCGACCAAAGGAAAGAGCCCCGTACCAACCGGATGATTCCAGCGGGTACGGGGCTCTGGTCATGCGGGCACTGCGAGGCTCACGGCGGCCACGTACGGGCCGTTCACCCTCTCGCTGGGGTTCCTGTCCGTCGGACTAGCCGAACGGCTCTCAGAGGGGCGCACGCGAGCAGTGGTGGAGCGACAGCAGCGGCCACGGCCAGAGCAATGAAATAGGGCCGGTCGGATCAACCAGCGCGCCAAGAAAGCGCCGGGAACCAACCGGCCAACCGGGATTAACAATCCCGGAAACAATTACTCTCAGTTTCCTGACGAGGCGTCAGAAATAGGGTCGCCGGCCAGACCTCGGAATATTTATTCCGAATGGACGGCTATTTGAGCCAAACCCCCGGGGTCAGAATTTCGCAGCGGCGTACCCGGACGAGAGGGGCTGGGTCCGGGAGGCCTGCGCTCTAGAGATTTACCCCGCCCCCCTATCGCATACATGCCGGGGTTTTACGCAGAATCCGGCGGATATTTATTCGCCACTCAGAGTCACAGCACGGTGAAACCGTCTGGCTTACTGCCACGGCGTGAATTGCAGGAGCGGCAGAGAACGCGCAGGTTTTCCCGCCGATTGGTACCGCCAGCGGCCAAAGGGGTGATGTGGTCAACGGTCAGATCAGCGCTGGCGTGCGCGGGCACTCCCCACCCTTCGCACCATTCACCATTCGTGGCACGATGCGCCTTCAGAACCTGTGCTCTGATCCGTCGGTACTTACTGTCATATCCACGCTGGCTCGCGCTGCCTCGCACCGCATCACGCTGGCGCTGGCGCTGCGCCATGTACTCAGACTGGTGGTAATCACAACGGCTCGGATTAGTAGTCAGCCGCCCGCATCGCAGGCAGGGCCGCTTAGGCATCCTGGGCCGCCTCAGGCTCTTCCCACGCTCCGCCAAACTCTCCGGCACCAGAGATCCGGTACAGCATTCGGAAGGCACGGAAAAGACTCGACCGTTCGGCGCTGTCCCGAGGGGTAACGGCGGCGCGCTCCAGTGTGGCCAGCGCTTCAACGGCAGCTACATTCATGGGCATTCGTTTTCCCTCCCTAACGGAAGACGGCCCACCACAGCAGGAGTGAGGTTGCGGGTAACTCGCTGCTGTGATGAGCCATCAGTTCAATTGGGCGTGAGCCCTTACAGGGTGGCGCTCATGCCGGTACCGGACAGAATGCTGATCGAACCGGGGTAACGGGCACCCTGGAAAGACATGTACTCATAGGCGCGGGCGAAGAGCGAAAGCTGATTCGCGTAGGTCTGCGGGAATACCTCGAACTTCGGATGAGACTCCCACAGATAGAGATCCTCGCTGCGCATCACAATTCCGCGATCCTCGTTCGTGCCAGCGCCGTACGTGATCCCGATGTTGCTATCGATGTACACGTCGAGGCCACAGAAACGGCCGATAGGGCCCTCAGTGGCAAGCTTCGGAGCAAACACACCCATGGAATTCGTGGGGCCGTTATCGGAAGGCACGAGCAGCGGACGGCCGGTCGAGTCCTGCTGCCCCATCAACCAAACTGCACGACGCGGAGCCACAATCAGAACGTCCGGCGCTTCAAATCGGGACGCGAATACCTGGCCAATTGCCTTGAGTACAGCCTGCTGAAACGCCTTGCCGTCGGTGCCGGTAAAGCTCACGGTGCCAGTACCGGCCACATTCAGAATGCCGGTCGCGCTACCACCCGAACCGCTGCCGCTGAGAACCTGCGTGTCAATCTTGACGGAAAGGTCGGCCGCAAGGTCGCCGAGTATCACAGTGTCGATATTCAGTGGCGACTGCTCCGCGAGCTGAAGGCTGACAGTCTGGCCTCCCGCAATCGTGGTCACATTGGACGCAAGTGACGTCGTGGTTATATCGGTCTGCTGAATTGCAGTGTTCTGCGTTCCCTGAACAGCCGTCGCCGTACCGGTGGCCACCTTGGGAATATTCAGAACGTCAGTGCCCGGCGGCAGTGCAGCATTCTGGACAACGTCGGCGGTCACTCGGCGCGGTCGCGCGAGCTTGACAAAGTCCTTCTCCATCCAGAGAGGGGGCACAAATTCACCGGCAGCGCCGTTCGTGGTCGAGAGCGCGCGGCCCTCCTGGCGTCGCTGGTCGGCCACCTGCCGCGCGTTCCGCTCCAGCCGCTCACGGGCCTCTGAACTGTTGTTCTTGCTCACCGCGTAGGCGTCGAGAAAGAAGCTGTAATCCTTGGAATCCCGCTTGTAAATGACGGGCTCGGACGTGATGTATGCGGAACCGGTCATGCGGGATTCTCCAGAGTTGTTGCGGGCGGCAGCGCCCGGGGCATAACGGAGCGCCATAGGTGCGGCGACCTCATCCATGCGCTGGGCCTCTTCGAGTTCGTCCAGGCGCTCGTTGAACGCCTCGATTTCCGCCGCGTATCGCTCAAATGCTGTGCTCTCAGCAGTAGTGAGATTGCGGCCTTCCTGGCGAGCCGCGTTGAGAAGCTTGTCTATCGTGAGCTTGGCGTCGTCGCGCTTGATTCGGAGATCCGAAATCATGGCTTTCATGTCCACTTGGAACTCTTCCGGAAAGAGCCGGTGTGTCTCGCGACTAGCGGCGGATCGTAGTTTTACTAGGTGCTCGCGCTGCGTTTACGTGCGTGATAGCGCTCGCGGATATACGCGGCTTGGCACGGTCGGCAATACGCGTGGTGTTGCCTGCTCCGGTCCGTACGATGGGCCGGGGTGAAACAGTTCTCACGCTTCCATTGCTGACAGCGGGAGCAGCGCAAGAGCGTCCAATTAGGCAGACCGGAGTTCAAGGGAAATCCGCTCGCAGGCAGCGCGGTGCGAAACAGGGTCGGCACTAAGCCGGTCGGCAAGCTCTCGCGCATCGGCCAGCGAATGGCCACGGCGCACCAGGGCGTCAATCAGCCCTGCTTTGCTCTCAGCGGCTCGCTGGTGCATGTCGCGGACACAGGTTTCAGTCATGGTCAGCCCCCTGCAATCGGCCTGCGAGCCCGGAATTCGAGCACTGCACCGCTTAGGCGTCGCTCAATTGCGAGCCTCCGGAGCCCCGTTCCTGCATCGACCAGCGTGCAGAGAACTTCGATATCTGGGTTGGTCTCGCCGTCGACAATCGCGCCGGTCTCTTCGATGTGATCGAGGACCTGAAACGTGAGCCGCGTGAGCCGGTGGCGTAGATCCTGGGAGTGGTCGAAACTCTCGGAGATCGGCGCTTTATCGCGCTTATTCGAGGGGTCAGCCGGCTTCGGGGCTTTTCTGCGCTCGGTTTCGTCGCTCATTAAGCCCGCCGCATTCCGCGAACCGGCTTATGGGCCAGCAGCTTTCCGACGCGGGTCATGTCATCGGCAACGGCGGTAAGGGCGCATGCGATACAGCGGGATGCGTAGCCGTCCGGGTTTCCGGGATGCGGGTAGAACTCACGCCGCACACGCTTCAGGCGGCCGCAATCGGAGCACCACTTATCTGTTTCGGTCACTGTGTGACTCCCGTGATGGGGCCCCATCGTTAGGCCCTTCACTTTCACTGGCGCGCAAACACTGCCGAGTGAACACGGGAAAAGTGCAATATCCGAGGTTGGAAAAGTAACGGTTAGGTAAATCATCTGAACAGAAGGAAGGGGCAGCACCGGAAGCCACAGACGGCCGCCTGAAAGCCTTTAGCGCTGCCCCTGACGGGATTTTGCCCGGCGGAGCCCTCAGAGGCCCGCAGACCGCTTCTCAGCACGGTAGAAAGCCGTCCGGCAGCGAGGGGAACAGAAACGGCGCGGGCGGCCGACCCCATCCCATCCGGTGCTCTCATGGCAGCGGGCGCACAGTGCCTCCCAGCGGGATTCGTCGGCTTCCTGCCGCTGCTGTGCCTGTTCGTCTTGCAATTCCTGACAGGACGTCATGGCTTGTGTCCTGTAGCTGCATATCCGCTGCCGCCCGTTCAGCGGCTCGAAGTCTCGCCCACAAAGTTTGCAGGTTCTCTTGGGCGTGGCTTTCGCCCGGCGGTGGGCAGCCTGCTTACAGCGCGGGGAACAGTAAAGGCGATCGGCGCGGGAGCCATCGGGGAGCCAGTGGCGACACCAGGCGCAGTCATAGCGTTGGTCAGTCATGATGTGTTTTCAATCTCCAGAGTGAGTGACGAGTTTTGGAGAGACCCTTAGATTTATATGTTGGTACGTGAACTCAATAACTACCTTCAGAGATTAAGAACACCAGTCGAGAGAACACGTCCTCAGCGCTGTCTAGCCGCCCGGTGCGCTGCCTTCCGGCAACGGTCAGAGCAGTACACGCGCGGCCGTCCCGTTTCAGGCTGCGTAAGCGCTTCGCCGCAGGACAGACAGGCTCCTCCGGGCGTTTCCAAGTCGTTGGCCCGGAGCGCAAGACTGATCTTTCGCTGTACGGGGTCCGCCATTGCTGTGTCTCCCAGCGTCACCAGCCAGAGGGTTTCCTCGGCAAGGCGGAGCAGTCGAATAGCTTGGTTCTTGGTCACGGAATTGTTCCCTTTCGTCGTTCAGGTGGGTCCGTAAACGGAAGTTGCGTCGCATGGCACTGGCCGTAAACGGTGGGTTGTGTGACAGGGGTTGTCCGGGAAGAGACGTAACCAGGGAAAAGAAAAGGGCCCTTTGTTGGGCCCGTTCCTTAGATCAGCGCCAGACCGGCCTTTCGCTGCGCCTGTCGCTCGGCGTGAATGCTGAGCAGTCCAAGCCGCTTTGCCTGAAGCCGTGCGTCGTTGCCGAGGTTGTTTCGGAAAGCGCGTGCCAGCGCTCCCCGGTGTGAGTCTTCCGAAACCCACGAGTAGATCACGGCCATAAGCTGATCCGCTGCCATGCGCGCTCACCCTCTCCACTTGTCCCTTGCTGATGGCACTGGAGCGCAAGCACTTCCCGCCGGGCGGAGCCGCTGTACGGCCGTCTGCGGGCATGAGAGAGCCCCAGACGGGTCCACGGGGTCCATCCGGGGCTGTTAGCGGCTTAGCGGGCGGCATACGCCGTCTGAGGGCACGAGAAAGGGTCCCTGGCCAACTTGACCAGGGACCCTCTGAACGGGGCGCTACGTGGCGCTCAGGCGTCTAAACCCATTCGATAGTCACGCGACCCTCGATTACGGCCAGTGCCTTGTTTCCTCGGCTCTTCTCGCTGGGCAGCGCCTTGCGCACGGTCACCCGCTTGCAGAACAGCGCGACGAACTCTCGGCGATTGGCGAGGGTTGCCGACTCCCACCAGGAACCAGGGCCGAGCGGGTCACCGTTGTCTGACTCGGTCCACCCGCTGATAGGCAGGACCATTGAGCCAGCCTGGCCCAGTACTTCAAGTCGGCTGTCAGCGGCCCGTAGACGTGCTTGCTGGGCCTTCACGTCCTCCTGCCAGCGTGCACGGCCGACGGGGTCACCGGCGTAAAGGTCACGGTCGTCATAAAGCTGCGTCAGTGCCCGCGTGGCGTCTGCCCGTTCCTGTACGACCGTGGCTCGTTCCTGTGCTGTCTCGGCCGTTTCATTTATCTCGGCATAGTGTGCTGCCACCCGCACAAGAATGTCGCGCGATTCCTCGTCCCATTCGGCAGCAGCGATAAGGGCGAAGATGCGTCGAACTATGTGATCGTCAAGGGCAGCGCGCGAAATGTAGCTGCGCCCCTCATGGTCGCCAGGCTTCGTAGTGTCCACCGGCTTACCCGCTGGCCGGTTGCAGAAGTAGCTAGGGCGCGCAGAGTTGTTAGCGCTCATCGAGCAGCCGCACGCGCAGACCATTACGCCCATGGATGACAGCAGCGCCGTTGTTCGGTGTTCGTTCATACGCACCGGGCGCGCGTCCAACCAATCCTGAATGGCGAACCAATCCGCCTCGCTGAGAATGGGCTCCCATACACACACAGGCTTTCCCTCGGCATCGCGCCGGATACGATGACCGGTAGCGCGTCCCTGTGCGTTGTAGATCGTCTCGGCGTCGAAGCCAGCAAGGTGCGGGTGACGCAGCATGTTGATAACCGTCTTGGGATGCCAGGCGCTTTGTGCTGTCTTCTTACCGCGCGATGCGCCCAGAGTGGCTACGCCTTCAGCATTCAGCGTCGCGCACATCGAGTGGACAGAGTCCGTACCGGCGAGCAGTGCCTTTACGACGCGCCGGATAACTTCCGCTTCATCGGGCTGAGTTACGAGCGTCTGCACGGCAACAGGCTTGCCGCCGGGGGAGGTTCGGGTCTCCTGCTGGAGGCGACGGCCGTAGGGTGACTTTCCGCCCACATAGCCGCCGAGCGAGCGAGCCAGCGCGGCAGCGTCACGAACGGCAGTGCTCTTGTTCTTCGACTCCTGGTAAGCGGCGTCGAGCCGAAAAATCAGGTGGATCAGGTCCATGACTTCGCCGGGCCGGAATACGCCTTCAGCGACAGAGACGATTGTGACGCCCAGGGACATCAGTTCATTGACGATCGGGATAGCGTCGCGAGGCTCAAGGCGGGAAAGCCGCGAAATGTTGTAGACGATGACCACGTTGATTCGGCCCAAGCGGCAGTCACGGAGCAGCCGTTCAAAGTCGGGCCGCTCAGTCCCGCTGTAGGCAGATATACCGACGTCTTCGTAGTGGCCGTGCCAGGTGGCGTCTCGGCCCTGCCGTGCCATCTCAGCGGCGAACGACTCGTAGCGCGCCTGGCAGGGGCCGTTGCGTGATCACGTTTCGTCCGGAGTGTCGTGCTAGCCCGTCCTTGGAGGGGACATCCCGGTTCGGGCGGGTGGGGGACGCAGTGC
>NZ_JBITCT010000098.1:0-17109 GCF_044453465.1 Streptomyces sp. NPDC051677
GCATGGGCATGACGAGCAGTCGCCCCGGACGAGTATCAGTCCCACGATCGAGCGATCACGAACCGGGGAAGATCGGACTTAACGTCCACTGAGCTGTTGGCTGCTTGGAACAGGCCGTCGGACAGGGCGTCGACCACCGTGATGGCCACGGAGGTGAAGGCGACGGCGCAGAAGGAGAAGAGGACGCCGGTCATCGTGCCGATCGCCGCTTGGGCGAGGGCGCGTTCGTCCCGCCGCCAGGCCGCGAACATCAACTGGATGCAGAACGTGCCGACGGTCAAGGCGAGGCCGATGGGCAACAGCAGCTCGTAGTTGTCCCGGAACCAACCGGCGTTGAGATCGATGGCGGTGGTTTCGTTGACGGCCTTGGCCGCGAGATCGGCTGCGCTGGCGGCCAGCTCACCCGCTGACTTCGCGATCCACGCCCCGATGCCGTCGGTGACGGTCCCGGCGGGGTTGGTGGCGAAGTCGACGGTGTCACAGACGGTGTCCATCAGCGGAAGATCGCAGACTCCCATGGCGGTACCTCCCTTCTTTCTGGGGTGAGGGTCAGGGCGCGACGGCCGGCAGGACACCGGCCAGGGCGCAGGGCTGGGAGGGGCGGCACTGGACCGCGAGGGTGGTGACGCGGTGCTCGGCCCCGCCGTGCGGCGAGCCGTTCCAGGCGATCGACTGTTTGCCGGAGACCGTCACGGCGTAGGCGTACGCGGTGGTGATCGCCCCGGGGTCCGCCTGGAGGGCCTGGGCGAACGAGTCGGGGAAGTGCGCCTCGTTCACCTTGGCGGTGGCGAACTGGCCGTTGGCGGCCATCTCCTTCCACAGCACGCGCGAGGGGACGAGCGCGTCGACCGAGGCCAGGTCGGCGTACTTCTTCTCGCTGGTCAGCCACCCGCGCAGGGCAGCCAGCAGCTCGTGCTGGGAGTAGGCGCGGGTGTCGTACGACCACAGCGCCGCGGCTGCCGCCTTGCCGAATGCGATCGGGTCGTGCGTGGACGGGGGAACGGGCAGGGCGCCCTGGCTCCCATGCGGACGTGACAAAGCGGAGGCAGGAGCGGTCGGGGAGGAGTGGGAAGCCGAACTCGTCTCCGGTGCGGAGGCCTTGGAGGAGGCCCTGCCGTCGCGGGTGAGGTAGGCGGCCAGGCCGGCAACGGCGACAAGCACCACCAGGACAGCGGTGCCCAGCAGCGCCCGGCGGCGCACGCGAGACGCGCCGCCGGGGTTCGTGGAACGGGGAGACATCAGTGGACCTGGCTCCCCAGCGTGCTGAAGAACGCAACCACGCCGTTCGCGGCACCCAGCAGGAGGGCCGCGCCGGCGCTGACCAGCACGCCCTTCTTGCCGTTCGCCTCGGCCTGGTGGCCGCCGGAGTGGTGGCCCCAGGCCCACACGCCCGCGCTGACGGCGAGCGCGCCGACCACGACGATGATCCCGAAGAGGTTGATCGAGCCCATCACCTGCTTGAGGACCGCCAGGCCCGGCAGCCCGCCCCCGTTCGGCTTGATCCCGGGGTCATAGGCGAGCTGGACGACTTTGTCGGCGAGATACATGGTTGTGAACTCCAGTTCGATTGAATGCAGGCCAAAGCCCGATGGACGAAGCCAGCGCAGGAAGGAGGGGAGGGAGAGAAGCGCCGGTCAGACGACTCGGCGGGCCGCGAGAATCTGCGGCTTCCAGGACGCGAGGGTCGCGAGGCGGACCACGTCGCCGGTGTGCGGGGCGTTCACGATCAACCCCTGCCCGATGACCATCCCGACGTGTTCCGGGACTTTGGCAGTCCCCTCGGTGAAGACGAGGTCACCGGGCTGGAGAGCGTCGACCGATACCGGCTTGCCCTCCTTGACCTGCGTGTACGTCGTCCGCGAGAGGGCGACCCCGGCGGCCTTGTACGACTGCTGCATCAGGGAGGAGCAGTCGCATCGGCCCATGGGGTCGCTCCCGTGGGAGTCGGTGCAGCTCCCGCCCCACTGGTACGGGGTGCCGAGTTGGCCGAGCGCCCAGCGGATCGCCGTCTGGACCTTGGGCGGAGCGTCAGCCGGAATCTTGTATCCGGCCGGCACCGTGCCGGGCGGAATGGTTCCGAAGTCGGTGCCGTCCCCATCGGCCGTACAGCTGCCCGCGGCACTCGGCGGAGCACTGGCCGTGCTGTCCGAGCCGGATGGCGAGGGGCTCGGCGACGTGTCGCCGGCCTTCGACAACAGCGGCTCGATCGCCTGCTGCAAGGCGGTGGCCAGGGGCTCCCACTTCGCGTAAGCCTCGGGGAAGCCGGACTTCTGCACCGCCTGGGCGGCCTGGGTGACGGACAGGGACTGCCAGCCCGAGACCTTCTCCAGTGCCTCGTAGAACATCGTCGAGGCGTGCACCGGGTCGAGGATCTCGTTCGCGGTGCCCCATCCCTGCGACGGTCGTTGCTGGAACAGGCCCAGTGAATCGCGGTCGCCGTAGGTCAGGTTCCGCAAGCCGCTTTCCTGCAGGGCGGTCGCCAGGGCCACGATCTGGCCCCTGGCGGGGATGTTCATCGCGACGCCGGTGGCCTGGATGGTCTTGGCGTTGGGGATCTGCTCCGCCGGGTCTTCCAGACCCGGCACGGAGACCGTGCCCTTGCCGCCGCCGTCCAGGATGGTCTTCACCTGAGCGGCAACGGCCGAGGCATCGACAGCCTGTGGACCGCCGGTCGAGCAGGAGGCCGCAGCGGCTCCGGCCCCGACTGCGAGGATCGGAACGGCCAGCAGAAGCGGACCGGAGGCGAAGAAACCAACGACCGCTCCGGTGGTCTTCTTCATCGCCGCCGCCGTTCGCCGGGGCGGACAGCCCGGCCGGGCAACGGTGTTGGGTCAGGACGTGGGCGTACCAGGGCGTGCTGCATCGCAGCGGCTCCTCGCGGTTCGTAGGAGGCGCGGTGCCGACTTCTCGTGCGAAGCCGTCGGCACCGCGCCGATGTGAATCCGCCTCCCAGGGCGGGCCCGGGTCAGGGGAGTTGGTAGCTCCCGGACACCGGGTTCAGGCCATGCGCGGCAGTCAGCCGCGCTCGTAATCTCAGGTGGTGCACCGCGTCTCCTCACGGCTTCGGGAACGGGGGGTCAACGTGCCTTCCGGCCCACGTTTATTGGACGCGGTAACACGGATCAGAACAGGTCAACGGTGGTGGAGCTGGGCTCCTCCTCGGTGACTTGGCGAGACAGTAGACCGGGATTCCGGCCCCACCAAACGACCCCCGAACCCGGGCCCGAAGCACTGCACAGGCTCGTTAGGTGCGGCCGGAAATCGCGGTTAACGTCCGGCGCAACCCCGCTCCGAACGGCCGCTGTTGACCGCCGTCCGGAGCTGGCCCAGTCCCGTCGCGTCCTGAAAGAGGCCCCGCGCATGAGCTACACGCTGCACCGAGGCGACGCCCTCACCGTGCTGAAGACCCTCCCGGACGAGAGCGTCAACGCCGTCATCACCGATCCCCCGTACAACTCCGGCGGACGCACCAGCTCGGACCGCACCGGCCGCACCGCCCGCGCCAAGTACGTCACGGCCGGATCGGCGCACGACCTGCAGAACTTCCCCGGCGAGAACCGCGACCAGCGGAGCTATCGAAGCTGGCTGACCGCGCTGCTCACCGAGGCGTACCGGGCCGCGACCGAGCACTCCGTCGCCATGGTCTTCTCCGACTGGCGCCAGGAGCCGACCACCAGTGATGCCCTGCAGATGGCGGGGTGGACCTGGAGCGGCACGATCCCCTGGATCAAGCCCGCCAGCCGGCCCCGCAAGGGCGGGTTCAAGCAATCGGCCGAGTTCATCGTCTGGGGCGTCAAGGGCAGCCTCGAAAAGGACCGGGACCTCTACCTGCCCGGCCACTTCATCGCCTCCCAGCCCCGCAAGGACCGTGTCCACATCACCCAGAAGCCGGTCGAGATCATGCAGCAGCTCGTGCAGATCTGCCCCGAAGGCGGCACCGTCCTCGACCCCTTCACCGGCAGTGGCTCCACAGGCGTCGCCGCCCTCCGAGAGGGCCGGCGGTTTGTCGGAGCCGAGCTGTCCGCGCACTACGCCGACGTTGCCGAGCGAAGGCTCCGAGCGGAGCTGACCCAGGACGACTTCGTCCTGGCAGGACCGGAAGAATGAGCGTGAGAGCGACCAAGCCAGGGCCGACGGACCGCAGGCGCCAAAGGGCGGCTGGTACACCGAGACACCGGTGTACCAGCCGCCCTTCCTCTTGCGTCAGGCCGCCTCGAACGCCTGCCGGATCAGCGGTCCCGCCTTGTCCAAGTCAGCGGCAGAGGCGATCCGGACCTCCAGGTCACCCGTTCCGAGGTGGCCGAGACCGCGCATGTCGCGCGAGAAGCCCTCCTCCAGCTCGACCGTGTCCGGGTCGACCTTGAGGTAGACCAGGATCGCCTCGTGCTTCGGACGGAAGATGACGGAGGCGACGTTCACCATCCGGCGGTAGGCGATGTAGTGCCGAAGCTGAGCCACCTCGACCTCGCCCCAGGCGGTGAGGGCCTCGTCCAGCTCGGCGTACAGGTCCCGCAGGCAGCCGGGAATCGCACCCGCGGTAGCAGTTGCCTGAGCGGACGCCTTCCCGACTTTGCTGGCCGCACCAGCCGTGACCTCCCGCTCGCGGCTCTGGCGCCGATCTGAGACCGGTCTCGTGGATCCGGGCGTGGCCTCGATCATCAGCAGGCTCAGCAACCCACCCTCGAAGACGCGGTAGCGCACCAGGTCGACCCGCTCGCGCAGACGGTGCACTGCGACTCGGTCGTGGTGCGAGAAGCCAGCGGCGATACAGACCATACGAGGGTTCCGCCAGTCGATCGACTCGGCGGCCTCGGAGCCCAGCTTCTCCTTGACCAGTGCCTCGAACTCGTGGCGCGCGGAGTCCAACCACGACAGGTAGGAGACAGCCTGCGACAGGACCCCGGTGTCGGCGCCCTTCTTGTACTCGATCAGCGCAGGTGTGCCGTTCTCGTCCAGACCGAGCGAGTCGATCCGGCCCCGGTGCAAATCCCCGCGAGTTCACGATTTCTGAAGGTATCGAAATCTGAACTGTAGATGCTGCTAGGGGATTTGGAGGCTCTCCGACCATGGGTTCGCAGGTTACCCGGTCGAGACCCAGCGGTTCCTCGACTTCTGCTCCCGGCACCCAAGAGAAGGGAGGTCGAGGAAGGAAGCCGAAGAAGTATCCGGAGAGCGGCCCGATCGCGGAGTGCAGGCGAGCTGTCGGCTCCCTCGCCTCTTCAGCCCCCGAAGTACGCCTCTTCGTTGACGTGGAACATGTACTCCCGCCAGTGCGCCTTGATGTACGTGTACCGCGCCGGGTCATAGCTCCACAGCTGGTCCAACGCCCCTTCGATCAGGCTCTCGTCGGCGCGGACGTAGTCCAGCACGGCCTCGGAGACGGGTGCGTACGACCAGTGCCACCGCTCCTCGCTGATCGCGGGCGAGGGTTTCGCCGTCTCAGCGGTGTAGGTCTGGAGGAAGCCGTAATGGGCCGCGTTCGCACGCAGCCAGGCGTAGTTGGCGGCCTCGGGACCGCCGTCCGCCCAGTTCTGCGGAGTGGTGTCGAAGAAGTCGGCGTCGCTGCCGAGGTGGTGGCGGGAGACACCGGGCGCGGTCGACGTGCGCAGGATCTCGATCTGCCGCTCGTCGGGAGTCAGCGCGGCCCAGACCTCGCGGTGCGCGTCCTTGTCCGGGTCCCACTGCGGGTCGGTGCCCAACTGGGCCTGATACTTGGCGCGTATGTCGTCGGTGACGATCCCGAAGGTCCCGGCGCCGCCCGAACCGGTGCGCAGGAAGTCGTACTTGCGGTCCCATATCTGACGCTGCACGGACGCGGCGCGCACCCAGGAGACGACGACGGAGCCGCGCGCGACGCCGAGTCCCGCTGCGGCGGCGTCGGCGAGCGCACCCACCTGGGCGTCCATTTCCGCCTTGAGTTCACCGGGCGCGGCCCCCGTGCCGGTGATCCACGCGGCGACGGCGGCGGGTTCGGCGCTCCTCAGCACCTTCGCGACAGCCCACTTGCGGTGGTCGATACCCCCCTGCGAGCGGTATGTCCGCACCGGTACCTCGTCCGCCGCGAACGCCAACTCCCCGAGCCCGGCGGCCCCGACCGTACCAACCCCAGTCGCGACCAGCCCGAGGAACCAGCGGCGGCCAGGGCCTTTCCCGCGGTGGGAAGGCGTCGGTCCGTTGTGCGTGCCGTACATGTCGTTCCACCCTCGGTGCTGTCTCGTCAGACCCTTACGGGTACGACAATCGCACAGGCCCCGTCCGCACCGACAGAGGTGACTGCCGCTCAGAAGGGTCTGAAATCGTGCAGATTCAGCACATCAGGGGTGAGCGAGGGAACCGAATTCCTCCGCCACGGCACCGCTTTCGTCCACCGCCCCTTCTACGCCTTGCCCGTGTCCCCCACCTGGACCCACATCCCCGGGGTGACGCTACTGGGCCACGCCGCCCATCTGATGCCCCCGTTGGGGGCGGGCGCGAACCGTGCGATGCTGGAAGGCCGTCGAACTCGCCGAGTCATCGCCACCGGTTCTGGAGATCTGGACGTGGCCGCCCGCGCTTTCGAGGAACAGATGTGGGCACATGCCCGGCAGGTAGGCGAAGATCACGACGGCAGGTCTGGAACGCCTCGTGAGCCCGGACCCCGCCGAAGCCTGGCTGTGACGTTGTTCAGCGGCCCCAGCATGTTGGCTTCCAGCGGCCCCAGTTGATGGGTCGCGTGGGGGCTTTAAGGGGTGGTGACGGGGCGAAGTGGCCCCACCACGGCTCTTGCGGTGAGACGGTTCTCGTGGTCTCCGGCAGGGGCGGTGCTGTGGATGTCGTTGTCCAAGCAAGAGCTGTTCGACCGGATCCGGCGCGACAGCTGGCAGCAGCAGCTGTCGATCCGGGCTCTGTCGCGGAAGTACGGCGTTCACCGCCGGCTCGTACGCGAGGCTCTGTCCTCGCCGGTGCCCACTCCGCGCCGCCAGCCGGTGAGGACGTCACCTCGGATGGAGCCGTACAAAAAGGCGGTCGACGCCTGGCTGCGGGCTGACCTGGAGGCGCCGCGCAAGCAGCGGCACACCGTGCGGCGGATCGTGGCACGGATCGAGGAGGAGTTCGGCGAGGCGATCCCGTATCCGACGGTCCGGGACTTCGTCGCGGCCCGTCGCAAGGAGATCGCAGCCCAGGCGGGGGCTCCTGTCGAGGCGTTCGTGACCCGGCACAACGCGCTCGGTGCCGACGCTGAGGTCGACTTCGGGGACGTCTACGTGGACCTGGCCGGCCAGCGCACCCGCTGCTATCTGTTCGCCTTCCGTCTTGCATACTCGGCAAGGCCGTGCACCGCATCTCGCGCTCGTGTGGGCAGCAGGCGTTCTTCGAAGGACACGTCCACGCGCTGACCACGCTGGGAGGAGTGCCGGCTGGGCAGGTCCGTTACGACAACCTCACCCCGGCCGTGAAGAAGGTGGTCTTCCGCAGCCGCTCGCGGGAGGAGAACCCGCGCTGGACCAACTTCCACGAGTACTACGGTTTCACCCCTTTTTACTGCGAGCCGGGCCTGCGCGGCGCCCACGAGAAGGGCGGAGTCGAAGGCCAGGTCGGCTACTTCCGCCGCAACTACCTCACCCCGGTGCCGCAGGTGGACACCCTGGAAGAACTCAACGCCCGGTTGGCCGAGTCCGAGGCGAAGGAGGACGAGCGGCGGATCGGGGCAAGGATGCGGACGATCGCACAGGACTTCGCCCGCGAGGCCGGTCACCTGCTGCCGCTGCCGGACGATCCGTTCGCCACCGGCATCACCCTCACGCCCCGCGTCGACCGCTACGGCATGGTCACCGTGAAGATGTGCCGGTACTCGGTCCCGGTCCGCTTCATCGACCGCAAGGTCACCGTCACGCTGACCTGCGACGACTTGACTGTCTATGACGGCCGGCGGGAGATCGCCCGGCACCGGCGGCTGGCCGGTCGTGGCGCCGAACACCTCGTGCTGGACCATTACCTGGAAGCCTTGCTGACCAAGCCAGGAGCGCTGGAACGCTCCGAGGCCCTCCACCAGGCCCGCGCCGAGGGCACCTTCACGGCCGTCCACGAAGCCTTCTGGGCCGCAGCCAAGAAGGCCCTCGGCGACATCGAGGGAACGAAAGCCCTGGTCAAGGTGCTGTTGCTGCACCGCCATCAGCAGCACGCCGACGTGGTGGCCGGGATCCGCGCGGCCGTCGCGGCGGGCACCTTCAACGAGGACGTCATCGCGCTGGAGGCACGCAAGGCGGCCCAGACGGCCGGGCGGGCACCGACTGTCACGGCCGGCACTGCCGCTCCGGAGCCGTTGGATCTGGACCCGGCCCAGGTCACGCCCCTGACTCCGCGCCGTCTCGCCCGTGCTATGCCCGCCGACCAGCGTCCCCTGCCCCGCCTGGAGCAGTGGGACGAGCTGTTGCAGCTTCGCTGGAAGGACTCATCATGACCACCGCTCATCACGCGCTGACCGCACAGGCATCGGACGCGGCGATCGACACCGCCTGCCGACTGTTGCGGCTGCCCACCATGCGCGCCCAAGCCGCCGACACGATCGCCCGGGCCGAACGCGAGGGCCTGTCCTATGCCGGGTTCCTCGCCGAGTTGTTGATGGCTGAGTGCGAGGACCGCGACCGCCGACGAGCCGAACGACGCATTCGAGCGGCCCACTTCCCGCGAGAGAAGTCGCTGCGCGAATTCGACTACCGCGTCAATCCCAACGTCGATCCGGCGGTCATCCACAACCTCGCCACCTGCGAATGGATCGCGAAAGGCTACCCTTTGTGTCTGATCGGCGACTCGGGCACCGGCAAGTCGCACCTGCTGATCGCGCTGGGCACCGCTGCCGCCATGGCCGGCTACCGCGTCCGCTACACCACCGCGGCAGCCCTGGTGAACGAGCTGGTCGAGGCGGCAGACGACAAGCAACTGGGCAAGACCATCGCCCGCTACGGGCGGGTCGACCTCCTCGAAATCGACGAGCTCGGCTATCTCGAACTGGACCGCCGCGGGGCGGAAATGCTCTTCCAGGTTCTTACGGAGCGTGAGGAGAAGAGCAGCATTGCGATCGCCTCCAACGAGGCTTTCACGGGCTGGAGCCGGACCTTCACCGACCCACGGCTCTGTGCGGCGATCGTGGACCGCCTCACCTTCAACGCCACCCTCATCGAGACCGGCACGGAGTCCTACCGCCTCGCTCGCTCCAAAGCCAGGAAGAGCGGCCAAGCGAACTGACCAGGGGACGATCGGCACAGCCACCGTCTCTACAGATCTGCGAACACGTGCTCAGGCAAGTACGGAGAAGCGCCCGTCACCAACCAATACTGAAGTTCTTGCAGCCTCGTGAGAGCGGCCTCGTAATACGTCGACGGCTCCGGCCGGGGAAACCGCGGATGGGCCGTGTGATCGGGAAGCCAGTCAACACACATCCAGAACCCTTCCACCAACCATCGCGGCAAGTCCTGCTGTTCACTCTCCTCGAACGCTGCACACACACCACGCATGGCCCGCTCCAGACGCGCGAACGCCTCCTTGTCCCACCTGCGATCATGGATCACGATCGAAAGGAACGCGTCCTCGTTCTCCGAGAACTCCTGCCGCAACACAGCGAGATCATCCATCAGGCCATCATGGCGGTGCCCACTGACACCTCGGCGTCGGGGCAATGAGCTGATCAAGTCGCCCAGAGCCGCGGCTCACCACACTCGATACCCGGCTGGTCCCACATCGGGCCGTCCCCCGGGGCCACTTCGAGACGTCTGAAAGACACAGAAACCCCACGGTTTGGGGCCGCTGGAAGCCAACATGCTGGGGCCGCTGAACAACGTCACAGCCAGACTGCATCGACACGAACCGCACTTGCGGGTGGCCGACGGGGACGTGGGACGCCACCGTCAGCGCCGCTCCTCGGACGTTGCGAGGCCACTTCGACGACAACTCTCCGTGAAGGCTGACGGGTGCTCAGATATCTCTGACGTGTCGTCACCCATTCAAGATCATCTTGCACGGCGTTGCACAAGGTGCTGAAAAACAACAGTGATCAATGGAGGGTTGTGAAGGTGGGTATCTGCAGGTCAGCTGGCATGTTGAGGTGTCCTGCCCGTTGCCTCCAAGGGGCACGACACCGCGCGATTCAGATGTCCCGGAAGATCTCGATCTGCGCCCCGACGGAGTTCAGCCGCTCGGCCAGGTCCTCGTAGCCGCGGTTGATGACGTACACGTTGCGCAGCACCGACGTGCCTTCCGCCGCCATCATCGCCAGCAGCACGACCACCGCCGGACGCAGGGCCGGCGGGCACATCATCTCGGCGGCGCGCCAGCGCGTCGGGCCCTCGACCAACACCCGGTGCGGGTCGAGGAGTTGGAGCCGCCCGCCGAGCCGGTTCAGGTCCGTCAGGTAGATCGCGCGGTTGTCGTAGACCCAGTCGTGGATGAGGGTCTTGCCCGAGGCGACGGCCGCGATGGCCGCGAAGAACGGGACGTTGTCGATGTTCAGACCGGGGAACGGCATCGGGTGGATCTTGTCGATCGGCGCCTCCAGCTTGGAGGGCCGGACCGTGAGGTCCACCAGCCGGGTGCGGCCGTTGTCGGCCGGGTACTCCGGCGTACGGTCGTGGTCGAGTCCCATCTCCTCCAGGACCGCCAGCTCGATCTCCAGGAACTCGATGGGCACCCGGCGCACCGTGAGCTCCGACTCCGTGACGACGGCGGCGGCCAGCAGGCTCATCGCCTCGACCGGGTCCTCGGACGGCGAGTAGTCCACGTCGACGTCGATGTCCGGCACGCCGTGCACGGTGAGCGTGGTGGTGCCGATGCCCTCCACCTTCACGCCGAGCGCCTCCAGGAAGAAACACAGGTCCTGGACCATGTAGTTGGAGGACGCGTTGCGGATCACGGTCACCCCGTCGTACCGGGCGGCCGCGAGCAGCGCGTTCTCGGTCACCGTGTCCCCGCGCTCGGTCAGCACGATCGGCCGGTCCGGGCGGACCGCGCGGTCGACGACGGCGTGGTACTGCCCCTCGGTCGCCGCCACCTCCAGCCCGAACCGGCGCAGCGCGATCATGTGCGGCTCGATGGTCCGCGTCCCGAGGTCGCAGCCGCCGGCGTACGGCAGCTTGAAGTGGTCCATGCGGTGCAGCAGCGGGCCGAGGAACATGATGATGGAACGGGTGCGTACGGCGGCCTCGGCGTCGATCGCCGCCATGTCCAGCCCGGTCGGCGGCACGATCTCCAGGTCCACGCCGTCGTTGATCCAACGCGTCCGCACCCCGATGGAGTTGAGGACCTCGAGCAGGCGGTAGACCTCCTCGATCCGGGCGACCCGGCGCAGCACCGTGCGCCCCTGGTTGAGCAGCGAGGCGCAGAGCAACGCTACGCAGGCGTTCTTGCTGGTTTTCACGTCGATCGCGCCGGACAGCCGGCGGCCGCCCACGACACGCAGGTGCATCGGTCCCGCGTAGCCCAGAGAGACGATTTCGCTGTCCAGTGCTTCACCGATTCGAGCGATCATCTCAAGGCTGATGTTTTGGTTGCCTCGCTCGATGCGGTTGACGGCACTCTGGCTGGTTCCGAGCGCCTCGGCCAGCTGCGCCTGTGTCCAGCCCCGGTGCTGCCGGGCGACACGGATGAGCTTGCCGATGCGTACGAGGTAGTCGTCTGCCATGAGGTTGAGGTTATCTCAGATATGAGATGGCGCCTCTTGGGGGGTCCGTTCGGGTGACGTCCCGTCAACGGCGCTTGGCGGTCCGCGTGCGACGCCACCCGAAAGGTCCGGGCAAATCAATCGATGTCGTATGACGTCCCGTACTGCTGTGCGTGTGCCGCGGACCGTGCCGCCCGCCGCCCGTGGTGAGTGACCACGACCGCCGGTTGAGGTTCAGACGCACGCCGGGAAGGATGCGGAAACTCTTGCGGAAAGTGAGGGCCATCGGGCCTCCTCCGTCGGGAAGTGCCTGTCCGCTCCCGTCTACCCCGGCTCGGCCCTCCCATGACGCCCGTTCAGCCGTCGCGGGGCGGTGCCGACGACCTCGCCCCGCCGCTGCGGTCCCGTACTGAGAAGCTGGGCGGGTGAACGAGGGGAAGTGCGCGAGGGTCGCTGGGCGAACGCCACGACCCGGAACTCGCCCAGGCCCGCCGGCAGGTCCTCGGCGCGGGCGGCCACCCATCGGGCGTTGGTCACCCCGTGGCGCTCGGCTCGTCGTTCCGCCTCGGCCAGCATGTCCTCGTCCGGGTCGACTCCGATCGCCTCGGTGAAATACCCGGCCAGGGGGAGCGTCACGATGCCGGGCCCGCAGCCGACGTCGAGGAGACGGTCGCGGCCGTCCCAGGCCGAGAGCCGCGGCCAGCGCTCCCGCGAAGTCCGGCGCGTACGGCAGCCGGCCCTGCTCGTAGTGGGCCGCGCCGCCCTGGAACAAGGTCCTGTCCCACTGTCATCCCTCAGGCGTCCCGACTCCCTCCCGAGCTCTCCGGCGCCCACCCCGCGCCCCTCCCGTGAGGGACGGCCGAGGGAAGGCCGAAGGGGGGAGCCTAGAGGGCGTGGCGAGCCCGGGCATGACCATTCAGGCCCCATGTACTAGAGTTATCTCGACATCGAGATATCTGCCGAGGCGCACCGCAGTCGCCACCCTGGTAAGGGTTACCTAACTTAGCCTGACCTTAGCGGATGGGCCAAGCCCGTGTGACGGCAGGATGCGGTGGTACGCGCACATCAATGAAGGAGACTGTCGTGTCGGCGAACAGCTTCGACGCCCGCAGCACGCTGCAGGTGGGCGACGAGTCGTACGAGATCTTCCGGCTGGACAAGGTGGAAGGCTCGGCTCGCCTTCCGTACAGCCTGAAGGTGCTGCTGGAGAACCTGCTCCGTACCGAGGACGGCGCGAACATCACCGCCGACCACATCCGTGCCCTCGGCGGCTGGGACTCGCAGGCCCAGCCCAGCCAGGAGATCCAGTTCACGCCGGCCCGCGTGATCATGCAGGACTTCACCGGCGTGCCCTGTGTCGTCGACCTCGCCACCATGCGCGAGGCCGTCAAGGAGCTCGGCGGCGACCCGGCGAAGGTCAACCCGCTCTCCCCGGCCGAGCTGGTCATCGACCACTCGGTCATCGCCGACAAGTTCGGCACCAACGAGGCCTTCGCGCAGAACGTCGAGCTGGAGTACGGCCGCAACAAGGAGCGCTACCAGTTCCTGCGCTGGGGCCAGACCGCCTTCGACGACTTCAAGGTCGTCCCGCCGGGCACCGGCATCGTCCACCAGGTGAACATCGAGCACCTGGCGCGCACGGTCATGGTCCGTAACGGCCAGGCCTACCCCGACACCCTGGTCGGCACCGACTCGCACACCACCATGGTCAACGGCCTCGGCGTCCTCGGCTGGGGCGTCGGCGGCATCGAGGCCGAGGCCGCGATGCTCGGCCAGCCGGTCTCGATGCTCATTCCGCGCGTCGTCGGCTTCAAGCTCACCGGCGAGCTCACCCCCGGCACCACCGCCACGGACCTCGTGCTCACCATCACCGAGATGCTGCGCAAGCACGGCGTCGTCGGCAAGTTCGTCGAGTTCTACGGTGAGGGCGTCGCCGCCACCTCCCTCGCGAACCGCGCCACCATCGGCAACATGTCCCCGGAGTTCGGCTCCACCGCCGCGATCTTCCCGATCGACGACGAGACCCTGAACTACCTCAAGCTCACCGGCCGCTCCGAGCAGCAGGTCGCGCTCGTCGAGGCGTACGCCAAGCAGCAGGGCCTGTGGCTGGACCCGAAGGCCGAGCCGGACTTCTCCGAGAAGCTCGAGCTGGACCTGTCCACCGTCGTCCCGTCGATCGCCGGCCCGAAGCGCCCGCAGGACCGCATCGTCCTCGCGAACGCCGCCGAGCAGTTCAAGGTCGACGTACGCAACTACGTCGACAGCGTGGACGAGGCGGGCCAGGAGTCCTTCCCGGCCTCCGACGCCCCGGCCGTCGCCCCGAACGGCGCCCCGTCCAACCCGGTCACCGTGACCGCCCCCGACGGCTCGACGTACGAGATCGACCACGGTGCGGTGACGGTCGCGGCCATCACCTCCTGCACCAACACCTCCAACCCGTACGTCATGGTCGCCGCCGCGCTCGTCGCGAAGAAGGCCGTGGAGAAGGGCCTGACCCGCAAGCCGTGGGTCAAGACCACCCTCGCCCCGGGCTCCAAGGTCGTCACCGACTACTTCGACAAGGCGGGCCTGACCCCGTACCTCGACAAGGTCGGCTTCAACCTCGTCGGCTACGGCTGCACCACCTGCATCGGCAACTCCGGCCCGCTGCCGGAGGAGGTCTCCCAGGCCGTCAACGACCACGACCTCGCGGTCACCTCGGTCCTCTCCGGCAACCGGAACTTCGAGGGCCGGATCAACCCCGACGTCAAGATGAACTACCTGGCCTCCCCGCCGCTGGTCGTCGCCTACGCCCTCGCGGGCTCCATGAAGGTGGACATCACGCGCGACGCCCTGGGCATCGACCAGGACGGCAACCCGGTCTTCCTCAAGGACATCTGGCCCTCCGAGGCCGAGGTCAACGACGTCGTGGCGAACGCCATCGGCGAGGACATGTTCAACAAGTCCTACCAGGACGTCTTCGCGGGCGACGCCCAGTGGCAGGCGCTCCCCATCCCGACCGGCAACACCTTCGAGTGGGACGCCGAGTCCACGTACGTCCGCAAGCCCCCGTACTTCGAGGGCATGACGATGGAGACCACCCCGGTCTCCGACATCACCGGCGCCCGCGTCCTCGCCAAGCTGGGCGACTCGGTGACGACGGACCACATCTCGCCCGCCGGCGCCATCAAGGCCGACACCCCGGCCGGCAAGTACCTCACCGAGCACGGTGTGGAGCGTCGTGACTTCAACTCCTACGGCTCCCGCCGAGGCAACCACGAGGTCATGATCCGCGGCACGTTCGCCAACATCCGCCTGCGCAACCAGATCGCGCCGGGCACCGAAGGCGGCTACACCCGCGACTTCACCCGGTCCGATGAAGGTGCCCCGGTGTCGTTCATCTACGACGCCTCCCGCAACTACATCGAGCAGGGCGTCCCGCTGGCCATCCTGGCCGGTAAGGAGTACGGCTCCGGCTCGTCCCGCGACTGGGCCGCCAAGGGCACCGCGCTCCTCGGCGTCAAGGCCGTCATCGCCGAGTCGTACGAGCGCATCCACCGCTCGAACCTCATCGGCATGGGCGTGCTCCCGCTGCAGTTCCCGGAGGGCGCCAACGCCGCGTCCCTCGGCCTGACCGGCGAGGAGACCTTCTCCTTCACCGGCGTCGAGGAGCTCAACAACGGCACCACCCCGCGCACGGTGAAGGTCACCACCGACACGGGCGTCGAGTTCGACGCGGTCGTCCGCATCGACACCCCCGGTGAGGCCGACTACTACCGCAACGGCGGCATCATGCAGTACGTCCTGCGCAACCTGATCCGCAACTGAAGGCGGTTCGCCGGCGTTACGGCACGGCTTTCCAGGGCCGCATCCCCGGTGACGGGGGTGCGGCCCTGCGCCGTTTCCGCCGCGTACGACCCCCGCCTCAACGGCGGGATCGACTGGGGCACGCTCGCAGGAGTGCCGTACGCGCCGGTTTACAACTGGGCCGTACGGCGCTACCTTCCGCCACAGGTGAAGTGGGAGCGCTCCCATAGAGACTCGTGCCCGGCGGACCGGAACCTGCCGGGCCCGGATCCGGGAGGCTCCCGCTTCGCGCCCCTGCACCCCCTGCACCCCCTGCACCCCTCTGCACCCCTTGCACCCCCCTGCATCCCCTGCACCCCTTGCACCCCCTGCATCCATCTGCGCCCGCATCCGCAGTGCTCCCTTGCCCGCGCGGTCCGTACACGGAAGGCGGACTCATTCGCCATGCGATCTGTCATGATCACGTCAGAATCGAAAGCGCGGTTACGCACCCGCGCCCTCCTCCTCGTCCTGCTGGCCCTGCTGGCCACCGTGCCCGCCCTCGGCCTGATCGTCACGGCAGGCGGGAAGGCCGAGGCCCACGGCACCCCCATGAAACCCGGCAGTCGCACGTTCCTGTGCTGGCAGGACGGGCTGACCGACACCGGTGAGATCAAGCCGATCAACCCGGCCTGCCGGAACGCGCAACAGGTAAGCGGTACCACACCCTTCTACAACTGGTTCTCGGTGCTGCGCTCCGACGGAGCCGGCCGCACCCGCGGCTTCGTGCCGGACGGCCAGCTGTGCAGCGGTGGAAACGCCAACTTCACCGGTTTCAACGCGCCCCGCAACGACTGGCCGCTCACCCACCTCACCTCGGGCGCGACCGTCGACTTCTCCTACAACGCCTGGGCGGCACACCCGGGTTGGTTCTACGTCTACGTCACCAAGGACGGCTTCGACCCCACCAAGACCCTCACCTGGGACGCCATGGAGGACCAGCCGTTCCTCTCCGTCGACCACCCGCCGCTCCACGGCAGCCCCGGCACGGTCGAGGCCAACTACTCCTGGACCGGCCGACTCCCGGCCAACAAGTCCGGGCGCCACATCATCTACATGGTCTGGCAGCGCTCGGACAGCGCGGAGACCTTCTACTCCTGCTCCGATGTCGTCTTCGACGGCGGAAACGGCGAGGTGACCGGCATCCACGAACCGGGCAACCCCAGCGAGCCCGTCCCCGGCACCTGCACCGCGACGCGCAGGACCACCAACAGCTGGAACGGCGGCTACCAGTCCGAGGTGACCGTCACCAACTCCGGCGACGTCCCGATGCTCGGCTGGATGGTCGACTGGACGCTGCCCGGCGGTCAGTCCGTGGTCAGCCTCTGGAGCGGCAACGCGACGTACAACGGGCAGGCGGTGATGGTCCATAACGCCGACTGGAACGGCTCGTTGAGTCCGGGCCAGAGCGCGACGTTCGGATACGTCGTTTCCGGCTCGGGCGGTGACAGCGCCACGAGCCTTCCCTGCCGGGTCGGTTGAGCAACGGCGACTCTGGGCGGACCCGGTGGGCGGCGAGCCGCGTGCCACCGGGTCCGCGAGCCGGGCCTGCCCCAACGGGGGGGTGCCTCTATGTCTTCCGTCAAGGCGCCCCTGACGGGTTTGGTGTGGTTCGGGGTTGCTGGGGTTATGCGGCGAGCTCGACGTCCGTC
>NZ_JBITCT010000099.1:0-16018 GCF_044453465.1 Streptomyces sp. NPDC051677
CGAAGGGCGTCGAGCTCGCCGCATAACCCCAGCAACCCTGAACCACCCCAAACCCGACAGAGGTGCCTTGACGAAGGACATAGAGGCACCCCCCCGGCTCCCGGGCCCCGGCCTCGGCCTTCGCCCCGGCCTCGGCCTCCGCCCCCAAGCCCCGGCGCGCCCCGGCCCCCGACCCCGCCCGTAGTTCCGGCGTTCACCTTGGGTTCGCTGGGGGGTCGCCCGCGCGTGACAGCCTCCCGGGGCTGGGGCATGCGCGGGTGGGAGAAATGGGGGGCGGGCGATCATGGAGAGTGGGCCGACGGTCTTCGCGGGAACGGTGTTCGTCCTGTTCGGAGGCGCGCTGCTGATGTGGACCGCGGTCCGGGTGCGGCACCGTGAACCCGTGGCCCACGGTGTGAGCCCCGTCGCATCGGCGACCCTCGCAACCGTGGCCGCGGTCGCCGCGCTGGCCGTCGGAACCTGGTGCTTCACCCGCCTCTGAATCCACCTCCGGGACCACGTCCCGAGTGTCTTCGGGGCCGTCTCCGGGACCGACTTCGCGCCGGACTTCGAGGATCGCTCCGGACCCCCGTGCGACCGAGTGAGCGTGGTCACGCCGGTAAGGGAGAGCACGCGTTCCGGTCGTACGGAAAAGGGCCGGTCGGTACTCCGGGCGGCAGGAATGGCGGTAGTCGGGTTACCGTTCGAGTGGCCGTTGCGGGCTTTTCCCGTTTGACACGGGGGCGGGATGTACCGTCACACTCCGCAGCGTCACCATGACCCGACCCCGGGAGCAAGGCCTGGGGAGGCCCCAGCGTCGACCGGAGAGAAGAGCGAAGTTGTCCCCGACCAGCGAGACCGCGAAGGGCGGCCGCCGACTCGTGATCGTCGAGTCGCCTGCCAAGGCGAAGACGATCAAGGGTTACCTCGGCCCCGGCTATATCGTCGAGGCCAGCGTCGGGCACATCCGCGACCTTCCCAACGGCGCCGCGGAGGTGCCGGACCAGTACACCGGCGAGGTCCGCCGTCTCGGTGTGGACGTCGAGCACGACTTCCAGCCGATCTATGTGGTCAACGCCGACAAGCGGGCCCAGGTCAAGAAGCTCAAGGACCTGCTCAAGGAGTCCGACGAGCTCTTCCTCGCCACCGATGAGGACCGGGAGGGCGAGGCGATCGCCTGGCACCTCCAGGAGGTCCTCAAGCCCAAGATCCCCGTCAAGCGGATGGTCTTCCACGAGATCACCAAGGACGCGATCCGGGCCGCCGTCGCCAACCCGCGCCAGCTCAACCAGAAGCTCGTCGACGCCCAGGAAACCCGCCGTATCCTCGACCGCCTCTACGGCTACGAGGTTTCGCCGGTCCTGTGGAAGAAGGTCATGCCGCGCCTGTCGGCCGGCCGCGTCCAGTCCGTCGCGACGCGACTCGTCGTCGAGCGGGAACGCGAGCGCATCGCGTTTCGTTCTGCTGAGTACTGGGACCTGACGGGCACCTTCGCGACCGGCCGCGCCGGTGATCCGTCGGACCCGTCGTCGCTGGTCGCGCGCCTGCAGACCGTCGACGGCAGGCGGGTCGCGCAGGGCCGCGACTTCGACTCCCTGGGACAACTCAAGAGCGCGAACATCCTCCACCTCGACGAGGCGAACGCCCGCGCCCTGGCCGCCGCCCTGGAGAACACGAACTTCTCCGTCCGGTCCGTCGAGTCCAAGCCGTACCGCCGCTCGCCGTACGCCCCGTTCCGTACGACGACGCTGCAGCAGGAGGCCAGCCGCAAGCTCGGCTTCGGCGCGAAGGCCACCATGCAGGTCGCGCAGAAGCTGTACGAGAACGGCTACATCACGTACATGCGTACGGACTCCACGACGCTGAGCGAGACGGCGATCTCCGCCGCCCGCGCCCAGGTCACGCAGCTGTACGGCGCCGACTACCTGCCGGCCCAGCCGCGCACGTACGCCGGGAAGGTCAAGAACGCGCAGGAGGCGCACGAGGCGATCCGCCCCTCGGGTGATCGTTTCCGCACGCCTGCGGAGACGGGCCTGACCGGCGACCAGTTCAAGCTCTACGAGCTGATCTGGAAGCGGACGGTCGCCTCCCAGATGAAGGACGCGACCGGCAACAGCGTCACGGTGAAGATCGGCGGCACGGCGGCCGACGGCCGGGACGTCGAGTTCAGCGCCTCCGGTAAGACGATCACCTTCCACGGCTTCCTGAAGGCGTACGTCGAGGGCGCCGACGACCCGAACGCCGAGCTGGACGACCGCGAGCGCCGCCTGCCCCAGGTCGGCGAGGGCGACGCGCTGTCCGCCGAGGAGATCACGGTCGACGGGCACGCCACCAAGCCCCCGGCCCGCTACACCGAGGCGTCGCTGGTCAAGGAGCTCGAAGAGCGCGAGATCGGCCGACCGTCGACGTACGCGTCGATCATCGGCACGATCCTCGACCGCGGCTATGTGTTCAAGAAGGGCACGGCACTCGTCCCGTCCTTCCTGTCCTTCGCCGTGGTCAACCTTCTGGAGAAGCACTTCGGGCGGCTCGTCGACTACGACTTCACCGCCAAGATGGAGGACGACCTCGACCGCATCGCCAACGGCGAGGCGCAGTCCGTGCCGTGGCTGAAGCGGTTCTACTTCGGCGAGGGCACGACCGAGGGCGGCGCGGCCGACGCCGGCAACGGCGACGGGGACCACCTCGGCGGCCTCAAGGAACTGGTCACCGACCTGGGCGCGATCGACGCCCGCGAGGTGTCCTCGATCCCCGTGGGCAGTGACATCGTGCTGCGGGTCGGCCGCTTCGGCCCGTACATCGAGCGCGGGGAGAAGGGCGCGGAGGGCCACCAGCGCGCTGACGTCCCCGAGGACCTCGCGCCGGACGAGTTGTCCGTCGAGCTCGCGGAGGAGCTGCTCGCCAAGCCGAGCGGCGACTTCGAGCTGGGCGCCGACCCGCAGACCGGCCACCAGATCGTCGCCAAGGCCGGCCGCTACGGCCCGTATGTCACCGAAATCCTCCCGGAGGGCACCCCGAAGACCGGCAAGAACGCCGTCAAGCCCCGTACGGCTTCGCTGTTCAAGTCGATGTCGCCGGACACGGTGACGCTGCAGGACGCCCTCAAACTGATGTCCCTGCCGCGCGTCGTCGGCACGGACGCCGAGGGCCAGGAGATCACCGCGCAGAACGGCCGCTACGGGCCGTACCTGAAGAAGGGCACGGACTCGCGGTCGCTGCAGACCGAGGAGCAGCTCTTCACGATCACCCTCGAAGAGGCGCTGGAGATCTACTCCCAGCCCAAGCAGCGCGGCCGGGCCGCCGCCAAGCCGCCGCTGAAGGAGCTGGGCGCGGACCCGGTCAGCGGAAAGCCGGTCGTCGTCAAGGACGGTCGTTTCGGGCCGTACGTCACCGACGGGGAGACCAACGCGACCCTGCGCTCCGGCGACAGCGTCGAGGAGATCACCCCGGAGCGCGGCTTCGAACTGCTCGCCGAGAAGCGCGCCAAGGCGCCGGCCAAGAAGACGGCCAAGAAGGCTCCCGCGAAGAAGGCGACGGCGAAGAAGGCGGCCCCGGCCAAGAAGACCGCCGCGAAGACGACAGCCGCGAAGACGACCACCGCGAAGAAGACGACGACGGCGGCGAAGAAGACGGTCGCGAAGAAGGCGACGGCTTCCCCGTCCTCGTCGGAGGACTGACCGCTCGTCGAGGGACCGGCCGCTCGGGGAAGCACCGCGCCCGATCGCTCTGCCGAGGACGGTCCGCACGGCTGAGCCGAGCCACGACTCCTTCACGGTGGGTTCGCGAAACGAACGCCCCGGCATCACTTTGGTGTCGGGGCGGTCGTACGTGCGGACGGGGGACTCGGACTGTCAGTCGCGGCCGATAGGCTGAATGCATGACGCGAGCCGAGCAGCCAACGGCCCACCACCCGGCCCCGGACAACGCCCTGGTGGCGGACTCCCGCGAGCGCGCCGTGCGCGCCCTGTTGCGCGAGCCGCAGCTCAAGCGGCTCTGGAGCGCGCAACTGGTGGGCGGTGTGGGAGACGCCCTCGCACTCCTGGTGTTCGTCCTCCTCGTCCTCCAGGCGGCCATCGCCGAGGGCTCCTTCGGAGGCGGCTACCGGGGCGTGGCGTTCGCAGTGGCGATCGTCTTCGGGGTGCGCATTCTGGCCACCGTGCTCTTCGGCGCCGTCCTTCTGGGCCCACTGACGTCACTGACCTCACCGGACGGCCCGCTCGACCGCCGTTGGACCATGGTCGGCGCGGACGGCCTGCGCGCCGCGCTGCTGATCGTCGCGCCCCTGTGGATCGACTGGACGCCGGACGACGCACTGGCCCTGCTGCTCGTCACGGTGTTCGTGACCGGGGTCGCCGAGCGGTTCTGGACGGTCGCCCGCGAGAGCGCGGCCCCCGCCCTGCTGCCCGCCCCGCCCTTGGAGGGCGCGACCGTACGCCCCCTGCCGGACCACATGGACGCCCTGCGCCGCCTGTCGCTGCGCACGAGCTTCGTGACGATCCCGCTGGGTGCGGCCACCCTGGTCGTCGCGGCACTGTTCAACAATCTTCTGGGCACCGGGATCGAGTGGTTCGGCCAGCACCAGGCGGCCCTCGCCTCGTACGTCGCCGGGGGGCTGTTCGCCGGGTCCCTGTCCATCGTGACGTTCCTGGAGCTGCCGTCGGTGCGCACCCCGCGCGCGCGGTCGCCGCTCGAAGGACTGCGCCGCCCCAGGGCGGCCGCCGGTGTCGACGCGGGCCGCACGGGCGCGATCCCGCTGCTGGTCCTCGCCTGCGCCGCCGTCGCCGGGACGATCTCGGCCGCCGTCGCGGTGGCCGTGCTGCACGCCAAGGACCTGGGCGGCGGCCCGGTGATGTACGGGCTGCTCGTGCTCGGGCTGACCGGCGGGGTCGGCGTGGGCGTGCGTACGGCGCCGAAGATGCTGGTGGCGCTGTCCCGGCGCCGGCTGCTCGCGCTGGCCATCGCCTTCACGGGCGTGGCGCTGCTGGCCGCCGGGCTGGTTCCGGACGTCACCAGCGTGCTGCTGATCTCGGCCCTGGCCGGCGTCGGCGCGGGCGTCGCCGCCAACACCGGGCACACGCTGCTCGACCAGGAGACGGAGGAACACCGCCGGACGCGGACGACGGAGCACCTGCACGCGGTCGTGCGGGTCGTCGTGGCGCTGGGCGCGGTGATCGCCCCGCTGGTGGCGGCGCTCATCGGGCCGCACCGGCTGGAGAACGGCAAGTTCGTGTTCGCGCACGGCGGCGCCGCGTTCACCCTGATGCTGGTCGGCGCGCTGCTGCTGCCGGTGGCCGCCCTGGTGCTGGCCAAGGTCGACGACCGCTCCGGCGTCCCCTTGCGACAGGACCTGCGGGACGCGCTGCTGGGCGGCGACGACCCGGTGCAGACCCCGGCCGCCAACGGTTTCTTCATCGCCCTGGAGGGCGGTGACGGCGCCGGCAAGTCCACCCAGGCCGAGGCGCTCGCCGAGTGGATCAGGGCCAAGGGCCACGAGGTCGTCCTCACGCGCGAGCCGGGGGCCACCCCCGTGGGCAAGCGGCTGCGCTCGATCCTGCTGGACGTCTCCAGCGCCGGGCTCTCGCACCGCGCGGAGGCGCTGCTGTACGCGGCGGACCGTGCGGAGCACGTCGACACGGTCGTCCGGCCCGCCCTGGAGCGCGGCGCAGTGGTGATCACCGACCGGTACATCGACTCGTCCGTCGCCTACCAGGGCGCGGGCCGTGACCTGTCCCCGACCGAGATCGCGCGGATCTCGCGCTGGGCGACGAACGGCCTGGTGCCGCATCTGACGGTCCTGCTGGACGTGTCCCCGGAGGCCGCCCGCGAGCGGTTCACGGAGGCCCCGGACCGGCTGGAGTCGGAGCCGGCCGAGTTCCACGCGCGCGTGCGCTCCGGCTTCCTCACGCTGGCCGCCGGCGACCCGGGCCGCTACCTGGTGGTCGACGCGGCCCAGGAGCCGGAGGCCGTCACGGCCGTCGTCCGGCACCGGCTCGACCAGCTGCTGCCCCTGTCCGAGGCCGAGATCAAGGCCCAGGAGGAGGCGCGCAAGAAGGCCGAGGAGGAGGCCCGCCGCAAGGCCGAGGAAGAGGCCGCCCGCAAGGCCGAGGAGGAGCGCCTGGAGCGCGAGCGCCAGGAGCAGCTCGCCAAGCTGCGCGCCGAGGAGGAGGAGCGCAAGCGGCGCGAGCTGGAGGAGGCGCAGCGGCGTGAGGCGGAACGGCAGGCCGAGGAGGCCCGGCTGCGCGCCGAGGAGGCTCGCCGGCGTGCCGAGGAGGAGCGGGTCCGGCTCCTCGCGGAGGAGAAGGCCCGCGCCGAGGAGGAGGCCCGCCGCAGGGCGGAGGAGGATCGGCGCCGCAGGCAGGCCGAGGAGGAGGCGCGGCTGCGCGCCGAGGCCGAGGCGCTGCGTCTGGAGAAGCAGCGCAAGGCCGAGGAGGCTTTGCTGCGGGCCGAGGCGGCCCGGCGCGCGGCGGAGCAGGCCGCGGCGGCGGCGCAGGTCGGCCCGAAGCCGCCGCGTCCCACCACGACCGTGAATCCCGCGACCCCGGCGGTCCCGCCGGAGGCGACGACCGTGCCGACGCCGGTGGTGACGCCGACGAACGCGTCGGGCGGGCCGCTGGACGAGACGGCCGTGCTGCCGCCGATCCGGATGGGCAAGGAGCCCGAGCAGTCGCAGACGCAGACCTCCCGGCCGTCCGGGGGCGCCGACGCCGAGGTCACGGCCGAGCTGCCGCAGCCTTCGACGCCGCCGGGAGCGGCGGACGAGACGGCGGTGCTGCCCCCGGTGCGCGGTGAGGGCCCCGAGGACGAGACGGCCGTACTGCCTCCCGTGCGGGACGACAGTCCTTCGGACCGGGTGCCGCCGGGGTACTTCCGAGACGAACGGGGCGGGGCGCGGCCCGGCGGGGGCGACGACCGTACGCGCGAGCTGCCGCAGATCGACGAGAGCGGCGCGCCCCGGCAGCGGGCCCGGCGGGACTGGGCCGAGGAGACCCCGCTGGACGACCTGCCCTCGCTGGCGGACGAACTGCTGGGACCGCACCGGGACGACGACGGCCACGACCACGGCCACGACGAGGGCCGCGGCGGCGGCCGGGGACGTCGGCGCTGAGCGTTGTGCGGCCGGCCGCTCGATTGTCAGTGGGTCCCCGCACAATGGAACCCGCACCGCGAAACGTGACGAAAGGGCGGCGTGACGCATGACCGTGTGGGACGACCTCGTCGGGCAGGAGAAGGTGAGTGAGCAGCTGGCCGCTGCCGCTCGGGACGCCGACGCGCTCGTCACCGCGGCCATCTCCGCCCTGCCGCCGCCCGAGGCGTCGAAGATGACGCACGCCTGGTTGTTCACGGGCCCGCCGGGCGCAGGCCGCGCCCAGGTGGCGAGGGCGTTCGCCGCCGCCCTGCAGTGCGTGAGCCCGGACCGGGCACTCGGCGGCGCCCCCGGCTGCGGTTTCTGCGACGGCTGTCATACGGCGCTCATCGGCACCCACGCCGACGTCAGCACCGTCGCCGCCGTCGGCTCGCAGATCCTCGCCGAGGACATGCGCGACACCGTCCGCAAGTCGTACACCTCGCCCGCCACGGGCCGCTGGCAGGTCATTCTCGTCGAGGACGCCGAGCGGCTGAACGAGAAGTCCGCCAACGCCGTTCTGAAGGCGGTCGAGGAACCCGCCCCGCGGACGGTCTGGCTGCTCTGCGCCCCCTCGCTGGAGGACGTGCTGCCCACCATCCGCTCCCGCTGCCGGCACCTGAACCTGCGCACCCCCTCCGTCGACGCCGTCGCCGACATGCTCGTACGGCGCGAAGGCATCGAGCCGGCCGTGGCCGCGGCCGCTGCCCGGGCGACGCAGGGACACGTCGACCGGGCCCGGCGCCTGGCCACCGACCCCGCCGCCCGCGAGCGCCGTGCGTCCGTGCTGAAGCTGCCCCTGCGCATCGGCGACGTCGGCGGCTGCCTGAAGGCGGCCCAGGAGTTGGTCGACGCGGCAACCGAGGATGCCAAGCAGCTCGCGGAGGAGATGGACGGCAAGGAGACCGAGGAGTTGAAGGCGGCCCTGGGGGCGGCCCAGGGCGGACGGATGCCGCGCGGCACGGCGGGCGTGATGAAGGACCTGGAGGACAGGCAGAAGCGCCGCAGGACACGTACCCAGCGCGACAGCCTCGACCTCGCGCTCACCGACCTCACCGCCTTCTACCGCGACGTCCTCGCCCTTCAGCTCGGCTCCCGTGTCGCGATCGCCAACGCGGACGCCGAGGACGCGTTGGAGCGGCTCGCCCGTGACAGCAGACCGGAGACCACCCTGCGCCGCATCGAGGCCATCGCCGCCTGCAGAGATGCCCTCGACCGCAACGTGGCTCCGCTGCTGGCGGTGGAGGCGATGACGATGGCCCTGAGAGCCGGGTGACCTCGGCCGAGGGGCTGATCACGGGGCGGCAGGGGAGGGTGAGGGCCGACACCGGGTTGACGGGGTAGCTCGTCCGTGGCGGTTCCCGCACGTACGGCATTCGGTGCGTCGCGCAGAGTTACGCTCGCTGGATGTACCTCAGGCGCTCCCCCCGCAGGCTCCGTACCGGCGTCACCCTGCTCTCTTTCGCGGCGTTGCTCGCCTCCGGCTGCTCCGCCGGGGGGTCGACGAGTTCCGCCGGTTCGACGGCGGTGGCGGCGCTCGCCGCGCTGCCTCGGGCCACGCCGTCGGCGCTCTCGCCGTACTACGGGCAGAAGCTGAGCTGGCGCGGCTGCGGCGTCCCCGGTTTCGAGTGCGCCACGATGAAGGCGCCCCTCGACTACGCCGAGCCGCGGGCGGGCGACGTCCGGCTCGCGGTCGCCCGCAAGAAGGCGACGGGCCCGGGCAAGCGGCTCGGCTCGCTGCTGGTGAACCCGGGCGGGCCGGGCGGTTCGGCGGTCGGCTATCTCCAGCAGTACGCCGGCATCGGCTACCCCGCCGAGGTCCGCGCCCGCTACGACATGGTCGCCGTCGACCCGCGGGGCGTGGCCCGCAGCGAGCCCGTGGAGTGCCTCGACGGACGGGAGATGGACGCGTACACGCAGACGGACACCACCCCCGACGATCAGCGGGAGACCGGTGAACTCGTCGACGCGTACAAGGAGTTCGCGCAAGGGTGCGGCGCGCACTCGCCGCGGCTGCTGCGGCACGTCTCCACCGTGGAGGCGGCCCGTGACATGGACATCCTGCGCGCGGTCCTCGGCGACCGGAAGCTGACGTACGTGGGGGCGTCGTACGGGACGTTCCTCGGGGCGACGTACGCGGGCCTGTTCCCGGACCGGGTGGGTCGGCTCGTCCTGGACGGCGCGATGGACCCGTCGCTGCCCGCCCTCCGGCTGAACCTGGACCAGACGGCGGGCTTCGAGACGGCGTTCCAGTCGTTCGCGAAGGACTGCGCACGGCAGCCCGACTGCCCGCTCGGCCGGAAGGGCACCGCTCCCGCCAAGGTCGGCGCGAACCTCAAGGCCTTCTTCCGCAAGCTCGACACGGACCCGATCCCCACCGGCGACCCGGACGGCCGCAGGCTCGGCGAGGCCCTCGCCACCACCGGCGTGATCGCGGCGATGTACGACGAGAGCACGTGGGCGCAGCTGCGCGAGGCACTGGCCTCGGCGATGAAGGACAACGACGGCGCGGGCCTGCTCGCCCTGTCCGACAGCTACTACGAACGGGACCCCGACGGCCGCTACGCCAACCTGATGTCGGCCAACGCGGCCGTGAACTGCCTCGACCTCCCCGGCGCCTTCGCCACCCCCGAGCAGGTGGAAAAGGCCCTCCCGTCCTTCGAGAAGGCGTCCCCGGTGTTCGGCGAGGGCCTCGCCTGGGCCGCCCTGAACTGCGCGTACTGGCCGGTGAGGCCCACAGGCGAGCCGCATCGCATCGAGGCGAAGGGCGCCGCCCCGATCGTCGTCGTCGGCACCACCCGCGACCCGGCGACCCCGTACCGCTGGGCCCGGTCCCTCGCCCACCAGCTCGCCTCGGCCCGCCTCCTCACCTACGTGGGCGACGGCCATACCGCCTACGGCCGCGGCAGCGCCTGCATCGACTCCGCGATCGACGCCTACCTGCTGCACGGAACGCCTCCGACGGAGGGCAAACGCTGCAAGTAGCCGCCGCCGGCCACCCCGGAACCGGGGCTTCCGGGGTGTGTTCGGAGCACCCCCGGAAACTGTGTAGACTTACCGACGTTGCTGATCGCACCATGGTGCGGACAGCGCGCCGCCTTAGCTCAGATGGCCAGAGCAACGCACTCGTAATGCGTAGGTCTCGGGTTCGAATCCCGAAGGCGGCTCCGATGAGGAAGGGCCAGGTCATAGCTTCTGACCTGGCCCTTTACGCTTTCTTTGATCACTTCATGGTCTAAACCACTGCCTTGATCGATCTTGAAATGGGACCGATGGGGCCAAGCTGGGGCCCGGGCGGGGGCGAAGCTGGCCCCAGGCTCCGTCAGGCCGCTTCGGCGGCCGGTCCCTTGGTCTTCTTCTTCGCCTTCTTCTTGGCCTTCTTCGCGGACTTCTTCTCCTTCTCCCGGTACGCGGTGAGAAGGTCCAGGGACGCCGAGGCCGTGGCGGCGTGCATCTCGGGCAACACCGTCTGGTAGGTGTCAGTCGTCATCCGCATCGACGCGTGTCCGAGCATCGCCTGCACCGCCTTCGGGGCGACGCCGGCGGCCAGCGCCAGACTCGCCGCCTCGTGGCGGCCGTCGTGCAGCCGGATCGGCGGCAGCCCGGACAGCTCCACGAGCCGGTCCCAGCGGTCGGTGAAGAACTGAGGGTGGTAGGCCGAGCCGTCTTCCTTGGTGAAGACCCGGTTGCCGGACTTGGCGGGCACGCCGGCCTTCGCCCACTTCTTGCGCTCGGCGGCCTGCTTCTTGCGCCACGCCTTCAGTAGCATCACCGAGTCCCGGTTGAGCTTGATGTCACGGACGCTGTCAGCCTTCGGGTCGTCCTCATGGACTTCGTACGAGATCGACACCAGCTGTTCGCTGACGTGGATAACCTCCTCGGCCAGGTCCACCTCGTCCCAGGCGAGCGCGGCCAGCTCGCCGCGGCGCAGGCCGTGGAAGAGGACCAGGTGCCAGGCGGGGAAGTGGCGGTCGGCGACGATGAAGTCCAGGAACTCGGCGGTCTGTTGCAGCGTCCACACCATGACTGGGGACGGCTTCTCCCCGGTGCGCTTCCAGCGGGCGACGCGCGGGGCGGTCCAGGCGAGCGCGCGAGGCTTGGTCACCTTGGGGAGGGTCAGGAGCGCTGCGTAGTTCTTGGCGATCAGCTCTTCCTTCACCGCGTCGCTGAGCGCGGACGACAGGGTGGCCTTGATGCTGACCATGGTGGCCGGGCCGGTGGTCCGCTGCAGCTTCTTGCGCTGGGCCAGGTACTTGTCGCGGGCTGCCGTCCACACCGCCCGCAGGCGGGCCCGCTCCTTCTTCTCGTCGGGCGTGCCGGTCGCCGCCTCACGCCAGGCGGCGGACGCCTTGTCGGCTGCCTCCTTGAGTTCGGCGACCTTGGTCCGGTGCTCCACTCGGCGCTCGTTGTCGGAGACGATCCAGTCGAATATGCCCTGGGCGTGGCGGGCGCGTAAGTTGCGCATCTTCAGCGCTCCGAGGTGCGGTGCCAGGTACAGCTGGATGTCGCGTTCGTACTCGTGGGCGGTGGTCCGCTTCAGCTCGGTTTTCTTCTTCTTGAGCCAGCGGGCCAGAAACTCGGCGACGGTCTCGTCCGACAGGACGTTCACTCCGGCCTTGGAGGCTCGCCAGACTTCCTCGGCCTTGGCCGCGGCCTCGGCCTGGGTGGCAAAGCCGCCCTCGCGGGCGCGCTTGCGTTTGCCGGTGCCGTCGCGCTCCAGTTCGATCTGGTAGTACCACGAGCCGTGGCTGCGTTCCTTCAGCCGGGGGCAGGCGCGCTCCAGGTGGCCGATCTTCTGCTTGCCGTCTGCGTCGAGAACGGGCGTACCGTCCTCGTCCGTCAACGGCCCCTTGCAGGCACACCTTTTGAACGTCTTGTCCTCGAACACCTGACCACCCCCACGCTCACTTATCACTTTCGGCGCTCATTGTTACCGATGTTGCCGGGGACGGCCCGGCGCTGCCCGTGTATCGTGTGCGCAGGTTGGCGCGGGGGAGAACGCGACAACGAATATGGCGACGATTAGCACTCCGGCTACCGACCACCGCGGGATGAGCCTGGAAGAAGTTCTGGCGCTGCCCGCAACGGTCAACGTCGTGACCGCAGCCCGCGCGTTGGGGATCGGCCACAACAAGGCGTATGACCTGATCAAGCTGGGGCAGTTTCCAGTGCGGACGCTGATGATGGGTAGCACCATCCGCATACCGACGGCTGCCTTGTGGGAGGCGTTGGGGATTGGCTCGCTGCGGCGCGAACGGCCGCAGCCCGCTGAGTGATGGGGAACTGGCATGCCGCGCTTGTACGGCTTCGACAACCAGGCACGGACGCGTGTCCGCGTCGACGAGCGGCAAGTCGTACGTGAGGCCGTCAGCCGTATCCGGGTCGGCCAGTCGCAGGCCGACGTCGCGGCCTGGATGACGGCTGAGGGCCACCGCGGCACGATGGGCGGCGAGTGGAACTCCATGACGCTCGGCCGCCTGCTGGACAATCCGGCGATCGCCGGACTGGAGCGCGATCCTAACTCTGGCGAGCTGCGCGAGACTGGCCTGGAGAGGCTGATCGAACCAAAAGAGTTCCTATGGCTACAGGAGAATCGTCCCAGTCGGCCCGGAAGCGTCCGCAGTGGTCAGCCCCGCGAGGACGACTACGAGTACCTGCTGACGGGCGGACTCAGTGAATGCGGTCAGTGCGCGCAGCAGTTGACCGGTGGTCGCACCAGCGCGGGCACGCCGTCCTACCGGTGTCCGACCAACTTCGAGGGGCGCGGCGGATGCGGCAAGGTCCGCATCACCGCGTCGCTGCTTGAGGAATACGTCGCCGAGCACGTTCTCGGTGAACTGGCGCGCCCGGGTGCGCGCGCCGCGCTGGAGTCGGCCCGCGCGAACATGGCCGCCGAGGCCGACCAGGTGCGCGGCCAGATCAACGACCTGGAGAAGTCGCGGGCCGAACTTGCCGAGCCGTACGAGAAGGGCGCTCTGTCGCGGGCCGCGTTTGTCGCTGCTGACCGACGGATCCGGGACAGCCTGAAGAATTGCCGGGCGCGGTTGCGGTACCTGGAGCAGGCCGTAGATGTGCCGATCGGCGGCGTCGAGGATCTGGCGCGCTGGTGGGAACACGCACCGCACCGATCCAAGCGGTCCCTGGTCGTGCTGATGTTGGAGAAGGTGCAGGTCTACCCCGCGCGGGCGCGCGGGGTGCGTGATGTGGATGACCGGGTCACGCTGACCTGGCACAGCGAACTCGCCGCGTAGACGGGCGGCCCGGCTAGGCCGTGTTTTAGGTCGCGCGGGCGGCCAGCCACTTGGGTGGCAGATCACGCCACGTAACCTCCGTCCGCACCCGCCATCGCGCACCGTCCACCAGCCGCCGCCGCATGCCCGTCACTGCGATCATCACAGCGCGAGGCGTGGCGCAGAACCCCGAGCTAAACGGCCTAGTGCTGTGACCGCGAAGGTTCACCGTGTTGCGAGGGCCGACACTGCGCCTCGACGCGTTGTCGGACCACCGAGGTACGTCCCCGGCAGGAGCCGTGGCCCTCCGCCTTGCGATGCACCGCACGGGCCGCCGGCCGGGCGGCCGCCTTACGGTTGATGACCTTCGTGCCCCGGTCCGGGCTCACACTCGCCGCCCCGCCCTCTCGGCCAGGCGCTTAATCGGATGTGCGTGCGGCGCGGAGTTGTTAGGTTCGCCGTGTGCCGAAGCTGAATCAGATCATCGCAGTCGAAAAGGGCGTCAAGTCCAAGGCTCTCCAGGAGCTCACCCAGGCTCACCAGGACGTGCAGAAGCCCGCCCTGCTGGCCGGCATCTCCCGGACCTACCAGCCCAAGGACGAAGAGGGCGAGCAGCTGCCGCCCGAGTCCACGCGGGTGCAGATCAAGGCCGAGGACGCTCTGCGGGCGACCGCCGGGACGCTGACGCGGCTCTTCGACGTGACCGCGACGAAGGACTGGGCGAACCGGTCCGCGGTCGCGGACGTGGTGGTCGACGGTACGGTGCTGTTGCCCCAGGTGCCCGTCCCGTACCTGTTGTTCCTGGAGAAGCAACTCACCGACCTGCACACCTTCGTGCGCAAGCTGCCGGTGCTCGACGCCTCCGAGTCGTGGAACCTGGACCCCTCGACGGACTCGTGGAAGACGGATCCGGTGCGGACCATCCGCACAAAGAAGGTTCCGCGCAACCACGTGAAGGCCGAGGCCACGGAAAAGCACCCGGCGCAGGTCGAGGTGTACTACGAGGACGTCCCGGTCGGCTACTGGACTACGGTGAAGTTCTCAGGCGCGCTGCCCGCCCGGCGGGTCAACGAGCTCCTCGACCGCGTCGAGAAGCTCCAGCAGTCCGTCAAGTTCGCCCGCGAGGAGGCGAACAACACCGAGGTCACCGACCAGCGGGTCGGCGACGCGGTATTCGGCTACCTCTTCCGGTAGCCCCCACATACGCCCTCCGTCGCGAGCGGAGGGTGCGCGATGAGCGCAAGCTGAAACTGATGTTGAAGCTGATGAAGGGGTGTCAGTTGGGGGTTCGAATCCCTCTCCCCGCACCACGTGCGGGGGTGGCCCAAGCCTGGCAGAGGCGGCCCCATGAAACTCAGATTCTCGCTCCAGTCTCAGTATTCGCCGCCGAACACCGGATCGACCGAGCGTGGGCGAACATCGACGGATGGGGGTTCAAGTCCCCCCGGCGCCTCTCTCGTGGCGCTGTAGTTCAAAGGCAGAACACGTCGATCTCAACATGACCCGCGGTTCTTAAACGCCGCCGGTGTGCGCAAATGGGTGGCAAGCTGGAGCCCGGGAGCTGGACATGCTCCCGGGCTCCGTCACGTTCCGGCTGCGGCTTGTGCTGTGACCAGGAAGGTCCACCGCATTGAGTGGTCAGGCCGCGGTGGGTAGGGATCTGCCGCCCCAGCGGTTGCTTCTTTCGCTGCGGATTCGGGCACGTTCGCGTCGTTGGGCGGCCAGGACGTCGGGGTGGCGGGCGTTCTGGTTGCGCCAGCGCAGGTAGGCGTGCAGGGCCCGGGTCTGGATGGTGTGGTTGGGATGGTTCGAGTTGGCCAGGGTGAACTGCCGTAGTGGTCCGAAGTGGGCCTCAATGGGGTTGGCCCAGGACGCGTAGGTCGGAGTGAAGCACAGCTCGACCTTCTTGCGGGTCGCCCACCTGCGGATTCGCCAGTTCAAGTGGGCGGAGAGGTTGTCCAGGTTCACGTAGATCGGGGCGCCGTCCGGGCGGGCCGCGCGGATCGTTCTCAGCGCGGCCCAGGTGTGGTCGATGCCTTTGCGGCGCCGGTTGACGCCCCACATCTGATCGTCACCGATGGAGTAGCAGCCGTGGAAGTAGGTGATGCCGTGGGTGCGCCGGTAGGTGGCCGGCAGACGTTCGGGCCGGGTCTGCTTGGCCCAGCAGGAGCCGGCGGTGGGGCGGATTCCCAAGGGCCCGAACTCGTCGAACGCGAAGGTGCGGTCCGGCCGCTCGTTGATCGCGTACTCGATCCCGGCCAGCTTGGCGTCGAAGTCGGGGTCCGAGGACTCCTTCCAGGTCTTCGTGCGCTGGAAGGAGATCCCGCGGCGGGCGAGTAAGCACCGCAGGGCCTCCCGTCCGATGAGGACGGGGTGGGCACTGGTTCGTCGCAGGTGATCGGCGAGCTCACGGATCGACCAGCGGGTGAAGGGCTTGCCCAGGACGGTCGGGCGGGTGGTGGCCGTCTGGACGACGAAGTCCTCGTCGTCACGATCGAGGAGGCGGGGACGGCCTCCCGCCCAGCGAGGGTTCAGACATGCGAGCCCGATCTCGTTGAACTTGTGGATCACATCGCGGACGGTGTCCTCGTCCTGAGGTTCCCCCGAGATGCGGAGTGTGTTGACAGAGGGTCAGATGGTTCTCATGAGAGGAACATCGACCATGGCCGCCCCCAGAAAGTACTCG
>NZ_JBITCT010000100.1:0-15576 GCF_044453465.1 Streptomyces sp. NPDC051677
CCGGGAGCCGGGAGCCGGGAGCCGGGAGCCGGGAGCCGGGAGCCGGGAGCCGGGAGCCGGGAGCCGGGAGCCGGGAGCCGGGAGCCGGGAGCCGGAAGCCTTCGGACTCACGGAGGAGTGGCTCCTGCATGATGGGCACGTTGTCCCGTCAGCGATCGTACTGTCCCACAAGGAGCAGCTCGATCGGCTTGCGGTCAGCTGTCCGCAGGCGTTGCCCAAGGCTGTTGTAGCCGGCGATCCGTGCATCGACCAACTGCGCGCCAGTCTTCCCTTCCGTGAGAGTTACCAGCAGGCGTTCGGGCTGTTGCCGGGTCAGCGGCTCGTGGTCGTGTCCTCGACCTGGGGAGCCGGTTCGGTGTTCGGCTCACCGCACGCCGACGTTCTCCGTCGAATTTTGGCGGAGCTTTCGGTTGAAGAATTCCGTGTAGTCGCGGCCATCCACCCGAATATTTGGCATGGCCATGGCTCGTGGCAGCTGCACAGTTGGCTGGCTCCCCTTTTGGATTCCGGGCTTCTCGTGCCGGTTCCGGAAAGCGACACGTGGAAGGCTGCTCTCTGTGCGGCTGATTTCCTTCTGGGAGACCATGGTTCCTTGACCATGTATGGAATTGCATTGGGCGTCCCTTGCCTTCTCGGTGCCTTTGACGAATCGAAGGTGGCACCGGGGTCGCCCATGGCCAAGCTCGGTCGGCTACTGCCCCGCTTGGCCGCCGATCGCCCCGTGGAACGTCAGCTTGCCGCCCTGCACGGGCAGCGCGACAATCCGGAACTCCAGGCGGTCGGGGAGAGCGTCACGTCGGAGCCGGGCCGCTCCACCGGGTTGCTGCGCCGGCTGTTCTATACCTGGTTGGGGTTGGAGGAACCCGGCCATCCCGCGTGCGTGTCCGCGGTACCCGTACCGTCGCAGCCTTCCGGCCCGGGTGCCCGCCGCGTTCCTCATGAGGCGCCCATGTTCGTCACCGCTTCGGTGACGGACGAGAGCGTTGCAGGAGCTGACGGTGAAGTGATCGTCCGCCGCTATCCCGCGGCGCGGCAGCACGGCCATGGCGCGCACATCGCCTCGGCTCATCTGGCCGCCGACCGTGACGACCCGGACCGGCGGTGGCCGCGCACCGCTGACGTGCTGCTGGTTCCGCGCGGGCGCACGGCGGCCCGTCCGGAGGACGACCCGTGGTGCGCCTTCGCCGCGGAATCCTCCGGCTGCGGGCTGCTCGCCGCGGAAACGGAGGAGGGCGGGTGCCTGGCGCTGCTCCCGGACGGCGGTCGTGTGCGGGTGAGCTGGCGGGAGCGTCCCGCCTGGGCAGCGTTCCCCCTGGCGGCATCGGCGGTCTACGCGTGGACGGTGCGACAGCGCACGGTGGGCACGGCCGGCGCCAGCCCGACACGGCCAAAGCGGATTGTCGTGCGCGCCGGCGACCTGCCCGACGCGGGGCTGCTCGACTTGGCCTACGTCTGAGCCCGCCTTGGCGGCGGCTGTGCGTGGCCGGCACCTACGCCGGCTCTTCTCCCTCCCGCTCCAGGCGGTGCCGTGCCTCACCCTCGTGAACGCTGCCTTCTTCCGCGTAGAGCGCGCGGGCGGACGTCCAGTCCTCGACGGCCAACTCCCGTTCCCCCAACCGCAGGCGGAGGTCTCCGCGCAGTAGGAGGGCCTGCGCGGCGTGGTAGGCCGAGCCCACGCCGGTCATGCCGTCCACCGCCAGGTCCAACGCCTCGAGGGCTTCGCGCAGTCGCCCGCAGGCTCCGCGGTTCTCGGCCAGACGCAGCCGGGCCTTGGCCATGTTGAAACGGTCCGGTCCGTCCGGAAGATCCTTGAACTCCTCGACCGCGCGGAGAAGTTCACTTTCCGCGTCGTCGTAGCGCCCGAGCGCCGTGTGCGTACTGCCCAGATGCAGCGCGAGGAGGGCCTGGCCACGGGGATGGTCGATCCCTTCCAGCGCCGCTTGGGCCCGGCTGAACAGATCGATCGCGTGCCCGGGGCGCTTGAGCTTGCGTTCGAGCAGTCCCAGTCCTTCCAGAACGCTGGACTCCGTGCGGCGTTCGCCCTCGCTCCGGCCAGACGCTCCGGGGTTCACCAGGCTCAGCGCCTGTTCGAAGTGCTCCCGGGCCAACCGTGAATCGCCCTCTTCCACGTTCCAGCGTTCGAGGTGCGCGAACCCCAGCTCGTAGGACACACGGGCCACCGCCATCGTGTCTCCGGTCTCCAGTGCCGAGGCGAGACCGATCTCGGCCGCCTCGATCCACTGGGTGTCGCGGCCGGTACGGAGGCAGAAAGTCCGGATGGCCTGACTCAGTCTCCACGCCTCCATATGAAGCCCCGCTTCGGCGGCCAGACGCACAGCGGCGAAGATGCCGGCCTCGCGTCGAGCCATGTCACGCAGAGCCTCGGTCTGTCGGCGCTCGTCGGCTGCCGTGTCCGCCGGGAAGGTGTTCATGGGGTTGTAGAGCCAGCGCGTCGACAGCGTCTGCTCACCCCGCTCGGTGATCCGCAGGAAGTGATGGGTGATCCGCTGCCGCACCGCCTCGCGTTCACTTTCTGTCTCGTCGCGCTCCGCGACGGTCGACGCGTGGTCGTGGACGAGGATGTGCATCCGGTAGGTGTCCAGACCCCGGCGCTCGACCAGACCGCCCGAAATCAAGGCGCTCAGCGCGCTGCGCGCCTCCGACGGCTCCCAGTCCGGTACGAGCGCGAACACGGTGTCCAGCTGGTAGTCCTCACACATCAGCAACCCCAGGCGGCGATAGAGCTGCGCCGTCCGCGCGGCCATGCGCCCGTAGGCCAGTTCGAGAGCTTCTGGCAGGGGATTCGGATCGTCCACGTTGAGCAGCTCCTGTCGTGCGGCGCGGTCGGCGAGCCGGGCACCGATGTCCTCCACCACGCCGGGGACGGGCGCCTTCAGATGTCCGGCGATCAGCCGCAGCGCGAGCGGCAGACCGCCTAGGTTCCGGACAATCGGTTCGAGCTTGGCCGGATCCTCGGTGGTACGGCTCACCTTGACCAGCAGTTCCAGAGCGTGCTCGTCCCGCAGCGCCGGAACCGGGAGCGGAAGGAACTCCAGGAAGGCCGTCAGGTCGTGCGGCGCCTCCTGCCCCGTCATGAGGACCACGCCGTACGGCTGGTCGGTCAGCAGGTCGCGCACCTGACGGGTCGTCGTGACATTCTCCAGCAGGAGGACCACCGACCGGTCACGCAGTTCGTGACGCACCCGACGTGCCTTGGCCGGGACGTCGACCGGACGCTCGCCTCTCGGAACGTCGAGCTCGTCCAGCCAGCGCTCCAGCACCACCGCGGGGTCGGCCATCCGCCCACCCCGCATCCCGAGGTCGGCCCGGAGGAACACCCCGACGAGGACGTCCCGGTGCGAGTGGATCCACTGCCGCGCCGTGCTGCGCTTCCCCACCCCTCGTACACCGCTGAGGAACACAGACGTCACCGTCCCGGCCGCCCGGCAGGCGCGCCAGTGACTGTCCATCTCCCGGAACAGAGCTGTGTGGTTGACGTAGTGGAGAAGAGCCGAGGACGCCTCGGCGGGCGTCGCCCTCGTCAGAGCCTCTCCGACGAACTCACGCGCCTCCCGCACAGCATCGGGACGTTCAGCGAACACTTCCAGCACACGACTCGACAACTCGTCCGTGATCTCGGTCACCGTGTCCTCGTCGCCGGCCTCCCCCGCCTCCAACGCCTGGCGACGAGCTTGCTCCAGCTCGTCGCCAACCGCCGCCTCCTCGGCTCCGTCACGGACGAACAGCGCCACCAATCGGCCCCTGCCCCAAGTCCAGACGTCCTGCACGGCGTTCCCCACCAGGCTGCTGATCACGATGCTCCCGAGAGCGACGATCTCCGGGTCCACTGCACTCCCCACGAACGATCTGAAACTTGGTCACTTCACCGTAGGGATCACACGTGCGCGTCCGCAGGTATTCGAACCAACCAGCCACGTGCAGATTCACGCACGACTCCCCGGCCACAGCTGTCTGGCCGACAGAGCGCGGACCTGCGGTGGCGCGGATCCACCACACAAGCCTCGCTTGACGTCACGGAGCAGCGCGTGCGCGTGAGTACCATCCGCCGCCGCGATGCCCTTCCCCGGCCGCATGATTACCGCCCCTCAAGCTGAACCGTGCCCTGAAGGAGGGCAGCAAGATCCTCCATGCCTACGCGCACCGGCGCATTCTGGTCGGCGCCGCTGTCCAGCCCCAGAGTGATCTGTTCCTGACCATCGACGATGACCAGCACCCTGGGCAGCCGCCCCAACAAACCGGCAGCAGCTCTGCCGTACCGAAGGCGCCCAGCACCGCCGAAGATCACCTCGGCGACAGCGACGACGCCCTCATCGGCACGGCACGCGCCCAGATGCTGGTCCACCTCGCGCTGCGGTCCGCATCCCGTCCCAACTGCGGACTGTTGCGCGGTTCGCTACTGATGATCTCCGTCCATCCGGCATTGAGTGATCTTGAGGTCGCGGCGCTCCAGCAGGAGTTCCTGGAGCGCCCCGCGAGCGGGAGCCGTATGTGATGACTCTCGTACGCACCGCGTACGAACTGCGGTCGGCCGAGGACGGTGTCGGCCTCCTGGTGTGCGGCGAGTGCCGGATTCCGCTGCCGTACGCCGGTCGGCGGAACTGGCGAGCAACGTGCGGTACGGCTGTGGCTGCGCCGCACGGCCAGAGAGGGGGGCCTTCCCCATGATCGTGGACACCGGTTGTCATGCGGCGGTGGTCAGCGTAGTTGATCGTTGCTCGTAGGTAATCGGGCTGATCTGGCCGAGGCGGGAGTGCCGTCGGCGGGTGTTGTAGCGGGTCGCCCAGCGGAAGACCGCGAGGCGCGCCTCGCTGGCCCCGTTCCACCGCTTGCGGCCCTGGAGCGTCTCGCGCTTCATGGTCGCGTTCAGACTCTCCGCGGCGGCGTTGTCCGCACTTGTGCCGACCGCGCCGCGTGATCTGGTCACGCCCAGCTCTGAGCAGACCTGGGCGAACTCCTTCGATACATATTGCGCCCCGTTGTCGCTGTGAAATATCGCCCCGCGCAGACCGTCCCCGCCGCGAGCCCTCGCTGCGGCCCTGAGCGCGTCGGTGACCAGCGAGGTCCGCATGTGATCGGCGATCGACCAGCCCGTCAGGCGTTTCGAGCACAGGTCCAACACCGTTGCCAGATAAAGGAATTGGCCGTTGCCAACGGGGAGATAGGTGATGTCGCCCACGTACTTGGTGTTCGGCTCCTGGGCGGTGAAGTCCCGCTGAAGCAGGTCCGGCACCGGCGTCGCCGACGGCTCGGGAATGGTCGTGCGGACCTTCTTGCGCAGGTGCAGCCCGACAATGCGGAACTTGCGCATGACGCGCTCGACCCGTTTGTGATTGACCGGCCTCCCGGCCTCCTTCAGCTCGGCGGTGACGCGCGGAACCCCATAGGTGCCGTCCGATTCCTGATGTATCCAGTTGATGTGCTCGGCGAGCTCGGCATCCGCCCTCGCCCGGCCGGCCCGCGCGGATGCGCCGGCCAGCCATCGGTAGAAGCCGGAACGCGAGAGCGCGAGTATCCGGCACAGCCGCTTGACGCCGAAGGCGCCACGGTGATCCTCGACGAACTGGAAGCGGCTGCTCACCAACTGGTCTCCGCCGCAAAATACTTCGCGGCCCTCCGCAGGATCTCCCGCTCGAGCTCGAGTTCCTTCACCCGCGCCCGCAGCTGCCGATTCTCCTTCTCCATCGCGGTGGCCTCCACCGCCCCGGGCCGGGTGGCCTGCCCGGCATCCCGCACCCACGTGCGGAGAGTCTCGTGGTTGACGCCCAGGTCCTTGGCCACCGACGCGTAGGTCCCACCCGGGCTCGAGTGGTACAGCGCGACGGCATCGGCCCGGAACTCAGGCGAGTACTTCGACGTCCCCAACGGGAACTCCTGTCCTATGGATCATCACGATCCAATGATCAGGGTGTCCACACTCAAGGGGAAACGCCCAGGTTCCAGGTTCGGAAAAGAGACTGCCTCTCACGTGCGGGCAGACGACCAGCCGAGCACTTCGAGCGTCGGAGGGCTCGGGGTCCGTATCCCGCAGGACGGACACACCTTCCCGATGGGCGTTGAGGACGGTTGCGATGAAGACTTCATCACGGTTCCCTGGGTGACATGCCACATCCGGTATGGAAGATCGACGCGACGAAACTGACCAAGATGCGGAAAGAACGCGGCTTGTCCCCAGAGGACGTGGCAGTCCGGATGGGGGCCTCCGGCCGACTGATCCACTACTACGAGGCAGGTGTGCATTCACCGTCCGTGTCTCGTCTGGGGGATCTGGCCCTGGCCTTGGAGTGCAGCCCAGAGGACTTGACCCGAGGCCCACACGGAGAGGCGTCCTTGGTTGATCTCCGATACGCGGCCGGCCTCACGGCAGCGAGCGTGGCAGCGCGTCTTCAGGAAGGCCCGGCGGGTCACGGACACTTCATCGACTACCGCAAGATCCGGGACCTGGAGGAGGGGAGAAAGGTGGCAGGGAAGATGCTACGAGACCCGGAAGTCTCGGGACTGCTGGCCAGCGCCCTGGCCCGGATGTACGGGGTCCCGCCCCGGGTTCTGCTGGACGCGTGGATGCGGAGCCGACCAGATGACGTCCCCCCGAAACTCCCTTCCCGTGGCAGGAAGCACTCATCCGCACGGGCAGAGGAGATCTGGGAGGGCCTCAATGAGCGGCAGCGCATCTACCTGACGGCCTGCTACCAGGAGGACCAGGAAGTTGAGCGTCAGGTGACGGCTGCGCGGGTGGCCGGTTCGGGGAAGCGGATTCCCGCGGCGGAGTGGAGGAAGATCCCGTTCACGATCAAAGCCGACCCGGAGTTCACGGGGTACACGGCCCTTCAGGACCGCCTACGGGTACTGGGGGAACATGACGCTGGTGCTGGCCAGACGTTGAAAGCTCTAGCCACGCGCGGGCTTGTCCTGGTCTCGGAGGACCAGGTCGAGGTGTTCCCTTTGGGCTTCGTTCCACGGATCCGTGTGGAACTCACCCGCTTGGGCCGAGCCTGCGCACGAGCAGGTCTAGGTGAGGCACTTCCGCCTCGGCGGCCGGCTGACCTGCTTTCAGAGTGGCTGTGGTCCAGCCTGATGAAAGTGGCTTCTGCCGAACCTGATGGTCTTGCAGAGGACGACATGTGGGGGAAGTCGAAGTTCTACCTGGGAACGGGGTACCGACCGCACGGGCCGCGCGGAGGCCGGAGCCGGGGCCTGATCGACGAGTTTCCTGTACGCGAGGGGGAGGGCGAGGAGGCGTTCGTGCGGGAGTACCGGTGGCGACTGACTGACGTTGGACGTCAACACATCGCCCAGCACCGGGACACCTATCAAGGCATGTACCCAAATGTCCCTGTTGTAGAGCTTGCATAGAAGATTTCCACGGCCACTTCATCACTCGAACTGATGAATCACCGCTCAGGTCGCTGCGGAGCATTGGTGCACACCTAAGGTCGATCAGGTGAACACACGCTCTACTTCCGCTCGTTCGGCGCATGACGCTGAGGTCCGGCATGTCGTCATGACCGCTGCCGCCATGGCCGCGAGGGCGCTGACCGGGTCCGACGGCACCACAGATCCGGAAGTCCGCCTCAAGGAGATGATGGATGCCCACGGGAGAATCCTGTGGGCATGGGGGCCGGGAAGGCCCCTGACCTTCACCAGGTTCCGGGAGATGCTGGCGGAAGACCTGTCGGCGCTCCTGCCCGACGGGGTGGACGCCGGCGAGATGTCTGGCTTCTACGCCATTACCAAGGACGGAGAGTTCGAGGAGGACTCCTACGATCTGGAGTTGGAGCAGCGGGCCGTCCTGGAGGCGCTCGACAAGGCGTCATGGAACGGCCGGTCAGCGATGGGCGATCGAGTCAGCGACGAGCTGCACCAGACACTGGTGCACCGGGAGCTGATGAAGGGCCGCTCGCAGGAGTCCTACTGTGCATGGCGGTCCGCCCTGATCAAGACTCCCGCGGGGCCCGCCCGGGAGCTCCGCCGTCTTGATCTTCCCGCGAAGCTCGATGAGTTCTACGAACCTGTCCGGTTCGACGCGCTCTACGACCAACGGTGGTGGTTCGCGTGCCCGTTCTGTTCGTGGCCCATGAAGATCACGCTGCATGGCGAGAAGCGGGGCGCTGCGGGGAAGGTCCGTTGCTTCCACCGGCCGCACGCCCGGCAGGGGGCTCGGTATGAGTTCACGGTTCCGGACAGCGGTAAGGCACCGGAGCTGCGGCCCGTCGGCAGGCCGTTGAAGCCCGAGGGGAATGCGAGCGTCCTGTTCAAGGACATCACGTGCCAGATTCCCGAGCCGACTCCGGAGAAGGGACACAGGGCCCTGGTGCGGGGGGTGTGGCGGTGCACGACAATCCCGGGGATTCCCGAACTGGGCCTGTATGACGCGTTGTCGAGGCCGGCCGTGCAGAAGAAGGGGGTGGTCGTGGAGCTGTGGCCGGATATGGACACCTACGACCTGCTGGCCACGGTGACGCGGAAACGCGGAGCGAGGACTGAGTTCAAGGTCGATGTGAAGGACTACACCTACGCGACGCTCCTGGCGGACAAGATCACCGCTGACCAGGGTGACGGGGGCGGTGCTGACTGGCTGGTCGTTCCAGACTTCCGGTACGAGACGGTTCCGATGCTGGAGGACGTGAGCCGGAAGTGGATGCAGGTGGCGACCGCCGGCGACTTCGGCGCGCGGGTGTGCAAGGAAGCGGGTGCGACGTGGGCGTGACGAAGAAGCTGTCCAAGGGTGTCGGTTCGGCATCGGCCGCGCTGGCCCTGGCGGCGCACTATTTCCCGGAGAAGGACGATGACGGCAATCTGGTGGCGTCGTTCCGTCACGCGTCGTTCTTCTTCACCGGCCACCTGGACCTGTGGGACCAATGGCGGGAGATGCCGCTCGCGGACAAACAGCGGATCGCCGGTGTCATCCGGTACGGGCGGCAGGACTTCGCCTCATCGGGGGTGTTCACCCGGTTCGTACGGGGATGCCTGACGGGGCAGTCTCCGGACGGCAGCATCCCGTTCGAGGCGGTGGGAGACCCCGGCAGCGCCGTGTCCGCGAGACCGCGGGTCGGCGGCGCTCTCCTCGCCCATGCTGACAACATGCTGGAGAGGCTGTCGAAGTCGTACGGGCGCAGGAGGGCGCATCCCCCGGCCGGCCCGGGGACGTGGCTGACGGCCAAGCGGTACGCGTCAGGTAAGGGTGAGATCGTCGGCCGGGCAGTCATCCCGGCAACCGGCACCTTCACCAGCGGAAAAGACCTCGACGACCTCCCTGAGGTGCATACGCTCCCCTACGAGCCAGGGCTGAAGATCCCCACCCCGGATCTCCTGGAGCACGCGAAGAAGGTCGACCAGGTCCGCTACGAGAAGCACGGCAAGGACGGGTACCTCTTCGACGTCCTGTCCAAGCTCTTCGACGAGCTGCACACGACCGACGACATCAGCGTCGACGAAGCCCTGGCGCTCCTCGCCGGGCCCATTGAGATCTTCAACGCCCCTACCGGAACCGGGAAGAGCGTCCTGGTGAGGGTCGCGGCGTCATGGCTCGCCGTCAACGGATACACGATCACGCTGGTCCTCCCGACCGTCGAGGCGACCCTGTCCGCCGCATGGGAGATCAGGGAAGACCTCAAGGCCCTCGGCAGTACGAAGACCTGCGCTCCTCTGATGTCACCCTCCCGGCTCCACGAGCGGGCCATGAAGCTGGTCTCCCGCATCGAAGGCCCTCTCATCGGCCAGGACGACGAGACCCTGTGGCGTCTCGACACCCTCTCCTACGGGTGCGCTCTCAAGCACGCGACGACCAGCACACACCCCTACCCTCCGGGCGGCGAGTCGTGCCGATACCTGGGCCCCATCCCCCCAGTAACGGGGAGTCGGTCCTGCCCATGGATGCAGACCTGCGGAAAGTACGAGCAGCAGCGCCAGGCGTGCGAAGCCGCAGTCGTGGTGACCAACCACCACAACTTCATGGCCGGGCGGATCCACATCGGCGTCATGCTCGACGGCAAGAAGGCCGGCGACCTGTCCGTGGCCGAGTTCGCGTTCCGCCGCTCACACGCCGTCCTGATCGACGAGGTCGACCAGTTCCAGTCCGTAGCGGTCGACATGTGCTCCAGCGAACTGATCCTTGACTCCCGGCAGCGCAAGAGCATTCCTCTCCGCGACCTGGACGACGACCAGCGGATCATGTCACCCGAGGCGGTCAAGGAGCTGTGCCCCACCATCAGCCACGCCCGCTACCTGGCGGAATTCCTCCTCGCCGCACTGTGTACCGACGAACTTCACCTGCGCTACTACGAGGGCCGGGACGAGGCCAAGGACACCCACGGCTCGAACAGCAGCATGTGGCACCTGTCCGGGTCACGGGACCGGCGACTGATCACGCTCTTGTTCCCCGAGGCGGATGTCACCGATGCCCAGGAGATCCCGGCCGAGCTGTTCGACAAACTGAACGCCCTGCACCCAGTGCACCCGGAATCGCTCGAGGACCCGCTTCTCCGGGGCCGCTTCCACGACGTCCCCTTGGAACCGCACCTGGAAGACGTACGGGAGGTGCTGGAGGACCTTCTCGCGTCGCGGGGAGAAGACCTCCTCACGCTGGCCCGATCGGAGATGGACAAGATCCTCAAGGACGCCGTCCCCAACGGCTATGACCGCGGCGAGGCCATCGAGCTTCTGATCATCCGCGTATGGCTAGCCGAACTGGACATGACCCTTGAACGCCTCCGAGGGAAGACCGCTCAGTTCAAGGCAGCGGGACTCCCCTCAGCGCAGAAGCTCGGCGAGAAGCTGGAGACCGGCGTAGCGTCCGGCATCCTGCCCTACGGCATGCTCGGCAAGGGCATCTTCGGCTACCGGGTCACCGGCCTGGACGAACCGGAGAAGTCCGCCGAACTCACCTCGCAAAGCATCTCCGGCGATCCGCACACCTACACCGCGCAGCTCGGCGGCATCGTCTCTCTCGTGCTGGCCGGCGTCGAGCGTCCGGTCATGGGCCTGTCAGCGACCGCATACTTCCCCCAGGCCGTACGTGAGCACGTCCACGGCCGCGTGAAGTGGTGGATGACCGACGCCGACCCGGAAAGCATCAGCGCCATGCAGGCGCCGCTCAAGGACGCCCTCAACCGCGACATCCAGATCTCCGGACTGCCCCAGCACCTGAAGAGCAAGGCACTCAACGCACTCGGGGAGAAGCTCTACACCGACAGGATCCACCCCGAGCTCACCGAACTCCTCGAAACCGACCCCGACCGGGCCCACGTGGCGGTCGTCGTCAACTCCTACGAGCACTGCCGCCACATCGCCGCCGGAATCTACGCATCCGGCGACTACCGCGACGGTCTGTGCGTCGCGGTCCCCCCGGAAAAGTACCGGCGTGACCGACTCCGGGAGGCCATCAAGCTCCCCCCTGGCGTCATCGAGCTGACACCAGAGGAATTCACCACTTTCCCCAAGCGCGGGAAGATCCTCGTCGTCCCCATGGCGAGGATCGCGCGCGGCCTGAACATCGTCATCGGCCGCCGATCGGCGATCACCAGCGTCTACCTGTGCACGCGGCCCCTCGCACTGCTCACCGACCCGCCGGAGATGTACGCCTCCATCAACGCTGCCGGGCTCAACGCCGTCACTCCCGCGAGTGACCCTCTGGAAGTCCTTCGGAAGGCGCGAGAGACAGCCTGGTCCCGGCTCCGGCTCATCATGCGCTCCGCACCCGGGTTCGTCAGTGCCCACAAGACCCTCCAGGAGGAGATTGTCGCCGGGATGATCGTCGACATGATCCAGCTCGCCGGCCGGGCCCGCCGCGGCGGCACGGACATGACACTGCACCTGGTGGACTACGCCTTCCACAACGACTCGTGGAAGTCCGACTTGAAGAACATCCTGCGCCGGATGCACGAACAGTGGCCCCGGGACGTCAAGCGGAGAATGGATGAGATCTACCGCGAAGCGCTCGCCGCGTTCCTTGCGTACGCCGGGATCAACTCCGAGGAATCAGAAGGGCATTAACCGCCCGTCCAGCCGTGCTATGGTGACCCACGGCTGGACGCGCACTGCCCAGGCGAATGACGGAAGCTCCCATGCAGCGACCGTTGGCCAAAGGCCCCGTTGGACCCGCGCGATGAAGTCCCGTTTTCGGGCACGTACATCACTGCCAGGCATCGTCAACGTCTCGGCGGGAAGCATGGGATACCGCGCGAGGGAACAGACATGCCCAAGCGGCAAAACCCGTTGCACAAGGACGCCCGCAGGCTCCAGCGGCACACGAACTACAACTACACGCAGGCCCTGGCTATCCTCCGCCTGCTCCAAAAGCCTGCAGCGCGATCGCCCGAGGGATTCTCCGCCGTGGCTAAAGCCCTCCTCCTCAATCGGGATCAGGCACACCTCGGCCCTGTTTTCAGCGCTCTTTCCCCGGCGATGGCCGACAAGTTGCGCTTCCACTTCGCGGAAATCCGTCGCCTCGGCAGCTACATCGTCAATGACGACTACCTGATCGGCCGTGGACCACGGCCAGCGGCCGATGAGGTCCCTGACGACGAGATCCTCCCCCCTGCCTCGCACTCCTCCATCCCGGCGTACCGCCATACGGCCAGAAACGGAGCACTCCTCCCGATGACCGCTCAGCCGCCCACGGGCCAACCGTCCAAGGTCAACAAGAAGCAGCGGCTGAACGTCGCCGCATACCTGTGCACCCCGCAGCTCCTCGACGGCGCCACCGTCGTGGTCCGCGAGTTCGACAACGGGTTCAAGAACCTCTGGAGAGGTATCGACCGCGCCTACAAGGACCTCGCCGGCCGAGAAGAGGTCCAGGCCCCCCACTCCATCGTCACGACCGCGCTGCGCTGCCTGACCGGTGGCTACGTCCACTTCGACCCCTGGGCCGGCGTCCTCGTGACCCGAGTCGAGATCGACAACGACACCCTCCGCGACGCCTTCACCCTCATGGTCGGCATGGCCATGGGCACCCCCATCGACCAGATCAGCCTCAAGATTCCCGACCCGCTGGCCGTGAAGGTCGCCAACACCCCGCAGGAACGCCGCCTCCTCGCCGACTACCTCATCACCAACGAGAACGGCCAGCCCGAAGCACCGGGCTGGGTGTACCGGACGGTGACGTGGGACCTGTCGATCCGTCTGGCTGAACGTCCATGGGAGGTTGACGGGCAGGAGATCACGCTCCGCCCGGACAGCGAGGGCGGCCTGATCGCATGGGGCCACCCCTGGTCGAACAAGAACGGCACCGCGCACGCCGTGGCACGCATCCGGCTGTCCATGAAGACCATCCCCAACCTCTCACACCCCGTGATCCTGGTCTCCTCCCAGGTGACACGCCTCAAGTCCAACATGGCCTACGCGCGCAAGGTGCTCGTCGAGCAGGCCGACTCCGAACTCCCGCTGGTCGAGGTCGAGATGGACGGCCGCGGCAAGATCCGGCGGATCAACCGGATGGCGCTCCAGATCCTCGCCAAGCTCGGCATGGACTACACCACCCTGACCCTCATCCAGAACCGCGCCCAAGCCGAGGCCGACCACGACGCCGCCACGCAAGACGCTGAAGGCGTAGAGGGCGAGATCCGGGAAGTACTCCCCCCGATCGGCCCGGACAGCAAGATCCGCCCCATCCAGGGCAAGAGCTACAAGTTCCCCATCGGACGCGGCGTCGGCATGCACCACATGCGCGAGCTCGACCGGCACATCCGCGAAGTCTTCGGCGACGCCGCGACCAGCCCCGACATTCACCTGAGCACCCGCGGGTTCCCCCGCAACGACCCGAAGAACCCCCTCCCCGCCCCGACCGAGGTGACCCGCTCCCTCAAGTCCATGGGGTACGAGCACCTTCGGATCGTCTGCCTGTGGAGCAAGGACGAGAACCGCATCCGCATGATCAACGGGCTGTGTGACGCCTACCACCTGCCCGCCAAGAGCATCGACCCCGCCGACGGCATCCCCGTCCCGCTGCACGACGACACCGTCAGCGTCGTGTTCCACCACGCCCCCTCCTTCCTCGCTCACGGCCCCGCCACAGGACGCGCCAGGCTGGTTGACGAACTTCCCTTCCTCCACCGAGAACCGGGAACGCTCGTAGCAGTCTGGGCCGAGACCGAGTACACGCCCGAGTCCATCGAGGACACCACCGAGGACGAGGCCACTAAGAACCAGCGAGACCGACGCCAGCGGACGAAGACCGACGAGACCGACGCCAAGTACCAAGGACGCCGGATCATCGCCCAGAAAGGCATCGTGTCGCAGTACATCGCCGACATGAAGCAGACCAAGCGCAAGCGGGACCAGGGCAAGGACCACCAGGCGCTCTACTCCCTCGTCGACCTGCACCGCAACATCGGGATCCTCGACGAGCGCATCGACACGGCCCTGACCGACCCCATCGGCACCCACGCCCCTCGTGACGTCGCACACGTCGGGATCCACGTACGCCGGCAGAGCAAGCAGCACCCCAAGGAGAAGGCGAAGATCTGCATCACCGCAGTCGCCCTGGTACCCCCTGCCACTGAGGGAAGCGCCTGGACGCTCCACGGCTGGAGCTACACCAGCCCCAAGTGGCAGAACTACAACGACGCTATCGCCGCCTTCCACGCCCTCGACTACCCGACCGGCAAGATGACCGAGCTGGTCGCCGACAACCAGGGCTACAAGAAGGTCGCCGAACAGATCGACCAGGCACTCTCCGACCTGACCACCCACATCGGCCGCCTCCCCTACACCGTCACCGTGGACGGCGTCGGAACCCGCAGGCTGTGGGGCGGCCTCCACAACAACAAGCAGGGCCTGACCGGTGAACCCGGAGACACCTGGCTCCCCGGCAGCACGCTGCGCCACCAGGACCGGCCCATCGCCGTCATCCGGATCAACAAGAGCACGGACGAGGTACCACAGCCGATCAGCGTCAGCCGGTTCGACACGGACGGGAACCTGATCGGCACGAACAGCACCACGACATCGCTGTACCGGCTCGACACCGACCTCGGCACTGCCGCCTGGATCCTGTCGAACGTCCCTCACCAGTACGACGGGAACGGGGCGGGGCGCCTCGGCGGAGACAAGACCCGCTGGACCGCCAGCCACGGCTCCAGGGAGGAGGGCAACGTTTCAAAGAACGAGGTCGCCGCCAACTGGTACACGATGAACGGCACCGAGATCTACCCCTTGCCCCTGGCAGAGGGGGTAGATCCGGAGGCGCTCGCCAACCTCACCGCACGCCTGTGCAACCGCCCCCTGGCATGGAGCAACCGAACCCGCTACCCCGTCCACCTCCATGCTGCCCAGCAGATGGACCTAGACCACCCGCAGTACCGCCGCACCGCCCCTCAGGAAGACAACGAGGCGGAAGCGACTGGCGACACACAGCAGACCGCCGACCAGGAGTAGTGCAGCCATCCCGGCGAAGGCCGAGCCGAACCGTGGGGATGCCGACGCAGTGAATGCGCGTCAACGCGACACGCTACGCGGAGCGACGATCGCTCAGTGGACGTTAAGTCCGATCTTCCCCGGTTCGTGATCGCTCGATCGTGGGACTGATACTCGTCCGGGGCGACTGCTCGTCATGCCCATGCT
>NZ_JBITCT010000101.1:0-880 GCF_044453465.1 Streptomyces sp. NPDC051677
AGGACCTAGACAATCCTCATTCTCGCTGGTCAGAGGCACTTTCTGCTTTCCTGACCGCCTGCCGGACAGCCCACCTCATGAAAGCGCGAGGCTAACGGCTACCCGCGGAGAGCAGTGACAAGAGCTGCCACAGAACCGATCAACCCTGCGGCAGCTGTCATCCAAACCACCGCCGCGAGAGCAGTGTCGCCCCGTTGGCGTCGATCACCGTGCAGTGGTGCTCGGCTTTCCCCGCGTCCGTCCCGGCCCACAATTCCGGCACTCGATCCTCCTCCGACGTGTGTGTTGTCTTCCCAGCAGACGACCTCGCCGACGCATCCATACGAGCGATTCAGTTCGCGTATCCCAATTAGCGGTCGAGTCGTCGCGGGGTGCCGGGCGGCCAATCAGTGGAAGCCACACCATCGGCTATCGGGTGACAGCCATACCCAGCACCCCTGGGTGCCCCGATCCTACGAATGACCGGAACGGCCCACGAAGAACCGTATGGATCGGGTGACGGGCCGGTCTCCCGCAACGCGCGAGGCTCCTGAGCTGTTGAGAGAGGTGTTCGACGTCTCAACTCATCAGCGCAGGAGCCTATCCCGCCGTACTCGACTTGCCCCACGCCCTGGTGGAGTGGGTAGCCATGCTCATCGTCACCCGTGAGGGTGGCCGCCGCTGAAAGCTTCCCCCGCACCAGCGCGCTCTCGCCGGTCTGATCTACCTTCGGCGACACGACACGCTGGCGCGACCGGATCAGACCCACGTCATGAAGGTAGGACAGCCTTTAGTGGATGACCGGCTCGCCGTGCCCTTGTGGCACATCAAAATCTTCGGTTGCGACGATTCGCCAGGGCGGAGCGGCGAGAATCGTCGCGTCGTGGTCGTCTACGAGTCC
>NZ_JBITCT010000101.1:978-15282 GCF_044453465.1 Streptomyces sp. NPDC051677
CCGATGCGGCTCTTGATCTTATGGCCATTCATGAACCAGATTTGCAGGCTGCCGTCGTCGTGCTGCCATAGGATATCCGGGCTGCCGTTGGAGTTGGAGTCTCCGGTTGCGACGATTCGCCAGGGCGGAGCGGCGAGAATCGTCGCGTCGTGGTCGTCTACGAGTCCGATGCGGCTCTTGATCTTATGGCCATTCATGAACCAGATTTGCAGGCTGCCGTCGTCGTGCTGCCATAGGATATCCGGGCTGCCGTTGGAGTTGAAGTCTCCGGTTGCGACGATTCGCCAGGGCGGAGCGGCGAGAATCGTCGCGTCGTGGTCGTCTACGAGTCCGATGCGGTTCCTGATCTTATGGCCATTCATGAACCAGATTTGCAGGCTGCCGTCGTCGTGCTGCCACAGGATATCCGACATCTCTTGACTCCTTCATACTTAGCAATGCTCGTAGCGACTTGCTTTATCCGGCGCGGCCTCACTCGTTAATTCAAATGCCGCGAGCAGGCGCACAATCCACCCGACATCGACGGGTGAGCAGGCCTCGGCCGGCATGGGCAACGCGAGGGACGGAATACGGTGACGATCTAAAGTGAAGTTGAAGCATCAAGGCCAATAAATCGATGACAGCAGTTCGGCCAGTGGGAAACGCCGACACGTCGAAGACTGGGGTAACATCCATTACCGGTGGCCATGGTGTCGCCTACGCTGCCTCTCTCGCAATGGTGCTGCGCCGACTCAAAGCGCGCAACACGGGAGCGCCCATATAGGCGCTGTGAGCGGCACCCGAAGAAGTGAATGGCCGGGTTCCTGACCTGCGGCCGAATAATCGATCAACGCCCTGCGACTTAGCTGTCGATGGTTGTCAGCGTTGGTCGTCATTGAGCACCCTTCCACGACCCCGAGACGGCCCGGGGGGCGCTTACCCAGCCGTCCAAATGAGACGACTTCTTAGCAGGTAGGCGCGGCAGTCCAGGACTGCCTCGTGTCTCATAGACTGGCCGTCAGCGGTGCGGGGCTGCCGAAGGGAGCACCGTGAGCGCGCCGCCGGGACAGGACCCCACGCCGTGGGAACTGCTGCGGGCCATGCAGCAGATGCGCGACGACCTGCGCGCCGACTTCGCTGCCTTCAGCGCACGGCTCGCCGAGATGGTGACGAAGATCCAGTACGACGCCGACAGGCGGACCGACGAGGTACGGATCAAAGCCGTCGAGGACGACGTCGCTCAGATGCGGCGCGAGCGCGAGACGGAGCGCCAAGAGGCCCGCGGTGTACGGCGGTTGGCTCTTACCGCCCTCGTGGCGCCGGTCGTGGTGGGAGTGATCGTTGCGATCGTGACCGGCAAGCTCGGACTGTAGGCTCGGAACAGCAGGCGCGGGGGAGAACAAGGATCGCGCCATGCCGGATCTCTGGCTGCCTGGAACTGAGCGGCACCCGCTCAGCGACACCGCGCCCACCGACACGCAGTTCGACCCACGCGTCATCTGGCACATCACGTGGGACAAGAACGCCACGGCGGCCAAGCCCGCCGATCTCGTGGCGTTCGACAAGCTCGTGCAGTACTTCACCGACGGCGGCAAGGAAGCCGCACCGCATCTGCTCTGGGATCCCTTCACAGGCAGGACCGCCCAGTTCTACCCGGCGAACAGCCGGTCCAAGTCGGTCGTCGATACCACCGGCGGCACCCGGACTAACCGCACCGGGAAGGTGTGTCTCCAAGTCGAGACCCTGTTCTTCCCGTACTGCCGTGTCAACGGGAAGTCGTACGCGACCGTCCGGGACACCCCGGCCAAGGGTCTCGACAAGATCCTGGCCTGGGCGCGGAGTTGGGGGGTGCCGGACGTCTGGCCGATGGGCGGCCCGACCTGGAAGGCGAACCGAAGCGAGCAGATCTGGGAGACGGAGGGCGGGCACTACGGCCACGGCCAGACGCCCGAGAACACGCACACGGACCCGGGCCCGATGCCGAAGTGGCCGACCACGACGTCGACGACGCCCAAGCCGGGTCCGCCGGCGTTCCCCGGCCGAAGCGCCTTCGGCCCCGGCAAGTCGAATGCCTCGATCCTCCTGCTGGGCCAGCAGCTCGTGCGCAAGGGCTACGGCAAGCACTACCGCGTCGGCCCGTCCCGCGACTGGGGTGAGGCGGACCGCCTCAACGTCGTCGACTTCCAGCACGCCCAGAAGTGGACCGGTTCCGACGCCGACGGTTACCCGGGTCCGGAGACCTGGCGCCGTCTCTTCGCCTGATCCCCCTCAACAGCTCAAGGAGCACGTCCTCATGAACCTCTACGCCTCGCTGCTGCGCACGGGAGTCCCGGCCGCCGTCGGCTGGCTCGTCGCGGTGGCCTTCCGCCACGGACTCGATCTCGACGCCACGGCCGTCACGGGAGTCCTGACCCCGGTCGCCACCGTCTCCTACTACGGCGTCTTCCGGTTCGCCGAGGAGCACCTGTCGCCTAGGTTCGGCTGGCTGTTGGGCTACGCCCGTCCGCCGAAGTACGAGAGCACGGTGCTTACGCTGCCGCGTACCTGACCCACGATGAGGTGACGTCGAGCAGCCTGGGAGCCCATCATGGAAGAAGACCCCCGTCTCGCGACGAGGGTCTTCGACCTCTTGGAGACTCCACCCTATCGTCTCTCCGGCGGGTTCGGACTCCGCTCCCACGCTGGTTACAATCTATATGCAGACGTAACGTGAGCTGGAGGCGATGAGGTGGCAGAGGACAAGGCGCCGGCCGGAAGGAAGCCGTACCTGGCCGGCGGAGCTGAGTTCGCCGCGCTGTACGACGTGAAGCGGCTCCAGGTCAGCCAGTGGATCAGCAGGGACCACACCCTTGACTACCGCTACGCCAAGATCATCAGCGGGTCGCCGTACTGGCTCCTCCAGTTCGTCAAGGGCTTCGGAGAGACGACCCCGCGCCCGAAGCACCTCAATCAGACGGAACTTGAGCGGCTGACCAAGGAGCAGGACCCGGGCTACTGGGCGAGAGAGGTTGAGCAACTCCCCCCGTTGGTAGGTCAGGCCGAGTTGGTGGCCCTGTTCCGGCTTCCGTCCGGCGCACTCCTGCGGAAGGCCATGGGTACGGGCCGGTTCCGTCCCGCCGACTACAACCTGTCCGGATCGCCGATCTGGCTCCTGGAGCCGGTCGTTGCAGACGCACCCGCGCTACAGGCGGGTGCGCGTGGAGTGGACTGGGTGATCGATGAGGAGGTCTTGGCTGCCCTGCGTGACGGCAGTTACGACGGGCCCGGATCCAGGATTGTGCCGCGGGGCAGGGCGGCGAACAAGAGCGCCGAATAACCCCAGGTCAGAGGCTTTCTTTTCTTGATTCAACCCTTGATTGCATATAGAATGGAAGCGCACCCAAAGGGGTGCGCTTCGCTCGTTCAAGGGGGGATCGTGCGGCGATCCAGGGGGCCGCCGGAGGGTGGGCGGCGGTGTTGTCGATCGACAACGCCTCCGGGCGGAGATAGATTCCAACACTCCAGCGCGTTAGATCTATCTCTGATGGGGGAGCCTTGCTGATCGAACAGCCGCCGTTGTTCGGCACCATTCAGCCCGTTCGCCACCCCGCCGATGTCGGCAGTCTGACCATCCAGCAGCGATTCGAGGCGTTCCACGCGCTCAACCCCTGGGTTCTCAGGGCGCTGATCCGGATGACCGCTGACTGCGCTGAGAAGGGGTTCGGCCGCATCGGCATCGGGATGCTCTTCGAGCTCCTTCGCTATCAGTACGGCGCGGCGACCCGAGGCGACGAGTTCGCGCTGAACAACGACTACCGCTCCCGGTACGTACGGCTCCTGCTGGCCGAACACCCGGAGTGGTCAGCCCTCTTCGAAGTCCGGGCCCTGCGCGCGGACTGACCACGACCTCTTGGAGCCAGATCGTGAACGCACCGACGGGCACCGCAAAGCCGCCCGCAGCCCAACTGAAAACACGCAAGCCGACGGGGATCGTCCCCTGGCCTCTCCTCCTCATCGAGGGCGAGGAGGGCGCGGGCAAGACCTACTCCGCCGCGCAGTTCTCCAGCAGCGACCGCATCGGTCAGATGTACTGGATCGACCTCGACGAGGGATCGGCCGACGAATACGCGGCCATCGAGGGCGCCAACTATCTGATCATCGAGCACGACGGCACCTACCGAGACATTCTCGAACAGGTTGAGGCCGTGCACGCCGAGGCCAGGCGCGCGGCAGCAGCCGGAGAGCCCCCGGTCGTCCTGACCATCGACTCGGGATCCGCGCTGTGGCGGATGCTCACCAACTGGACCTACGAACGCGGTCGCCGGACTCGCAAGAACCGTGCGCTGCTCCAGGAGGACCCGGACGCCGCGTTCGACATCGGTCGGAATCTGTGGAACGACGCCACGGAGCGGTGGAACAGGATCATCTACCTCCTGCGCACACTGCCCGGCATCGCCATCGTGCTGGCCCGCGGCAAGCAGGTCAGCGCCACGGACGACCACGGCCAGCCGATCCAGAACAAGAGCGAGTGGAAGGTCTCGGCCCAGAAAGACCTTGGATTCGACTCGTCGTGCTGGGTGCGCATGAAGCGCAACGCCGACCCGCAGGTCATAAAGGTCCGATCGCTCCGGATGCGCGTCGAGCGGAACAGGCCGCTGCCGCTGCGGGACTTCACCATCGAGGACCTGGTCTTCAACAAGCTGGGCTGCTCCGTCGAGTCCCAGCCGCGCATCATGCCCGCGCTCGTCGGCGATCTCGTACAGCCCTGGCTCGCACGCATCGCCGGCCTGACGGACAAGAAGCTCCTGGAGGCGCTGTGGCGGGCCGTCCCGGATCCGGTGAACCGCCTGAGCCACGACGAGATCCTCACCGTCCGGGCCGCCGCCGAGCAGCGCGCCGCCGAACTCGACAGCCCCCGGCAGGAGATGGGGGAGGGCCCACTGTCCGACGCCGACAAACTCCGTGCCGCCGCCAAGCGCAAGGCCGACGAGCAAGACGCGGACGCCGAGCAGTGACCGCCCACGCTGACCTCTTGGAGAACTCCCTATGTCCGTAGCCACAGTTGACGGCATCGCACCTTCCATCTGGGATGCCGCACACGACGTGGACGCCCGTCGTCCCCGCTCTCGTCAGACACAGCTCGGCGCGTCCGACACCGTGTGCGGACGGCGCGCTGCCTACATCCTGCACGGCGTCACGCCGACCGATCACCCCGACAAGCGAGCCGCGATCCTCGGAACGTTCATTCACCACGGGCTGCTTGAGTCGGCGCGCACGGAGTACGGATGGCTGGTGGAACGCAGTGTCCAGGACGACCTGATCCGAGGGCACGTCGACGTCGTACAGCTCGATAAGGCCACGGCCGCTCGCCTGCCCGCTCGTCACAGGCCAGTGGTACCCGCCGACGTCCTCACCGTGGAGGACGTGAAGACCAAGTCCACGTATCTGTGGGACCGCGTTCTTCGCTACGGTGCCACGGCCGCCGAGCTGCGGCAGGTCCAGCTGTACGCGGGCGCGCTGTTCGAAGTCGGGTTCGAGGACGTGCCCGGCCAGCGGTACCTGTCCCGCCTGGGGCCACTGAACATCGGTCGTATTCGCTTCCGGTTCATCAACCGGGACTCCGGCGCGGAGCACGTCCAGGAGATCGACTTCGACCCGCAGCGCGCGGCGGAGGCCCAGTGGTGGGTGGAACGTGTGCGCGAGACAGGCAACCCCGAAGAGATGCCCCGCGACTTCAACGGTCCCGGTCTGGACGCCATCTGCGACTACTGCCCGTTCCGCTCCCTGTGCTGGCCTGGGACGGCTCCGGGCGTGCCCGAGCAGACGGCACTCATCCGCAACGACGCTGACCGCGAACAGGCGCTCATCGACTACGTGAACGGACACAAGCTCTTCAGCGAGGGCAAAAGGATCAAGGAGTTCGCGCGCAAGAAGCTCGACCGATCCCCGGAGGGGATCTACGGCCCCAACAAGCTCTCCTGGGGCGGAGGCAACGACGAGGAGAAGGACGACGTGGAGGCGATGGTCGACCTGCATGAGGTCGCCGGAATCCCGGTCACGATGACTCCGGACGTCAACCGCATGGTCAAGAACCTCAAGGACGCAGGACTGGCGATCCCCCGGCGGAAGACCGGCAAGAAGACGCCCGCGGTCATCAACATCGCGCCGGCCTGAGCCGACTCCGATGAGTCTCAGCCCCGCCCGGCAGCGACCGGGCGGGGCGCCCCGTCCTGCCGCCGTGCCTGTACTGCCCAAGGGGAACCGTGTCCATCCAACTGATGATCGCTGCGGCCTACTTGCCGCCTGACGTGCTCAGCCAGAGCCAGAAACTCGCCCTCATGAAGATCGCGGACAGCGCCGACGACGAGACGCGACTCGCGCGCCCTGGCCTCACCCGCCTCGCGGCATGGGTCGGCGTGACCGACAAGCGCGCCATCACCATCGTCACGGAGCTGATAGCCAAAGGGCTTGTCGAGCGCGTGGAGACCGGCAAGGTGGGACGCGCGGCGGTCTACCGGGTCTTCCCCCTCGGGGTACCGCCCACGCCGACCACGCCGGAGCTCAAGGAGCGCCTGGAGGCCCGCAAGGCTGCCCCGAAGAACGCCAACAAGGCCCGCTCCGGAGTCGCGCGTTCGGCCCCTGCGAAGCCTGCGATGACCTATCAGGACGTCGAAGACCGCGAGGCCGCTCGTCGAGATAAGGGCGAATCGCCGCAGGTGAAAGCTGGGTTCCACGGGGGGAACCCAGGCGAAGAGGGAGGGTTCCACGGGGGGAACCCAGGCGAAGAGGGAGGGTTCCACGGGGGGAACCCAGGCGGGCAGGGCAGTCGGGTTTCACCCGTGGAACCCGGTGAGTTTCACGGGGGGAACCCATTGGGTTCCAGCGGTGGAACCCCTTCCTTTCCTGGTTCTTCCTCTGTCCTTCCTTCCCCCCTTACCCCCGCGGCTGACGCCGCAGGGGAGCCCGCGTCCGCTCGACCAGACGACTCCGCTCCGGAGCGCGGGGAGCCGCCTAAGGGCTGCACGAAGCACCGGGGTCGCCCCGCTGCCTCCTGCCGTGGGTGCGGCACCAACCCGCGTGCAGCGCGCTGGAGAGAGCAGGAGGAGGCCAAGGACGAGGAACACCGGGAGCGCGGGCGCTTCTGGGATGAGTGGCACGAGGACGCCGCCATGCGCCGCCGACGGGTCGAGGAGCACCCGGAAGCGACCGAAGAGGCGCGCAGAGCTGTGCGCGAGGCCGTACGAGCCCGGAAGGGAGGTAGCCAGCGAAAAACTTAGGCACCCGAAAGGAAATTCCGTCAAGAATATGGACATCCCTGGCAATGCATATAGAATAGAACCAGAAGGGGAGGGACCCCAGGGCCCCCTCTTGATCGGAAGGACGACATGGACTACCTGCCCATCCTTCGCCGCTGTCACAAGGGTGCGCTCGTGCTCGACAGCGGCGCTGCCGCCCGTGAGCAGATCCACGGCCTCGCTGACCTCTACCGCCAGGACCCCGAGGGTGTCGGCGACATGCTCATCCAGATCGCCGATCTGAAGGACGTGGTCGATTGCGAGCGCCATCTCGGTGGACTCGGGCGCGCCAAGCTGGTGTGGGACGAGATCGTCGGCGAACTGCTCAACGACGTCGGCGGTGCCGAGATCCACCTCGACCACCGCGAGAACCGCCGGGCGCTCATGCAGGCCCGTGGCCTTGCCCACCAGGCGCTGGACATCGCCGATGTCGCCGCCCAGCGTGCCGACGAGCTGGAGGCTTCGACCGCCCTCGCCCGGCAGGCGCGAGAGGAGCGGCGCAAGGTCCCGCGCCTTGTATTCGTCGCCAGCCTGTGGTGAGCGCGTCGGCGTGCATCAATTTGCCCTGAGATAGATCCCAACTCTGTACTGTTGGCTGGCACACGACCTCTTGGAGAAGGAACTGTGAGCAACGACCTGGCACCGCTGGCCCCGATGCCCGTGCACGACAACACCGACGACATGCTGTGGCTGACCCTGTGGAACACGTACGAGCCGGTCATCAGCGCACTGCGCCACATTCCGCTCGTCACCGACGTCGAAATCTCCGGCGGGGAGTTCGGCATTCACGCTCAGCTCACCGACGGCTCGCACCTGTGGGTCAGCTCCCACGGCTCCCTGCCCATCGACCCGTCTGAGTTGGAGGGCTTCCACGTCCGGCGCGCCCACCACGACAACCCGACCATCGACGAGCTGGTCTACGACTCCAGGGAGGGTGAGGAGCAGGCCAAGCACGGCAACAACGTCGTCCCGCTCATCCAAGCCATCACGGCCTTCGTCACCGAGCGGCATCTCGCCCCTCGCGTCGTCCAGATGGTTTCCGTCCAGCTTCAGGTCGTGACGACGCAGCGCCGGCCGGTGTCCAAGCTGCTCCACGGCCCCTTCGCCGACAACGACGCGGCCATCAAGGAGTACGGCAACGCCGCGCGCGTGCTGGCGGAACAGGGTTGGACGTGCGTCCATGCGCTGGGCGGCACTGACTGGCCGCTCACTGTGTGGGAGCTGAACGAAGAGGTCGCCACCGTCTACCTCGCGCCTGTCGGGCAGGTGATGAGGGCGGGCACCGAGCCGGTCCCGCCGGAGGAGAGCGGCAAGCGCCGCTGCGCTTGCGTCATCGCCCACCCGGAGGATGACGACGAACGAGCCCGTACCCAGGCCGCGCTGGACAACGGACTCGCGACCAACGACGCCCACGGGGTGTTCGTCGCCTGCATGCAGCTCCTGCAGCCCTGCCCGGCTCGCTACGAGGTGGTGGCGCGGTGACCGTGATGTACGCCCTGCTCACGCTCGCCCTCGGGGTCAGTGCCGGCCTCATCGTGATCGTCATCGAAGAACTCCGCTGGGAGGCCCACAGTCGGGTCCCGCGCTGCATGACCTGCGGCAGCGTCCACCACCGCCAAGCCGCCCACCGCTGATCGCGCTGCCTGGCCCGACTCCGGGCCGGGCAGTCGCAGACCTCTTGGAGAACACCCTCGTGGGAAACGACATCTACATCCAGACCTCCGACGGCAAGAGAGCCGAAGGGGGCGGGAACTACTTCCGGTTCGCCTTCACCGCACTGCCGCGCACCCTCGACGCGATGAAGAACTTCGGGATGCTCGTCGAGCTGCCCGTCCCGTCATACCCGGAGCTGTCCGCTTACGGGCTGGCGGGCGTGGACCTCCGGCCCGGCACCAAATACGACGGGAGCACGACGAACCGAGTCGCCGAATTCCGGACCGCCTACCAGGCAGTCAAGGACGCCTCCGAGACAGTGCCGACTGGCATACCCAGGTACAAGATCGACTCGAACGACGGCTTCCTCGTGACGGTCGCCGAGATCACCGCCGCCCTCACCACCTATGACGCGCACCCGAGCGTGGCCATCGCAGAGATGCCCGTGGGTGACCCGACGTGGGGGATATGGATCGCCTTCCTGCGCCATGCGCAGGCACACGGCGGCCTCCGCACTCACTGATCTCGGCCGTTGCCCGGCCCCGCGATACGGGGCCGGGCGCGCAGGACCTCTTGGAGAACAACTACCCACATGGCCACTTGGATTGACCTTTTGTGCGGCGCGGGCGGTAGCAGCACTGGACTTGTCGAAGCCGGGCACGAGCTGTTGCTCGGCATCAACCACTGGCGGCTCGCGATCGAGACGCACGCCGCGAACCATCCCAACTCTGAGCACGCCGTCATGACGCTCAGTGACGGCTTCCCTATGCGCATGCTGCCCAAGGCCGATGCACTCTGGGCATCCGTCATCTGCACCGAGATCAGCCCTGCGGGCGGCAAGCGCCGGGAAACCAACCAACTTGATCTCCTCGACCTGCTCGAAGAGGAACGAGACGAGTGGGAGTCCCTGACCAAGGACGCCTTCGAGGCGACCCGGGTTACCGCGTGGTGCGTGGTGCGAGCCGCGGAAGCGAAGCGATTCAAAGCCATCGTCGTCGAGAACGTCGTCGAATTCGGCCTGGACTGGATCCTGTTCGCGACCTGGCTCCAAGCCATGGAGTTGCTCGGATACCGGTACCAGATTGTGTGCGTCAGCAGCGCCCACGTCGGCGACGAGATCAACCTGCGCGCCCCGCAGTGGCGCGACCGGATGTACGTGGTCTTCACCCTCAAGACCCTGCGCAAGCCCGACCTGGAGCCCAGGCCGCTCGCTCCCTGCGTCGACTGCGGTGAGGACGTGCACGCGGTCCAGTCGTGGACCAAGAACGAGGGTCTGCGCATCGGGAAGTACCGGCGTGACTACATCTACCGCTGCCCCAACACCGGTTGCCGCCACGCCATGGTCGAGCCGTATGTGCGCCCGGCGAGCGACATCATCGACTGGACCGACCTCGGGAAGCGGATCGGCGACCGTAAGAAGCCCCTCGCGGACACCTCCATGGACCGCATCCACGCGGGCCGACAGAAGTTCCCCTGGCGTCCGTACTCGATCTCGCTCACCCATGGCAAGGACGGCGGGGACAGGGCGTTCGCCGTCGAGGACAGGCCGCTGCCCGCGCGGACGGTGAAGCAGGGCGACGCGCTTCTGGTGCCGACTGGCGGCTCGTGGAACACCGACGCCGTTCCCGTCGACGTGCCGATGCGTACTCGCACCACTCGCGAGAGCGAAGCCCCGCTGACGATGGACCCGTTCATCATCGAGTACCGCAACCACGCCACCGCCAGCCCCGCGAGCGACCCGCTCAGCGTCGTCACCGCCCAGGGCAACCACCACGGCCTCGTCACGCACGCCGGCACCGTGCTCGACCGCGCGCGGAACACCCTCGTCGTGCCCTACCGCAAGGCTGCGGTGAAGACGGCCGCCGAACCCGTCCACACCCTCTCCACCCGCGACTCAGCTGCTCTCGTGCAAAACGCCCCGGACATCAACGACTGCTACTTCCGGATGCTCAAGCCCCGTGAACAGCTCGCGGGGCAGCGGTTCCCCGCGAAGTACGTCGTCTACGGCAACCAGGCCGAGCAGGCCGCGCTGGCGGGCAATGCGGTCTCAGTCAACGTTGCCAGGTTCTTCGGCCAGCGATTGGACCCCGTCCTGTGACCGGATCACGAACCCTGATCGGTACCCACGTCACCTCCCACGCCCCGTGCTTCGGCGACGAGGACTTCGCCGTTGCCGACGACAGATGGAAGAACGGCATCGAACTGGTCGCCATCTGCGAACCCGTCCTCTACGTCTGCGGCGGCTGCCCCTACCGAGCCGCCTGCATCCGGCAAGTCGTCCCAGCCAAAAGCCTGTTCACCGGAATCTGCGGCGGCCGGATCTGGCTCAACGGCGTGATCATCCACGAGCTGCCGGACGCCGACCCCGGCGAGTTGCCAGTCCCGGTCATCCGCAAATCGTGCGGCACGGCCGCCGGATCGCGCGCTCACCGCCGGGCCGTAGAGCAGCAGTGCCCCCGGTGCCTGCCCTACTACCGCCCCGGCCCGAACCCGCTGGACGCGGAGGAACAGGCCGTGCAGCAGCTCGAACTCCCTGAAATCCCCTGACCAACCGAGAGGAATCGCAGTGAAGCAGCTGACCGCAATATGCACCGGCACGCCGGACGGCTACCGGATTCGAGTTCTGGCCGAGGACTGCGACGGCGACTTGGTGGACCTCTTCTTCGGCTGGGACAGCTTTCGCCCGGCCAGCGCCGGTCACCGGCTGATAGAGCACGGCTACATGATTCGACCCGACGCCCGGACCCTGGACGCGGTGAACGGCTGGCGAGACGTACCGGGCCAGCCAGGTACCTGGTCCGTGCCGGTCATGCCGACGAACGGGGCGACCCAGTGACGCACCCGATGATCACCGAGCGCCTCGCCGAGGCGGTTGCCCACTGGACGGAAGGGCGCCACGGCGAGGCCCAGGAGGCCCTGGCGAACATTGCGCGAACCGGGACACCATCGCTGATGTACGGCGTCGCTACGGAGCTCGGGGTCATGGCGAAGGCCGCACTGGCAAAGGTGCGGGGACTCGACGGCGAGACGTCGTCCTGGATCATCCTGACCTCCAACGGGAGCCGTCCCGAGGACATCGTCCCGACGCCGCACATCTTCGCAGCACGCTTCATCACCGCGTTCGCCAACGGGGACAGCGCGACCACGCTCGCCCTCTACGGGGCCGCCTTCACCGCGCCGGACCCCGAACTGTTGCCCGCCTGCATGGAGATGCTGCTGGCAGCCACCGGTGAAGCAGTGCGCGCCGCCACTCCGGGGGCGAACCGATGACCGCCTCTGCCACCTACTCGTCTGACGGACTGCGCCACGACGTTGCCGACCCGGCGACATGGAGCGTCCGGATCTGTGCAGGGCGATGCGGCACGTGCATCTTCCGGCCGGGCAACCTCATGCGCCTGGAAGAGGGGCGCGTAGCCGAGATGATCGACTGCGCCATCGCGGAGGAGGGGCACATTGTCTGCCACGCCACGCTCGGCACCGATGCCCCCGCCATCTGCGCGGGCTTCGCTGCCCACCGGAACGGCAGTACCGCCTCCCTTGCCCTGCGTCTCGCCCGAGCCCGCGTCCTTCGAACCGTCTGGGTTCACGTCGACGCCAGAAAGGTGGAGTCGTGACCAGTGCGCTCACCCTGCTTGTCCTGCTCGCATGGGCAGCGGGAGTCGTGGTCCTGGCGGACGCCTACCGGAGGCTGCTCGCCGACGACCCGATCCTGCGACTCGTTTGCCAACTACGGCCGGGCGCCGTCGCCTTGTACCTCGCGGCTGTCATCGTCGCGTGGCCGGCCGCAGTGGCGACGAAGGTTCTGTCGGATCTCTTCGACCGGGGCCGCAGGTGACCCATATCAGGCCGGGACGGATCTTCGTGGCTTGCGACCCGCGGGACAGCATCCGCATACGGATCGAGCAGTACAAGCCGGGGGACATGCGCGCCCTGGTCGCGGACGCTGCTACTGGCCGCAGACGCCGCCTCATGCTGATCTCCGCCTTGCACGCGTCGGCCTCCACCAACGCCGGCGTGCCGCGCCGGAGCGGATACGCCCCCGACGTAACAGAGTCGGTGCCGCCCACAGCAGTGCCCCCGGTCGGCGTTTCGGGCGAGGTGGAACCGGACTGGTTCGAGGGGATGTCCGGTCGTCAGTTCAGGGTCGCACTGCCGCCCCGCCTGACGCTCCTGAACGCCAACCAGCGGCTCCACCACCACAAGCGCGCGGAGATTACCAGGGTGCTGAGGCGCGCGGCCTGGGCGGCCTCGCGTGCGGTGCCGCCCCTGGAACGGGTCCACATCATCGGCGTCCTGCATCCCGAGGACAGACAGAGGAGAGACCCCGCCAACTGGTACCCCAGCTTCAAGGCGTGCATCGACGGGCTGGTGGACCAAGGCGTCCTGGCCGACGACGACCACACGCGCGTCGTCGGCCCGGACATGCGCATGGGGCACGTGGTCGCAGGAGCGCGGCTCGTCCTCCACATACGCGACCTCACGCCTGCGGACATGGCTGCTGACCTGGGGAAATAAAGCCTTCCGGTGATCAAGAAAATCCCCCGAAAATCTTGCCCCCCTCATGAATGCATATAGAATAGAACCAGAGAGAAGGGGGAGCGGCCCCCTTCTTCAACCGTCAGGAGAGACCGTGACCGATCCCTTCAGCCCTGAGGGCATCCGCCAGCGCCTGAGCGCCGAGCCGATCAGCCCCGCCCAGGCGGACCGTCTGGCCGAGGCGATCACGGAGTCCCTCCAGCGGACCTGCAAGGAGTGGTTCCCCGGCACCGACTACGTCAACTGGCGGCAGATGCTCCCCGAGCCGCTGCTCGACGTCCTGGTCCAACTCCTCGCCTGGGACGAGGACGGTCAGATCGTGGCCGACTACATGCCCACCGCCGCAGCCGCCTGCATCTTCCTGGATCTGCAGAACCGTCCCATCCCCGTCGGCTGAGAGAGGAGGTCTTCTGTGAACCGCGAAGAGCAACTGAACAGTCGCCGTTGGAAGATCAGCTACACCTATCGCTGCACCTGCGACCCTGAGTGCTACTGGACCAAGGTTCCCGGCCGCCACTCGGGAGGGTCGGGAACCTTCCTGAACAACGGCGAGGAAGCCCTCGGTGCGGAGGCTGCCGCCGCGATCGTCGCCGATCAGTTCCGGCATGTGGACATCGCCGACATTCGCATGTGGCAGGAGAGCGCCGAGGAGCGCGACGCCCGCCTCGCGCTGCACCGCAGCCAGGAGGCAGACGAGAAGCGGGGCGTCCATTGGGCCATGGGCGGAGCCAACTAGCCCAACGATCTCGCCCGGCCGCCGGTGATCATCCCCCGTTATCTTTTCCGCGGTCCTGCAAGAGGGCCGCTGGCCTCCGGGCCCGGCATGACTGTGTCCCCCTGTCGAAGGCATGACCTGGGGGGT
>NZ_JBITCT010000102.1:0-14756 GCF_044453465.1 Streptomyces sp. NPDC051677
GCGAGTACTTTCTGGGGGCGGCCATGGTCGATGTTCCTCTCATGAGAACCATCTGACCCTCTGTCAACACACTCCGCATCTCGGGGGAACCTCAGCCCTCAGCCTGAAGCAGCAGTAGGTTGAGCGCCTGGAACAGGGCGAGGTCGCCGCCGGGGCGGATCTGCAGGAACTGGTCGGCGAGGGCGGTTCCCCGGCCGATCACCCCGCGGGCCTTCTGCGGATGCTTGAACCTCAGCAGCCCGGCCTCGGGCAGCGGGTTCACAGCCACGATCCGGCCGCCGTTCCGTTTGGTCTCCTCAAGGGACGTGAGCATGCGTGGGTGGTTGGTCCCCGGGTTCTGGCCCACGACGAACACCAGGTCGGCGTCGTGGATGTCCTGGAGGCTCACGCTGCCCTTGCCGATGCCGAGCGTCTCGTTCAGAGCGGCGCCGCTCGACTCGTGGCACAGGTTGGAACAGTCTGGCAGGTTGTTCGTGCCGTAGGCCCGGGCGAAGAGCTGGAGGAGGAACGCCGCCTCGTTGTTCAGCCGGCCGGAGGTGTAGAAGAGCGCCTCGTTCGGCGATTGAAGGTCCCGAAGCCCGTCGGCGAGCAGTCCGAGCGCCTCGTCCCAGTCGATGGGCTCGTAGTGGTCGGAGCCGGGCCGTTTCACCATGGGTTCGGTGAGCCTGCCTTGCTGGTTGAGCCAGTAGTCGGACTTTTGGGCCAGCTCGGAGATCGGGTACCGGCGGAAGAAGTCGGCTGTGACGCGGCGTGAGGTCGCCTCGTCGTTGATGTGCTTCGCACCGTTCTCGCAGTACTCGTTGCGGTGGCGACGGTCCGGAGCGGGCTCGGGCCAGGCGCAGCCCGGGCAGTCGAACCCCTTGGTCTGGTTGATGTTGAGCAGTGTCAGCGCGGTACGCCGCACTGATGTCTGTCCCAGGGAGTACTGGATCGCGTGGGTGACGGCGGGCATGCCGGTCGCCCACGTCTTGGGCGGCGTGACGGCCAGCCGATCGTCACCGGGGTCTTCGATCATGCTCATCGCTCGGGTCGCTTCCCGCCGCTCGTGTGGACACTGCTCTCCCCGCGCACTCTCGCTGCGCCCATGGACCGTCGTCAAAGAGGCAGCTCCGATCTGGTGATAGGCCGTGCTTATCGCCAGATCGGCAGCAGGGAGGTGTGCCCCCCGACTGGCGGGCCCGCCCGGTGTCGAGTAGACCCGTGCTGTGCTGCTACGCCAACTCGAATACCTCGTCGCCCTCGCACGTGAGGGCCACTTCGCCCGCGCGGCCGAAGCCTGCTATGTCTCCCAGCCCGCCCTGTCCGAGGGATTGCGGAAACTCGAAGAGGAACTGCGCGTCCCCCTGGTCCACAGGGAACGAAAATTCGAAGGACTGACCGCGGAGGGCGAGCGCATCGTCGTCTGGGCACAGCGGATCCTCGCTGACCGAGACGCCATGACGAGCGAGGTCGCGGCGCTGCGAAGCGGCCTCGGCGGCAGGCTGCGCATCGGCTCGGTACCGACGGCCTCGACTGTCGTCTCGCTCCTTACCGAACCCTTTTGCACCCAGCACCCGCTGACCACCGTCCAGGTACAGACGGATCTTCGCTCGACGGACGTGATCGAGAAACTGCAGAGCTACGAGCTCGACGCCGGCGTCACCTACTTCAGCAGGAACATCGCGGAGAGGCTCGAGTTCGTACCGCTGTACCTGGAGCGGTACGTCCTGCTGACCCAGCTGGCGCCCGGCGCCGGGCGGCTGACGCAGGTCACATGGGCGGAGGCCGCGCAGCAGCCACTCTGCCTGCTCGACCCGGTCATGCAGGGCCGCAAGGTGCTGGACACCGTCTTCGAGGAGATCGGCGCACCGGTCCGGCCCCGAGTGGAGACGGACTCGATCGCCTCCATGTTCGCTCACGTCAGGACCGGCCGGTGGGCCAGCGTCGTACCCCATTCCTGGCTGCATGTATTCGGCGTTCCCGCGGGGATGCAGGCGGTTCCCTTGGTGAATCCGACCCGCACGGAGCGCATGGGGCTGGTGGTCGCCAAGCGGGACCCCATGCCGGTCATGGCGCAGGCCCTGGTCGGTGTCGCCCGCGAGGCCGACGTCGCTGCACTGCTTGAGCGAGTTCCTCGTTAGGCCCTCGTCTGCGTCGCGGTGAGGTCGACGTGCCGGCGACCCTGCGCCCGGATGCCGGTCAGGATGGTGAGCGTGGTTCTGCTCGGCCGGAGCTCCTGGGTTTCAAATCGTTCGGCACAGGCGGGCCGCCTCCAGCATCGCGGCGTGGACGTTCCTGCTCGCCACCGCGTCCCCGATGCGGAACAGTTGGAAGGAACCCTCTTCGTTGCGCACGATCGACTGCGGCTTTCGGGCCAGCAGTTCCGCCAGGTCGACGGCTCCCAGGTTGGTCGAAGAAACGAGCAACTCGTCGTAGAGCTCCTGAACCGGCTCCGTGCCCATCTCGGCGACCACGGCATCGACGGTGCGCTGCTCACGGAACTCGAAACCGTCGATGCCGAGTTCCGCTTTCACGCCATCCGGAGTCTCGGTGACCCTGTGCAGCCGTCGGAGGAGGGTGACCGTGACTCCGTTCTCTGCCAGGGAGTTGAAGTAGCCCGACGCCGTGAGCGAGCCGACGTCGGGTGCGAGTGTTCGTTCAGGTGTGACGATCTCCACGGTGGCGCCTTCGCGGACGAGGGCCTCCACCGCATCGAGCGCCTGATTGCCCCCATGGTCGTCGTAGAGCATGACGCGCCCGCGCAGCCGTCGTGCGCCGGCGAGCACGTCCCAGGTGTCATGGACGAGGCCGGCCCCGGGGATGCGGGGTGCCGCGGGGGTGCCGCCGGTCGCGACGATCACGACGTCCCATGGCTGAGGGAGCAAGGTCCGGGCGTCGGCGTAGGTGTTCAGTGAGATCGGCACGCCGAGACGGGCGAGTTCGTCGGTGCGCCAGTCGATGATGCCGCGGAGGTCCCGGCGGCGAGGGGCTTTCGAAGCCAGCAACAGCTGGCCGCCCACTTTGTCGGCGGCCTCGAAGAGGTGTACGTCGTGACCGCGCTCCGCGAGGACACGGGCCGCTTCCAGACCGGCGGGTCCGGCGCCGACCACTGCCACACGTCTCGTCGTCGTTGCGGGATCGATCAGATGGGGTACCTCCAGCTCGCGGCCGGTCGACGGGTTGTGCATGCAGAACGCCGCACCAGAGCTGTAGATGGCGTCGATGCACATGTTGGCGCCGACGCACGGTCGGATCCGGTCAGCGCGACCGTCACGGACCTTGTTGGGCAGCTCGGGGTCGGCCATCAACGCCCGGGTCATGCCGACCAGGTCGAGCAGGCCCTCCGCGATGGCGTATCGGGCGGTGGCGACGTCACTGATGCGGGCGGCGTGCATGACGGGAATGGAGAGCTTCTGTTTGATCCGGCCGGCGAACTCCAGGTGCGGGGAGGCCGGCGTGGACATCGGCGGGATGGCGCGGGCCAGGTCGGCGTCGGTGCCGATCGAGCCCTTGATGAGGCTGATGAAGTCGATCCCGGCCTCGGTGATGTCCTGGGCGATGCGCAGTGCCTCGTGCGTCTCGAGGCCGCCCTCGCGCTCCTCGTCGAACGTCATGCGGGCGCCGATGACGAAATCGGGACCGACCGCAGCGCGCACGGCGCGGATGACCGTCAGCGGGTAGCGCATCCGGTTCTCGTAGGAGCCGCCGTACTCGTCGTCGCGGTCATTCCAGTAGGGCGTCCAGAACGAGTCCAGGAAGTGGCCGTAGGCCATGAGTTCGATGCCGTCGAGGCCGGCCGACCGGCAGCGCTGGGCGACGTCGACGAAGTCCTGCCGCACCCGGTCGAGGTCCCATGGCTCGGCCGCCTTGGCGAAGGCGCGGTGCGCGGGCTCACGGACGTTGCTCGCCGAGATCGCCGGGAGCCAGTGGCCGGTGTAGTTGCTGGTGCGGTGGCCGAGATGGGTGAGCTGGGTCATCACGGCGGCGCCGTTCTCGTGGACCTCGTCGGAGAGCCGGCGCAGCCAGGGCTCCGACTCGTCCTTCCAGAGCTGGAGGTTTCCGAACGCGGGGGCGCTGTCCCGGCTGACCAGCGCGCTGCCGCCGATCATGGTCAGGCCGACCCCGCCCCGGGCCTTCTCGACGTGGTACGCGCGGTAGCGGTCCTTGGGTAGGCCGTCCTCGCTGTAGGCGGGCTCGTGGGACGTGCTGACGATGCGGTTGCGCAGGGTCAGGTTCTTGAGGACGAACGGACTCATCAAGGGGTCGTTGGCAGTCACCCCGTACCTCCACGGATTCAGACGTTGGCGGGTCGGCCGGTGACGGGTTCGGCTGACTGGGGTGTCAGCGCGGCGGCCTCGTGCAGGGCCATGCCGCGCGTCTCAGGGGCCCAGAACACGGAGACGACGGCGCCGACGAGGCTGATGGCGGCGGCCGCGAGCATGGTGCCGCCGATGCCCCAGCTGGTCAGGGCCTCAGGGACGAGGTAGGTGCCGACGGCGGCGCCGATCCGGCTCGCGGAGGAGGCGAGGCCCACGGCGGAGCCGCGCACCTCGGTCGGGAAGAGTTCGTTCGGGTAGATCCACTGGAGGATCTGGGTGCCGCCGATGATGACCGCGTACAGGGCGAACAGGGTCATGATCACGCCGGAGGGGGCGTCGGGGAAGATGCCGAGGAGGAGCAGGGCGAGGCCCGACCAGATGAAGCTGTGGATGACCAGGGGACGCCGGCCCATGCGGTTCACGCCGAGCAGGGCGACCGTGCAGCCGATCAGGAACATGACCGTGATCAGGGCCGATCCGATGTTGGCGAGGTCGTCCTCGAGGTTGAGAGCACCCAGGATCTTCGGGCCGAAGGCGTAGATGGCGAAGAGCGGCACGATGGAACAGGTCCAGAAGACGGTGATGTAGAGCATCCGTCCGCCGTAGCCGGAGCGGATGATCGCCTTGAGGTCGACGTTCTCGCGCTCCTCCGCCTCGTCCGGCAGGTCGGCGATCGTCACGTCGGGGCCGTAGACCTGCTTGAGGACGGCCTCGGCCTCTTCGGTGCGGCCCTTGTTGGCGAGCCAGCGCGGGGACTCCGGGGTGCCCAGCCGCAGCAGCACGATGACCGTGGCGGGCAGTGCGGCGCTGGCGAGCATCCACCGCCAGCCGTCGTCGCCGGTCTGCAGCAGGATCTCCCCGACGACGTAGGCCACGGCGGCGCCCACGAACCACATGACGATCAAGCCGCCCAGCAGCGGTCCGCGGTAGCGGCGGGGGGTGAACTCGGCCAGCAGCGAGGTGGCGATGGGGTAGTCCGCGCCGACCGCCATGCCGATCAGCAGCCGCAGGACGAACAGCCACACCGGGTCGGTGGTCCAGAACTGTGCGACGGAGCAGACGATGATGGCGATCAGATCGATGGTGTACAGGACCTGGCGGCCGAACCTGTCGGTCAGCCAGCCGCCCGCGAACGCGCCGAGGAAGATTCCGATGAGCGCGGAGGCTCCGATGAGGCCCTCCTCGGAGCCGGACAGGTCGAGCTGCGGCGTGATCTGCACCATGGCGACGCCGATGATGCTCAGGACGTAGCCGTCGAGGAACGGGCCCCCTGAGGAGTACAACGCGAGTTTCTTGTGGAAGCGCGACAGGGGCGCGTCATCCAGTCGGTTTCCTGCGTTCACGGTCATCACAGCCTCCGGGAGCGGTTCCCGGACTCGCCCCCTGGAAGGGTGGGTCCGGTGCTGGTCGGGGTCGATGCGTTGTCGTCGGTGTCCGGCGCCGGTCGTTGCCTCGGGTCTGCCGCGGTCCTGGCGGCGTGAGTGCTGCCGGCCGACGGTGGCCGGCCCCGGGTTCGTGGGCCAATGAATCAGCGGTTGCCTGGGGACGCCGGCAGCGTGGCCGCCGGTTGGCAACGAAGTATGGGAAAGCCCGGGAGCGGCCAACAATGCCCGTGTCGCCCAGCCGGCCGCCGGGGTACCTCCGAGTCAGAATTTCGGCTACGGTTCCCGCCATGACCGGCCGCCCCCGCAGTGCCGTGGTCCTCACCGAGGACGAACGGGCCGTACTGCTGAAGTGGGTGCGCAGCCGGACCTGTTCACAGGCTCGGGCTCTGCGCGCGCGGATCGTGCTGGCGTGTGAGGAGGAGCCCACCAACACCGCCGTGGCACGGCGCCTCGGTGTCTCCCGCGGCATGGTCGGCACGTGGCGGGCCCGCTTCCTCGCCGAACGGCTGGACGGACTGGACGAGCACCCTCACCCCGGAAGGCCTCCCACGGTCGACGACGACACTGTGGCGCACGTCATCGTCCGCACCCTCACCCCACCGCCGTCCGGTGACCGACAGGCCTGGTCGACGCGTTCCATGGCGGCCGAGACCGGACTGAGCCAGAGCACGGTGAGTCGGATCTGGCGAACCTATCGCGTCCAGCCGCGGGCGCCCGCCACGGTCGGGCCGCGCAGGGCGTGGTCCCTGCCGGACCACGCCGGGGCGGTGATCGGTCTGTTCATCGCCCCACCGGTCTGCGTGCTTGCCGTGACGGCCCGGACGGCTGGGCGGGCGGCTGTACGAAGCTCTTCGGACCGGATGTTGGGCCAGGACCGCGAGACGCCCCACGTACTGGCTGTGGCCTGCGCCTTCGCCGCGCTGCGGGGCGAGCAGCGCCCGAAGGACGCAGCCTGGGCGGATCATCCCTCCTGGCTCGCCTTCCTGGAACAAGTGACGTCGGCAGCGAGTGCCGGGACACACGTGCACCTGCTGGCGTACGGCGTACCGGCTGAAGGCGGCGGCACCCACGAGCGACCGGACACCACCCTGGCCACGCGCCCACGCTGGCATCACGCACCCAGCCCAGAGGCATGGACCGACGAGATCCGGCGCCTCCTCGTCGCCGATGCCCCGGTTCTTCACGAGGTTGCGCTCGACCCGCTACGCCTCCACGCTGCCCTGCTCTCCTGGTCCACCACGTGGACTCGGTCCGCAGCCCCCTTCTCGCGGATCGCCTTGCCGTGCCGGCCCTACGACATCCCGGCCATCTGCACCCCTGACAACGACTCGAACGCCCGGGACATGCGCGCACTCGGCAAGCCTGCCCTCCCTCCGGTGCCCCAGATCACGTCCACCGACGCTCCGCCCCGCACCGACCCCGTCGTCGGCCTGCTGCGCGAAGCCCTCCTCGCCGCTACCCACCGGCCCGGCGACCGCGTCCGGGAAGCGCCGTTCGTGTCCCGCTTCGGCCTCTCGCGCCGGATCGTCCGCGCCGGCCTGCGGGCGCTGGCCGAGGAGGGCATGCTCGACCTGCTCCCGAGCGGTGCGACCGTCGTCCCCACCGTCACGGCGAAAGACGTTCTGGACCTCTACGCCCTGCGCGCCAGCCTTGGCGCGCTGCTCATCCGCCGCGTCGCCATGCTCGGCCGCGAGCAACTCGCCCCGGCCGGAGCGGCCCTGGCGCAGGTGCATGCGGCCGCCCGGGACAGTGACAACACCCGCATCAGCGAGGCCGACCTGTCGTTCCAGGACACCCTCGCCCGCACCGCGGACCTCCCGCAGGCCGCCCACACCTTCGAACGCCTCACGGCCCGCCTGCGCATGGTCGTCACGGTTCTGAGCATGGACTACAGCCAGGCCTGCGACACCATCGCCGACGAGGACACCGCCGTTTACGACGCGTTGCTCGACGCCGACGGCAACGAGGCGGCCCGCTTGTGGCGGGTCAAGATCGAACGCTGCGTCCGCTACATGATCGCCCAACTGCCCGAGGACGACGTCACCCCGCACCTGTGGACCACCCTGGCGGGCAGACCCCGCCTGCGCGGGAGTAAGGGCCTGCGGGGAGCCCAGCACTGAGCCTGTAGTCGTGTCGCGGTGACGGACTGGCCTTCACCACGGAGCGCCTGACCCCGGAGCCTGCCGAGCGACCGGATCCTGCACCGAACCCCGCTGTGGCTCGGCGTCGGCCGTGCGTGCTTAAGTAGGCCCCATGGCCGACCAGACCCCGCCCACCGAGACCACGCCGGAGATTCCCGCTGCCCTGACCGCCGCACCCGGCTATCAGGTGCGGCGTCTCTACCAGGCGTATCTGGCGGTATGGGGGCGCGAGGTGGATCCGGTGCTCACCGGTCCCCAGTTCGCGGTACTGCAGACGGTCGAAGCCAATCCAGGTCGCGACCAGCGCTCCATGGCCGCCGCCGTCTCCCTGGACACCTCCACCATGGCCGATGTGGCACGCAGGCTGCAGAACCGCGGCCTGCTCGCCCGCCGTCCGGATGCCGCCGACGGCCGCCGCAAGCTGCTATACCTCACCGACGCGGGCAGCCAGGCCCTCCGTGAGGCCAACGACCGGGCCCGCATGCTCGACAAGACCCTCCTCGAGTCCGTCGAAGAGGCACAGCGCGCACCGCTCATGGCGGCTCTGCAGGCGCTCGCCGATCACTGGGAAGGGCTCGCCGAAAGCTCGTAGACCGAGTCGGCGAGAGCGGCGCGTCGCTGCAATGTTCAGGCGCCGGGGGAGTCGACCGGGGTCACCGTCACACCTCCCGCCGCTCTTCCCAGGAGTGTGAGTGAGACGTCGCCCGGTCCTGCCGGGGTCGTTCCGTCGGACAGTACAGCCAGGGCCAAGGTGTTGCGCCCCTTGGTGCGGAGTATCCCGTTGGGTATGACGAAGGTGTGCTGCGGACCCACGTCGTTGATGTACTGACCCATGTTCCAGCCGTTGACGTAGAGCTGGACACGGTATGCGCGGGTCGGGTCGTCGGTGAAGGTGATGCCGATCGACGCGTCGACGCCGTGGCCGACGCCCAGCCGGAACGTGGTGCGGTACCAGTCGACGCCCTGACGTCGCACCGAGCGCGGGAAGCCCGTCTCCTCCCAGCCTTGCCCGGTGCTCAGGCCCGGCAGATGCCATCCATGCCGTTCGCCGTGCAGACCGCCGGCGTTGAGCGGTCCGCGGACCGGATCACTGCCGGCCTCGCCCTGGATGCGCCAGGTCACGGCAGGGGCGGTGCCGGTGAACTTCACCGCGGTCAGGCCGCGGGCGGCCTTGTGGGTGTCGGCGGCCCAGCCGTCCTGGTCGTGCTGCATACGGCGGACGAGCACGGAGAGGACGTGGCCGCCCTGCGTGCGCAGGTCCTCCGGCACGGTGAAAGCCGCCGTGGCGGTCCAGGTCCCCCACCCTGACTGGGACGCGCTGGGAACAGGCATCCGGTGTGTGCCGAGCGGACGTCCGTCGAGCCAGGCCATGAGCAGGCCCTGCGTTCCGGTGCTGTAGTCGAGGACGACGGAGTCGATGCCGCGTGCGCCGTCGAAGGAGCCGCGATACCAGACGTCGCCATAGTGGAATCCGTAGTCGTCGGCGAACAGCACCGGTTGCCCGGCGGGCACAGGCGTTGTCGAGTAGGAGGACGTCTTGCCCGCGACGGTCCACCCGGTGTCGTCGAACTCCGGCTGGGCTTCGGGGTTTTCGGAGTGGTGGCGCCAGCCTGCGAGGGCGGGCAGGGCGATCTCGGCTACGCCGGGCAGGCTGTGCACGGCGGTGAGACTGCCGGAGGCGGTGGCGCGCACGCGCACCGGTTCGCCGTTCCAGGTCACGCGCTGGCCGCCGCGCGGTGCCCACACCTCCAGGTCCGCGTCCTCGACGGTGTCGCCGGTCAGATGGACGGTCGCCCCGCTCAGGCGCGCCGTGCGCAGCAGCGCCGGGCCGCGCACCAGGACCGGTCCGGAGGGGGTGTCGTAGCGCCACAGCCGTGCTGAAGCTTCGTCGTCGGCGAACAGCACGAGGAGGGAGTCGCCGATCAGCACCCGTGTCAGACCGTTGAGACCCTCCGTCCGCACCGTCAGCCGGCCGTCCGCATAGGCGGTGCTCCCCGCACCTTGGAGCACTCTGGCCCGCGGTTCGCGCTCGAAGGCGAAGGCGGCCTCGGCCGCCTCGCGGCCGCGCCCGGCGAATACGGCGACATCCAGGCGACCGGCGGTGACCCCCAGCATGGGCTGGACGGTCGAGTACACCAGTCGCGACCGCCCCAGTCGGATGCCCGTGGCGATGAGCTTGGCGTCCTTGGCTCCCACGGTGACCTCTGTCGCCAGGGTCGTGCCGGCCGGAAGGACGATCGGTACATCCGAACTCACTGACGCCGACGAGTCGTTGCGCAGCACGTACACATGGGCGCCGGTGTCCGGGTTGGTCAGGTGGTACACCTTCAGCGCCGGGTTCGTGGCCGTGGTGTCGGCGGCCCGGTCCAGTTTCGCCAGGTCGGGCACGCTGTGCAGCAGCTGCCCGATCTGGTGCATGGGGATCATCTTCGAGGTGACGTTGCGGGCCTCGTCGAGCGCGGCTCCGTAGTCGTACGACGTGTAGACGATCGGCGCGGGGAGCCAGCCCCACGAGGTGCCGCCGAACGCCATGTAAACATTGAGGATCTTGATGCCGTTGGCGAGGTTGGTCAGACCGAAGCGCCTCAGGTATGCCGCGTCCCGAGAACGGCGCACTTCCTCGTAACCCTTGCCGGAGAACCCGGCGCCGCCCCACGCGTCGAACCAGCCGCCTCCGAACTCGGCAATGAAACCCGGGGTGTCGGGGCTCGCCGTCGAGCCGCCCTGCGTGCCGCCGACACCGAAGTAACCCCAGTCCGGGGGAGAATCGGTCGGGACCGGATAGCCGTCGAAGGCATACAGGTAGCGGCCGGACTCGGCGCCTGTGTCGAACGAGCCGGGCACCCAGCGCCCGTTGCGGTCGAAGTCGTTGTGGAACAGCGGTACGTCGATGCCGTCGGCGCGGACCTTCGCGTACAGGTGCGTCATGTAGTTGCTGCCGGTGTCAGTGCCGGCGAGCGCGGCGTACTCGTTCTCCAGTTGGTACAGGACGACGGTGCCCTCGCCGCGCGTGTACTGATGTCGCGCCACGATCTCGTTCACGGCCGTCAAGTACTCGTCCGCGTGGGAGAGGTAGGTGGCGTCGTCGGTACGGGCCCGTCCCTTGGTGACCGTCAGCCAGCCGGGGAAGCCGCCGCCGTCGATTTCGGAGTTGACATAGGGCCCGGGACGCACCAGGACGTACAGGCCCGTCTCGGCGGCCATGCGCAGGAACAGGTCGAGGTCACGCACCCCTGTGAAGTCGAAGACGCCCGGCGCGGGGGAGTGGTAGTTCCAGGCGACGTAGATGCTGACGGCGTTGTGTCCGTGGGCGCGCAACTTCTGCAGCGTGTCCAGCCACAGCGAGGGGCTCGGCAGTCGATAGGGGTGCATCTCGCCGGACCACAGGACGACTCGTCGCCCGTCGATGACCATCGAGTACCTGTCGAAGGAGACAGTGTGCGCGGCGCCGTCGGCTAACGGCAGAGGTGTGTCCGGGAGGGCCGCCGCCGCAGCTGTGGCGGGAAGGGAGAGGCTTGCTGCGGCTGTAGCGCCGAGGGCGGTGAAGGTACGTCTGGTGAGCTCCAACTTGGGCCTCCGGGCGACTCGTTACATGTTGCGTTCGGTGGTGCGCACGACGTTCGAGTTCTGCGGTGCGCGGAGTCGGCATACAGTGCCGTGGCGTTCTGGTCGTGTCACCGCCGTCGGTACACGATGTCCGCCGTCACAGGTTGTCGGCGTTCGTCGGGACACCGAGCAGGATGCGGCCGGTGATCTCCCACGTGGTCGGTGCGACTTGGATGTGGGCGGTGATGGCGCTCGCGTCGCGGAAGCGACGCTGCAGCGGCGAGTCCTCGTAGATCGCCGATCCGCCGCCGAGGTCGTACATGGCCCTGACCACCTCCGCGGAGGTGCGAGCGGCGTGGGTCGCCGCGAGACGCAGGTCGGTCCGAAGGCCGAGAGAGACACCGTCGTCGGTGTTCGCGGCGTGCCACGCGTCATCGATCGATGAGTAGAAGAGGGCGCGCGCGGCGCGCAGGGCGGCCTCCGCCTGAGCGAGGGCGGCCTGGGTCGCCGGCCTCTCGGCCAGCGTGCGCCGCGAGCCGGTCGGCACTTTGCGGCCGGCGAGGTCGAGCAGGTCCTCGATGGCGCCTCGCGCGTTGCCCAGCGCCACGGCGGCGACGGCCAGGGCGAAGTATCCGAAGACCGGGAATCGGTAGAGCGGGGCGTCGACGACGGGCCGGTCGGTCAGGGACAGGATGCGGCGGGAGGGCACGAAGACGTCTTTCGCCACGACGTCATGGCTGCCCGTGCCGCGAAGGCCGGAGGTGTGCCAGGTGTCGAGCACCTCAAGCTGTTCGACCGGAATACCGACGATGCGCAGCACCGGCTTGCCGTCGCCGTCAGGGCCGCTTCCGAGGAGGCAGCCGCCGAAGAAGGAGTCCGCGTGGGTGATGCCGCTGCAGAAGGACCAGCGGCCGGAGACCACGACGCCACCGTCGACAGGGCGGGCCGTCGCCTTCGGCGCCCACACTCCCGCCGCGACCGAGTCCGGGGCGCCCAGCAGTTCTGAGGCCCCCTCCGGCGGCAGATAGGCGGCGAGCAGGCTGCTGGTGAGGGCGATGGAAACGCACCAGCCGGTGGCCGCGTCACCCCGGGCGATCGTCTCGGCAGTCGCGAGGGACACGGAGGGCGAGGTCTGTGTCCCGCCCAGAGACTCCGGTGCCCCGCACCGCATCAGCCCGGACTCGCGGAGCGTCTTTGCCAGCTCCGGCACGAGTCGCCGACCGCGGTCGTTCTCCACGGCTGCGGCCTCCGCCTGTAGCCGGATCCGGTCCGCTGCCGCCGCGAGACTCGTCTGCGTGGATTCGGTCGCCGTCAACGGACTCATCTGCGCGTCTCCTTGCCCGGGGCTGGATAGGTACTTACGTTACTCAATCAATCAAAGATTGGAAACACTTGCTTCCTAAGTTACGAGTGACCACTATTGGGGCATGGAAGCGAGCCTGCAGGAAGGCAGTCAGGACCGTCGGGTGCGCCGCTCACGCGCGGCCCTCATGGCGGCCGCCATCGTGCTCGTCGAGGAGCGTGGCACCTCCGCTGTGCCGCTCTCGGACATCGCCGAGGCCGCGGACGTCAGCCGAAAGGTCGTCTACCAGCACTTCGGCGACCGCGACACCCTGCTGTTGGAAGCCGGGCTCGACCGCGCCCGAAGGGAGCTGCTCCCGTACCTCGGCGACAACGCGCCGGGGACGCCGCGGGAGAAGGCACTCACCGTGGTCCGTCACTTCGCCGAGCATCGGGTGTTCTACCGCGCCCTGTTGACCGGATCCTGTGCCTTCGCCCTGGACCGCGGGCTGATCAGACTGCTTCTTCCCGTCAACCTGCAGGGCATCCAGCAGTTCTACGGGGACCGCCTCACCGCGCAGGCCGCCGCTGATCTCGCGGCCTTCGTGGCGGGTGGCGGGGGCGCGTTCTTGACGACCTGGGTCGTCGAAGGCGATGACCCGCTCGATCCCGAGGCCTTCACCGATCGGCTGATGAGCGTGATGTCCGTCCTGATGGGCGCCCTGGACCGGCCAAGCGCTCCGCCCGATACGAAGGATGCACGATGAACGTGAAGAGTCTTGTCGTCCAGCGTCTGCTCAAGCTGCCCCTGCCCCTCACCCGTGAGGTGACGGCCCACAGGGATCTGCGGGTGCCCATGCCTGACGAAACCGTACTGCTGGCGGATCGATGGGTGCCCAAGGCCGGAGGCGATGGCCTGCCGACCCTGCTGATCCGCACCCCTTACGGCCGAGGCGGCCTTTTCGGCGAAGTCATGGGCCGCGCTTTGGCCGAGCGTGGTTATCAGGTGCTGATCCAAAGCGCGCGGGGTGGTTTCGGGTCGGGCGGCACGTTCGACCCGATGCGGCAGGAACGTGCCGACGGCCTGGCGACCCTCGACTGGCTGATCAAGCAGCCCTGGTTCGGGGACGCCATCGTGCTGTGGGGTCTGAGCTACATGGGACACGTGCAGTGGGCGGTCGCCGACCAACTCCCGCCGCAGGTCAAGGCGATGATCCCGCAGGTGACCGAGTCGGCCCTCACGCTGGAGTTCCTCCGTTCGGACGGCATGTCGCTGGAGACGCCGTTCGGCTGGGGCGTGCAGGTCGGAACCCAGGAACGCCCGCTGGCGCTGCTGCGCAAACCCATACAGGAGAGAAAGAACGCCCGGGCCCTGTCGACACTTCCCCTCGACCAGGCCGACGTGGCCGCCTTCGGGCAGCGCTCGCAGTACATCCAGGACATCCTCGCCCATGACGCGGACGACCCACGCTGGGAAGGCTTCGACCACCGCCGTCGGGTGGCCGATGTGAGCGTGCCGGTCAGTTCGATCGGCGGCTGGTACGACATATTCCTGCCCGGTCAGCTGCGCGACTTCCGAATCTTGCAGGATGCGGGGCGCCCGGCGCGGCTGACCGTCGGCCCCTGGACCCACATGACGGTCACCGAGGTCCCCTTCACTGAGGCCCTGGAGTTCGGGCTGGCGTATGCGCGCGGCGAACAGCCGCCACCGCGCCTGCCGGTCCGGTTGTATGTGATGGGCGAGGAGAGCTGGCGCGACTTCGAGTCCTGGCCGCCTCAGGGTTACGAGCCCCGGCGATTCCATCTCCAGCCCGGAGGCGCCCTGGCCGACGAGGCCCCGGCCGAGTCCGAGCCGGATCAATACCGGTACGACCCGGCCGACCCGACGCCGGCGGTCGGCGGTGCGCGCATGGCCAAGGACCGGGGACGCGTCGACAACACCAAGCTGGAAGCGCGCCCGGACGTGCTCACCTACAGCACACCCGTCCTTGAGGAGGACGTCGAGGTCGTCGGTGAGGTTCCCCCGAGATGCGGAGTGTGTTGACAGAGGGTCAGATGGTTCTCATGAGAGGAACATCGACCATGGCCGCCCCCAGAAAGTACTC